>NZ_CP085154.1:302987-605974 GCF_022788695.1 Pseudosulfitobacter sp. DSM 107133
GCGCCGATTGCGCGGATCATGGTGGGGATGCAGATGCTGGGCCTGCCGATCGACTATATTGCCACACGCAACGAAAAGGTCGAAGCGGTCACCCTGGCGGATGTGAAACGGGTCGCGGGCGAATTGCTGGACCCGGACGGGTTGCAGTTTGTCGTTGTGGGCAAGCCTGTCGGGCTGGAAACCGGCCCGCTGCCTGAGTGATACCCGCGCAGTGATCGGAAAATGAGACCCTGACGGGTCATGCGATGTTTGCGCCCGCCTTTGGCGGGCGCTTCTTGTTGAGGCTCTGCCTCAAACTCCGGGATATTTCAGGCCAAAAGAAAGCGGGTTATTCGCCGTAGGGAATCCAGATGTTCTTGATCTCCGTCGCGGCGGCAAGCGCGTCTTTTGTTGCGGGCAGGCTGGCGGCGATCCATGTGCGTTTGAGGTTGCTGGCCGAACCCTTGCGAATGGTTTCCGACAGGGCCGGATCCGAGAAGGACCAGACCGCGTCGATGTCCATGTGGCGGGCCATTGTGCCGGCCAGTGCCTCGTGCGGGCCGGTCAGGATGTTGACCACGCCGGCAGGTACGTCCGACGTATCGAGGATCTGGTAAAAATCGGTGGCCACCAGCGGAAAGGGTTGCGACGCGCCCAGAATGATGCGGTTGCCCATGGCGATGGCGGGGGCCATCAGCGACACCAGACCCAGCAGAGGGTGTGTATCGGGGCAGAGTGCCGCGATCACGCCGGTGGGTTCTTTCATTGCCAGCGCCACGCCACGGATCGGAACCCCGTGGGCCTGGCCATCGTATTTGTCGGCCCAGGCTGCTGCGGTGAACAGGGTGTTGATGCTGTCGCTGACCTCTTGCGCGCCGGTGCGCCCGCCTTGCAGGGCGTTCAGGCGGGCTTCGAATTCGTCCGCACGTGCGTACAGATTTTCGGCAATGTAGTACAAGATTTGCGCCCGCAGGTGGCCGGTGGTCTTGCCCCAGCCCTTGGCCGCCTGCGCTGCCTCAACCGCGTTGCGCACGTCCTTGCGGCCCGATTGGGAAGCGTGCCCCAGCAGGGTGCCGTTCTTGCCATAGACCGGCGCCGAATAGCCGCCGTCGGGGCGCGCCTGTTTGCCGCCGATGTACAGCTTGGCGGTGCGGTCGATACCCTCGGCGGGGCCTTTGTCACCCTCGAACGGCGCGATCAGAGGCAGGGGTTTCTTTGCATCTTTTGGCTTGGTGTAAGCGGCCAGCCCTTCCCAGCCGCCCTCGCGGCCAAAGCCGCTTTCGCGCACGCCGCCGAACCCTGCGGCGGCATCGAACAGGTTGGTGGCATTGGTCCAGACCACACCGGCGGCCAGTTTGGGGGCCACGTCCAGCGCAAGGTTGATGTTTTCGGTCCACAGCGTTGCCGCCAGCCCGTAGCGGGTGTTGTTGGCCAGCTCGACCGCTTCCGCAGGTGTGCGGAAGGTGGTGGCGACCAGAACCGGGCCAAAGATTTCCTCTTGCATCAAGGGATGCGCGGTATCGAGGCCGGTGATCAGCGTCGGCGGGTAGAAACAGCCGCGCGCGGGCATGTCGCACACCGTCTGGTGCATGTCGCCATCGCCGTTGGCGGCGACCATGTCGGTGATGGTTTTCAGTTGGGTCGCATCCACGATGGCGCCCACGTCGATGCTTTTGTCCAGCGGGTTGCCGATGCGCAGCTTGTCCATGCGGGCGCGCAGTTTGGTATAGAACCGTTCCGCCACGGGTTCATGCACCAACAGGCGCGATCCTGCGCAGCAGACCTGTCCCTGATTGAACCAGATGGCATCAACCAGCCCCTCGACAGCTGAATCCAGATCGGCGTCGTCAAAGACGATGTAGGGGGACTTGCCGCCCAGCTCCAGCGTCAGTTCCTTGTCGGTGCCTGCGGTGGCCTCGCGGATGCGGCGGCCCACGGCGGTCGAGCCGGTAAAGGCGATTTTGTCCACGTCGGCGTTCACGATCATTTCGCCCACCGCCCCGTCGCCGGTGACGATGTTGACCACCCCCGCAGGCAGGCCGGCCTGACGGCAGATGTCGGCGAACAGGATGGCGGTCAGCGAGGTGTATTCGGCAGGTTTCAGCACCACGGTGTTGCCCATCGCCAGTGCGGGCGCGATTTTCCAGGCCAGCATCAGCAGCGGGAAGTTCCACGGGATGATCTGGCCGCAGACGCCCAGTGCCGCGCGGTCGGGCAGGGCGTCTTCCATCAGCTGGGCCATGCCCGCGTGATAGTAGAAATGCCGCTGCGCCAGTGGAATGTCGATGTCGCGGCTTTCGCGGATCGGTTTGCCGTTGTCGAGCGTTTCCAGCACCGCGAACAGGCGGCTGTGTTTTTGCAGCAGACGCGCGATAGCATAAAGGGAGCGTGCGCGGCCCGGACCGCCCAGTTTTTCCCACTTGGGCTGTGCCTTGCGGGCGGCGGCCACGGCCTTGTCCACATCGGCCTGTGTGGCCTGCGTCAGGGTCGCCAGTGCCTCGCCCGTGGCGGGGTTGGTGCTGTCAAAGCCTGTGGCGGGCTTGGTGAACTGGCCGTCGATGAAATGGCCGAAACGGCTGCCCTGATCGACAAGCCATGTCAGGGCTTCTTCGGCGGATTCGGGGGCGGGGCCATAGTCCATCGTCTGAAAAATCTCTTTCACGGTCATGATTTATCCCATCGGATGGCGGTGAGCGGCGGAATAGTTGCCGGTGACGTGGTGTTCGAGCTGGCGTTCGATGTCGCCCAGCAGGGACGACGCGCCAAAGCGGAACAGGTCGGGTTGCAGCCAGCGTGCGCCGAGCTCTTCCTTGATCAGGGCAAGGTAGGTGATCGCGTCCTTGGCCTTGGAAATGCCACCCGCAGGTTTGTAGCCGACGTGGATGCCGGTGGCGGTGTAATAGTCGCGGATCGCGCGGATCATGGTCAGGCTGACGGGCAGGGTGGCGTTCACGCTTTCCTTGCCGGTGGATGTCTTGATGAAATCGGCACCGGCCATCATGCACACCAGTGATGCGCGGGCGACGTTGCGCAGGGTGCCCAATTCGCCGGTGGCAAGGATCGCCTTGACGTGGGCATCGCCGCAGGCGGCGCGCATTTCGCGCATTTCGTCGTAGAGCGCCTGCCAGTTGCCTTCCAGAACGTGCCGACGGGAAATGACGATGTCGATTTCGGATGCCCCTGCGGCGACGCTGCGGCGGATTTCCTCGATGCGCAGGTCAAAGGGCGACAGGCCCGCGGGAAAGCCGGTGGAAACGGCAGCGACCGGAATGCCCGACCCCTCCAGCGCGGCCACAGCAGTTTCGACCATCTCGTGATAGACACAGACCGCGCCGGTTGTGATGCCCGGCATGTCCAGCGCCGCCAGCACTTGAGCGTTCACCGGCTGGCGCGCCTTGGCGCACAGGCGGCGGACGCGGGCGGCGGTGTCGTCGCCGGACAGGGTGGTCAGGTCGATGCAGGTCACCGCCTTGAGCAGCCATGCCGCCTGATAGTCCTTCTTGACCGATCGGCGGGCGGGCAGTGTCGCGGCGCGGCGTTCGATGGCCGAGGTGTTGGCCTGCACGGCGCGGACCCAGTTCATGTCCAGATCCATGCCCGGATTTCGGGTCAGGGTCAGCTGCGGCAGGTGGGCGTCCTGCGATGTGGTGGCGGGTTGAAGCATGGGGTCACCTTCAAAGGAACAAGGTCTGAAAACTGGCACGGGCAGGCGACAAGCGCAAGACGCGGCGCGGCGTCAGCCTTTGCGCAAAAACTGCACAAACGGAGCGCGGGGCTTGCGCGAATGCTTTGGCATTGAGGGGGCAGAAAAAATGACTTGAGAGGCAGTTGATATGAAAACGGCAATCATGCGCGGCGTGCCGCTGGCGATGCAGCACGATGGCTGGTGGCTGGGCGGGATAGACCAGCCGTCGCAACGCAAGCGGACCGAGCGACAGGGCGACCGCACGGGGCCGGTGCGGCTGGCGCTGCTGGTGGCGCTGATCGCGCTGTCGGATGCGCTGGTCTGGCAGGTGTCGGCGGGTGTGTCGCTGGCGCTGTTCTGTGCGATTTTGGGCGGTGTGGCGATTTGGCTGGCGGATGTGCCTGCGCGGGTCGCATCGCAGGCAGGCGGTGGCGTGGCGTTGGCGGTGCTGCCGCTGGTCGAGCTGGTGCAGCCGCTGTCGGTGGTGATCAGCATGGTCGGCCTGTCGCTGGTTGTGGTCTTTGTCGCGGGGATCAGGCGTGCCGCGGTGATCCGCAGTGCGCTGCGGTTGTGGTGGGTCGGTCCCGTGGCCGCGGTGCGCGACGGGGCGCAGGCCGCGCGGCAAATGGTGTCGGTAAAGCCGTCTGGCTGGGATCTGGAGCGACTGGTCAAGGCCTGGGCGGTGCCGGTGATCTTGGGCGGTGTCTTTGCCTTGCTGCTGCTGGAAGCGAATCCGGTTCTGGATCGCTGGTCGCAAAGCCTGAACGATCTGCGCCTGCCCGAGGTGAACCTGTGGCGCGGGATGTTCTGGGGATTGATGGCGCTGCTGATCTGGCCCTGTCTGGTGACTGCGCGCCTGCACAGCAGGCTGATGCCCGCCCCCGCGCGTCAGACGGTGCGGCGTGTCGGTGTGATCAACGCAGGTTCGGTCGCGCGGTCGCTGGTGCTGTTCAACGCGATGTTCGCGGTGCAGACGGTGATGGATATCGTCATGCTGTATGGTGACGCGGGCCTGCCCGAGGGGATGAGCCATGCGACATATGCCCATCGCGGCGCTTATCCGTTGCTGGTGACGGCGCTGCTGGCGGGGTTGTTTGCGGTGCTGGCGCGTCCCTTTGCCGAGGAGAAGCCGCTGTTGCGGGTGTTGCTGCTGGCGTGGCTGGCGCAGACGCTGGCGTTGGTGCTGGCCTCGGTGGTGCGGCTGGACACCTATGTGGATGTCTACGGGCTGACGCGGCTGCGGCTGGCAGCCTTTGTCTGGATGGGCATGGTGGCCGCAGGGCTGGGCGTGGTGGTCTGGCAGGTGGCGGCGCGCAAGCACAACGGCTGGATGCTGCTGCGTTCGGGCGGCATTGGCGTGGTGACCATCTATGTCTGTGCTTTCATCAACTTTGACGGGATCATCGCGCGCCACAATCTGACGCAAGAGGTGGTAAAGGATTCCTGGTACATCTGCCGCTACCTGGGTGAAGGGGCCTTGCCCGCCGTCACCAGACACGAGGCAAAAACAGGGTATCCCTTGTGTCCGATGCTGCAGCCGGGCATCGGGCCGGAGCTGTTCGAACCTGCGGACTGGCGGGAATGGGGCTTTCGCAACGCGCGGCTGCGCCGTAGCTTGCAGGCCATTGAAGCAAGGCAGATGACCCAATGAGCGCCCAGACCATTCTGATTGTCGATGATGACGCGCAAATCCGCGATGTGCTGCGCATCGCGCTGGAACAGGCCGGCTTCCGCACCGAGGCTGCAGGCGACGGGGCCGAAGGGCTGGCCAAGGGGCGCACCGGGCGGTTTGACCTGATCGTGCTGGACATCGGCCTGCCCGAGATGGACGGGCTGGCAATGTGCCGCGAACTGCGCACCACGGATCAGACGCCGGTGCTGTTCCTGACCGCGCGCGAGGACGAGATCGACCGCGTGCTGGCCTTTGAACTGGGTGGCGATGATTATGTGACCAAGCCGTTCTCGCCCCGCGAACTGGTGGCCCGCGTGCGTGCCATCCTGCGCCGCAGCAGCGTTGTGCAACAGGGGACGACACGCACGCGGGGTGTTCTGGAGGTGGACGCGGCCCGCCACCACTGCGCCGTTGCCGGCGTGCCGCTGGCGCTGACCAACCGCGAGATGGCGCTGCTGGACCACCTGATGCAAAGGCCCGAGCAGGTCGCCTCGCGGCCCGCGCTGACCGATGCGATGTATGGGGCCAACATCCATGTCAGCGACCGGACCGTGGACAGCCACCTGCGCAATCTGCGGTCCAAGCTGTCCGAAGCAGGCTGTGCCGATGCCGTCGAGACGGTGCATGGCGTTGGCGTGCGGATGGGCCCATGTCGCGGATAAAGGCAAAGTGGCGTCCGCCGCTGGCCTTTGTCATCGGCGGGACGCTGGCGGCGGTTCTGTGTCTGCCGCTGATCGGGATCGTGTGGTTCCGGCTGGCGGGCAATATTCTGGGCTGGGGCGAGACCGGCTGGCTGATCTTCTGGATGGCGGTTGTGTCGACGGGTGTGTTGGCGTTCTTGCTGTGGCGGCTGGTGCTGCGGCCCGTGGCGCGGCTGACCGCCTATGCACGCGCGGTGCGCGAAGGGCGCAGCGACGCCACCCCGCCCACGCATTTCGGCACGCCCGAATTCGGCGCGCTGGGGGCCAGTGTGATTGCCATGGGTGACACGCTGCAATCGCGCGCGGCCAGCCTGCGCGCCTATGCCGACCATGTCACGCACGAGCTGAAATCCCCCCTGACCAGCCTGCGCGGTGCGGCAGAGCTGCTGCAATCGGACCTGCCCGCACAGGATCAGGCCAAGCTGGTCGAGACCATCGAAGCTTCGGCGGCGCGGATGCAGACATTGTTGACGCAGTTGCAGCGACACGCGGCAGCCAGTCAAAGCAGTGGGCCGGGGCAGACGCATCTGTCGGCTTTGCCCGCATCGGTTGGACATGTGCAGATTGTGGTCGAGCGGGAAGGCAGCGTGCCGCTGTCTTTGGCCGATCTGACCGTGGTGATTGACCAGCTGGCGCAGAACGCCGCGGCGCACGGGGCCGCGCGGCTGGTGCTGGAATGGCAGGGGCAGGCGCTGCGTGTCGCAGACGACGGAACGGGAATCGGCACGGGCAACGCCGCGCGCATTTTCGATCCGTTCTTTACCACCCGTCGCGACGCGGGCGGCACGGGCATGGGGCTGACCATCGTGCAAACCTTGCTGTCCGCACATGGCGCACGGATTGCGCTGGACGATCAGGCGACGGCCGACGGGGCAGCTTTTGTGATCTCTTTTGACTGAACGACCGGTTTTGGCGCAGGTGCGGTTGGGGCTCTGCCCCCGGCGCTGCGCGCCTCCCCTGGAGTTTATCCGGCAAGATGAAGCGGTTTAGCTGCCGCGATAGGTGGAATAGCCGAAGGGCGAAAGCAGCAGCGGAACGTGGTAGTGTGCGTCGATGTCCGAGATGCCAAAGCGGATCGGGATGCGGTTCAGGAACCGTGGGCTTTCGGGGGGCACGCCGATGGTGTCGAAATAGGTGCCTGCTTCGAATTCCAGCTCGTATTGGCCTTCGCGAAAGCCTTCGGCGGGCAGAATCGGGCTGTCGGTGCGGCCGTCGGCGTTGGTGACCATGTGGGACACTTTGACCTTGGCCGTTGCGTCATAACGATAGAGCGTGATCGACAGGCCGGCGGCGGGCTGGCCGGTGCTGGTGTCCAGTACATGCGTTGTCAAATATCCCGAGGCCATAGCGTTCTCTCCCGACGTTGCTCCAACTGACCACAGCCGCGCCGCGGGCGCAAAGGGTTTCCCGCCCCGCGAGTCCAGACCCCGGGCGCCCGATTTGCTGGCAGGTTCGTCAGTGGCGTCTGTCTGCAAGAGGTTTTGCTTGATGGGTGATGATCCCCGGCTGCATAGTTTTCGAGAGCCGCAGGAAGACGGTCTTGGAACCAATGAGGGACAACAGCTTATGACTGATATTGCACCGGGTGCCTATGCGGACCCCAACGAAACACCCCCGATGCCGCAGGCGATTGCGCTGGGGTTGCAACACGTTCTGGCGATGTTTGCGTCGAACGTCACACCGTCGATTATCGTCGCAGGGGCGGCGGGGCTGGCCTTTGGCGGGGCCGAGCAGGTCTATCTGATCCAGATGGCGATGCTGTTTGCAGGGATTGCGACGCTGTTCCAGACCATCGGCTTTGGCCCTGTGGGCGCGCGGTTGCCGATCATGCAGGGCACCAGCTTTGCCTTTGTGGGTGTGCTGGCTGGTGTTGCCGCGACGCAAGGGATGGGCGTGGCACTAAGCGCCTGCCTGATTGGGGGGATTCTGCATTTCTGTCTGGGGGCGTTCATCAAAAAACTGCGCTGGCTGTTCCCGCCGCTGGTCACGGGGTTGGTCATTCTGGCGATTGGTCTGTACCTGATCCCGACCGCGATCAAATACGCCGCAGGCGGCGCGGCGGATTTCCAGATGGCGGCGGAAAGCTTTGGTTCGCTGAAACACTGGGCCGTGGCGCTGACCGTGGTTGTGGTGGCGCTGGCGTTCAAGTTCTTTGCCAAGGGGTCGCTTGGCAACTCGGGCATCCTGATCGGGTTGCTTGCGGGCTATGTGCTGGCCTTTGTTCTGGGGATGGTCAACTTTGCCGCTGTGGGCAGGGCAGCGTGGATCACCGGCATCACGCCGATGCCTTTCGGGTTCGAGTTCAATCTGGGTGCCGTGATCGCGGTGACGCTGGTTTGTGTGGTCTCTGCGATTGAGACTGTGGGTGACACCTCGGCCACCACCAAGGCGGGCGCGGGGCGCGATGCGACGGATGACGAGATTGCCGGTGCCACATATGCCGACGGGCTGGGCACGGCGGTGGCGGCTGTGTTTGGCGGGCTGCCCAACACATCGTTCAGCCAGAACGTGGGCATCGTCGGCATGACCGGTGTGATGTCGCGCCATGTGGTGACCATTGGCGGGCTGGTGCTGATCGTCTGCGGGCTGCTGCCCAAGATCGGCGCGGTGATCGCGTCGATGCCGTTGCCGGTGCTGGGCGGCGGGGTGATCGTGATGTTCGGCATGGTGGCGGCGGCCGGTCTGAACGTGCTGACCGAGGTCAGGATGAACCGCCGCAACATGGTGATTATTGCTGTGTCGCTGACGGCGGGCTTGGGTCTGAACCTGGTGCCGACGGCGGTGCAATATCTGCCCGGCGTGGTGCTGACGCTGGCCACAAGTGCGGTGGCGCCGACGGCGCTGGTGGCGGTTGTGCTGAATCTGGTTCTGCCTGAGGAGATCTGACAGCGTTCCGTAAGTCGGCCCTTCGCGGTGGATTTTTAGGACCAGAGAAGGGGCAGGGCGCAGCGGGCGGCTTGCCCCTTTTTGACAGGGTGGGGCCTGGAAAAGGGCAGTGGATAACTCAGGCTTCACGCTTTCAGAATCGGGCGCGGCCATGCTAGATATGGCGGCATGGCCACAGCAGACAACAATATCAACGATTCACGCCCGGTGATCCGGCAACTGGACGAGGGCGCGATCAACCGCATTGCGGCGGGCGAGGTTGTTGAACGCCCTGCCTCGGCGGTCAAGGAACTGGTGGAAAACGCGCTGGATGCGGGCGCGCGGCGGGTAACCATCGACATTGCCGATGGCGGCAAGACGCTGATCCGTGTGACCGATGACGGTTGCGGGATTGCCGGGCACGATCTGGCGCTGGCGCTGAGCCGTCATGCCACGTCGAAAATCGACGGATCGGACCTGTTGAACATCCACACATTCGGCTTTCGCGGCGAGGCGTTGCCCAGTCTGGGGGCGGTGGGTCGGCTGAGTATTGCCAGCCGCGTGCCGGGGGCCGAGGCGTTCCAGATCAAGGTGGAAGGCGGCGCAATGGGCAAGGTGCGGCCCGTGGCGCTGAATGCGGGCACGGTGGTGACGCTGGGCGATCTGTTCTATGCCACGCCTGCGCGGCTGAAGTTCATGCGCACCGACCGCGCCGAGGCGCAGGCGATCACCGACATCATCAAGCGGCTGGCGATGGCCGAGCCCTTTGTGCGGTTCGAGTTGCGCGACATCAGCAACGACAGCCCGCGCACGGTGTTCGTGGCCGAGGCGCAAACCGGCGATATGTTCGATGCGTTGCACGGGCGGCTGGCGACGGTGCTGGGGCGCGAGTTTGCGGACAATTCACTGGCGATTGATGCCGAGCGGGAGGGCTTGCACCTGACCGGCTATGCGGCCCTGCCGACCTATTCGCGCGGTTCTGCCGTGGCGCAGTATCTGTTCGTGAACGGGCGGCCCGTGCGCGACAAGCTGTTGGTGGGGGCGCTGCGCGGGGCCTATTTCGATTTCCTCAGCCGTGACCGGCATCCGGCGGCGGCGCTGTTTCTGGATTGCGACCCGACGCTGGTGGACGTGAACGTGCACCCTGCGAAATCCGAGGTGCGCTTTCGCGATCCGGCGCTGGCGCGGGGGCTGATTGTCTCGGCGCTGCGTCATGCGCTGGCGGGGGCGGGGCACCGCGCGTCGTCCACTGTGGCGGGGGGCGTGATCGAGGCGATGCGGCCTGAAGGGGCAAGCGTCGACGCGGGTGCGCCGCGCGTTTATCAGATGGACCGGCCCAGCCTTGGGTTGCGGGCAGCCCCATATCAGACACCGCAGCAGACCACCGGCTTTGCCGAGATGGCGCGGGACTACAGCGGGCAGGTGGCCGCGCCCGAACCCGTGGCCGAAAGCGATCCGCAAGACTTGCCGCTGGGCACCGCGCGGGGGCAGGTGCACGAGAATTACATCATCGCGCAGACCGCCACGGGCATGGTGATTGTCGACCAGCATGCGGCGCATGAACGGCTGGTCTATGAAAAGCTGAAACGCCAGATGGCCGAGAATGGTGTCGCGGCGCAGGCGCTGCTGATCCCCGAGATTGTCGAGCTGAGCAATGGCGATTGCGCCCGTTTGCTGGAGTTGGCCGACGATCTGGCACGGCTGGGGCTGGGCATCGAAGCCTTTGGCGGCGGTGCGATTGCCGTGCGGGAAACCCCGGCCATTCTGGGCGAGGTCAACGCCGAAGCGATGATCAAGGATATTCTGGACGAACTGGACGACATGGGCAGCAGCCAGACCGTGCAGGCGCGGATCGAGGCGATCCTGAGCCGCGTGGCCTGTCACGGGTCGATCCGCTCGGGGCGCTGGATGCGCGCCGAAGAGATGAACGCTCTGCTGCGCGAAATGGAGGCAACGCCGCATTCGGGGCAGTGCAACCACGGGCGGCCGACCTATGTGGAGCTGAAGCTGGCCGATATCGAACGGCTGTTCGGGCGCACATGATCGAGATTGCGGGGCAGTCCTATGCGCTGAGCGATCCGCTGGTGTTGGCCGCTGCGGGGGCGGGGCTGTTGTTGCTGCTGATCGTGGTGCTGCTGATCGCCACGGTGCGCGCGGCGGGGCGTTCTGCGCGGATGGCGATGCCGCTGTCGCAGCAAATGCAGGTGTTGGGGCAGAACGTGCATCAGCTGGGCATGGGGCAGGCGCAGCTGCAGGGTGGTTTGCAGACCGTCAGCGACACGCAGGCACACGCCCAGGCCCAGATGATCCAGACCGTCGAGGCGCGGCTGGCCCATGTGCAGCAACAGATGCAAGACCGGTTGGCCGACAACGCCATGCGCAGCCAACGTGCGCTGACCGAGATGCAGGAGCGGATGCGCGAGACGCTGCACGGCTCGTCGAAACAGACCACCACCAGCCTGACGCAGTTGCAGGAGCGGCTGGCCTCGATCGACAAGGCACAGGACAATATCACCAAGCTGTCGGGGGACGTGCTGTCCTTGCAGGACATCCTGTCGAACAAGCAGACGCGTGGCGCGTTTGGCGAAATCCAGCTGACCGACATCGTCAGCAAGGCGCTGCCGCGTGACAGCTACCAGATGCAGGCGACGCTTTCGAACGGGCGGCGGGCCGATTGTCTGATCCACCTGCCGAACCCGCCCGGCCCCATCGTCATCGACAGCAAATTCCCGCTGGAAGCTTACGAGGCGCTGCGCAAGGCCAAGACCGAGTGGGATCTGAACGAGGCGGCCAAGGCGATGCGTGTCGCGGTCAGGAAGCACATCAACGATATTTCCACCAAGTATATCCTCGAAGGTGAAACCGCTGACGGTGCGCTGATGTTCCTGCCCTCCGAGGCTGTCTATGCCGAATTGCACGCGAATTTTCCCGAACTGGTGCGGGCCGGGTTCGATGCGCGGGTGTGGATCGTGTCGCCCACCACCTGCATGGCCACGCTGAACACCATGCGCGCGATCCTGAAAGACGCGCGGATGCGCGAGCAGGCGGGGGCCATCCGCACGACGCTGCGCCAGTTGCACCGCGACGTGGAAATCGTGGTGGAACGGGTGGACAAGCTGAACCTGCACTTTGGTCAGGCTCGCAAGGATCTGGACGGGATCAGCACCGCCGCCGAACGGGCTGGCAAGCGGGCGGCGCGGCTGGACAACTTTGATTTCGAGGAAATCGACGAGGCCCCCGGCACGGTCGTGCCGCTGACCACACCCGAGACATGAACGCAGGCTTGTGAAGCACCACGGTTTGCGCCATAGGCAGCCATCCCCCAGCCGAGAAAGGCGACCCCCGTGGATTACAAGAAGTCAGGCAATGCCAAGGTTGGCAAGAACGCGCCCCGTCACAGCGAACACAACGCCAAGGGCAGCGACAAGAATCCCTTTGGCAAGGGCACCGACAAGGCGGCCTTGCTGGCGCGTATGAAGGCGGCTGCCGCGGCGAAGAAGAAATAGGATTGATCCTCTGTCGCATGACAGTCGGCAGCGCCGCGCAATAAGGCGCTGCCTTGGGTGGATCAGATTCGAATGAACCGCTGTGCGATCTTCAACAACAGACCCTTGAACCGCAAGGGCGCATCGGTGACGGCCAGACAGATGCAGTCTTCGTGGATGTCGGCCACGGGCGTGTGGTTCACATTTGTGTCTGCCGTTTCCACATCGCCGCGCGCGAAATAGCCGTCTTCGTCCTGAAACGCCCCTTGCAGAACCATCGTCATTTCAATGCCGTTGTGGCCGTGGTCAGGCATCGCGACACCTGCGGGAATGTGTAACAGGCGCGCCGTTGCACCCGCCGAGGTGGGCAGAATTGCCTGACGCACACCCATGCCGATGTTGCGCCATTTCACGCCTGTCAGGTCATCGCCGATATAATCGCTTAGCGGGACAGGTACGGTTTTGCTGCGGGTCGATGGCGCGCGCTCTGTCGCGCCTGACGGGCAATCCTCAAGCCGGTCCATGACCGCGGCAAGGCTGCCTGTGTCCAGCGTCGCCATTGCATCGCTGTCTTCGCTCAGTATTGCGCCGCCGATGCTGTCAAAGCTGGCCAGCTGTGCGCGGCATTCGTCGCACAGCGAAATATGGGAGGCCACGAGGATGTTGAACGCCTCGGGCAGGGTGCCTGCCGAATAGCCCATCAGCATCTGGTCCGTGATGTGGTGTTTGATGTGTTTGTTCATCGCTCTTACTTCATTGTGTGACGCAGTCGATCCAGCGCCAGACGTATCCTTGATTTGATCGTGCCCAATGGCAGACCGGTCTGTTCGGCGATTTCGCTGTGGGTCAGATCCCCGAAATACGCCTGTTCTATCAATGCGCGCTGTCGCGCTGGCAGGTCCGCAATGGCGCGAACCAGAATTTCGCTTTCCTGCTGCATGGCAATGACATCTGCCTGCGCCGGTTCTTCTTCGGGGCCCCATGTCAGCTCTTCCGGCTCGGGGCGGCGCTGCTTGCGCAGCGCGTCAATCTTGCGGTTTCGGGCGATCGTGAAAATCCACGTCGCCACCGACGCCCGCGAGGCGTCAAACATGTGCGCCTTGTTCCAGACGGTCACCATGACCTCCTGTGCGCATTCCTCGGCCAGAGACGCATCGGCCCCCGACTTGATCAAAAATCCCTTCACCCGCGGCGCGAAGTGGCCGTAAAGCTCGGCAAAGGCGGCGCGGTCCCTCGACGTGTGAATGCGCACCATATGGTCCACCCACAGGGCGCGTGTATCGGCCTTGGTACGCTTGCTCACGTTTGAACGTCCTGTCGCAGGGGGAACCCCCGTTTTGCTGTAGTTTAGGCCAGCCGGAACGGCGGGCGTTGTGGTGTTAAGACCTGCGAACATAACCGTGTTACGGGTCCGGTCGCCAGTTGGATCAAAATATTATTTTTGAGATCATTTGCATCCGAAATGCAAACTGGCCCGTAGGTATTGCATAAGAACAACGACGGCCAAGGAAGCAAGAAAACAATGCCTTTTGAAGACCCCGGCGCCCAAAGCGCCCAAGGCCACAAGAAAATCGCCATTATCGGAGCAGGTATTTCAGGCATGGGGGCGGCCCATATGCTGGGCAGCCAACACGCAGTGACGCTGTTCGAATCCGAACCACAACTTGGCGGCCATGCCCGCACCCGTATGGCAGGACGGGGTGGCGATACGCCGGTGGACACGGGGTTTATCGTGTTCAACTACGCCAACTATCCGCACCTGACACGGTTGTTTGACGAACTGGACGTGCCTGTCGTGCCGTCGAACATGAGTTTTGGAGCCTCGATCGGCGGCGGGCGTCTGGAATACGGCCTGGCCAGTCTTGGCGCGCTGTTTGCACAGCGGCGCAACGCGCTGGACCCGCGGTTTCTGGGCATGGTGCGGGATGTGTTTCGCTTTAACAAGCGTGCCCTGCGGCTGGCCGAGGGCGACCCGCAGATGACAGTTGGTACATTTCTCAGGCTTTTAGGTACAGGAAACTGGTTCCGCGACTATTACCTGCTGCCGTTGTCCGGTGCGATCTGGTCGACGCCCACGGAAAAAATCATGGATTTCCCGGCCCATGCGATGATCCGGTTTTTCGAGAACCATGCCTTGCTGCATCACACCGGCCAGCACCAGTGGTATACGGTGCAAGGTGGCAGCCGCGAATATGTCAACCGTCTGGAAACCGCCATGGTACGCGAGGGCATCGACATCCGCCTGAATGCGCCGGTGCAATCCGTGCGCCGCAGCGCTGGCGGCGCGCATGTCAAAGCATGGGGCGGCGACTGGGAAGTGTTCGACGAGGTGATTTTTGCCACCCATTCCGATGACACGCTGACGCTGCTGGCCGACCCGTCGGACCAGGAGCGGTCGGTGCTGGGGGCGGTCAGCTATCAGCCGAACGACATCGTGCTGCATTCTGACGAAAGCATCATGCCGCGCCGTCGCCAGACTTGGTCGTCGTGGGTTTACACCGAAGATGCCGAGGCCGGGTCAGAGCGCATCGACCTGACCTATTGGATGAATTCGTTGCAACCCTGGCTGAAGGGTGAACAGTTCTTTGTCACTCTCAACAGCCGCCGCGACATCAACCCGGATCTGATCTGGGATCAGGTGACCTTGCGCCATCCGGTCTATGATCTG
This sequence comes from Pseudosulfitobacter sp. DSM 107133, assembly GCF_022788695.1. NCBI lineage: Bacteria > Pseudomonadati > Pseudomonadota > Alphaproteobacteria > Rhodobacterales > Roseobacteraceae > Pseudosulfitobacter > Pseudosulfitobacter sp. DSM 107133. Next base: position 318,043 of record NZ_CP085154.1, read on the forward strand.
GCGGCACTGGCCGCCCAGAAACAGGCGGCGCGGATGAACGGGACCAACAACACATGGTTCTGTGGCGCGTGGATGAAGAACGGCTTTCACGAGGACGGGCTGTCGTCGGCTGTGGATGTGGTGCAGGCCCTGCTGGCAGAGCCGCAGGTGCTGGCGGCAGAATGAGCAGGGGCATCGACCATATCGCGGCGCAAACCTTTCACGGGCGCAAGGGCGCGGTAGAGAACGCCTTTCGCTACTCGCTGGACTATGTGCTGCTGGATGCCGAGGCAGAGGTGACAGGCCCCGCGCTGTTCACCCGCAACGGGCGCGGTGTGGCTGCGCTGAATGACGTAGACCACGGTGGTGCCCCCAAAGACGGGCGCGGCGCGGCCTGGGTGCGCGATGTGTTGCGTGACTGGCAGGTGCCGAATGTGGCCAGAATTGAATTGCTGGCCCAGCCGAAACTGCTGGGGCATGTGTTCAATCCGGTCAGCTTCTGGCTGTGCCGCGGTGGTGACGGCGCGCTGCTGGCGGTGATCGCCGAGGTGTCGAACACCTTTGGCGACCGTCACAGCTATTTGGTTCACCACGCCGATCACCGGCCGATTCTGCCCGGCGACAGGTTGCTGGCGACCAAGATTTTCCACGTCTCGCCGTTCCAGCCCGTCGAGGGGGGCTACGAGTTTCGCTTTGACATCACGGATCAGCGGATTGGCATCTGGATTGATTACAGCCGTGGTCAGGGCGGGCTGATCGCCACGCTGACGGGCCAGCGCGTTCCGATGAGCAACCGTTCGATCCTGCGGGCGCTGTTGCGTCGTCCGTTCGGCTCGCGGCGTGTGCTGGCGTTGATCCACTGGCAGGCGTTTAAGTTGTGGATCAAGCGCGCCACATTCCGGTCGCGCCCTGCCCCCCCTGTAAAAGACGTGTCGCGGGGATGACCCGCGCGCCCCGACTTCCGGCCTTTGCTGTCTTTGCGGCACTGTTGGCGGCGGCGGGTTTGCCGATCTATATTCATGCGCCCAAATTCTATGTGGACGAATACGGTGTTTCGCTGGGGGCGTTGGGCGCGGTTCTGTTTGGATTGCGGTTGCTGGACGTGGTCCAGGATCCGCTGTTCGGGCGGCTGGGCGACCGTCTGCGCAACCGGCGCGGGGTGGCTGTTGCAGTGGCGGCTGCGGTGATGGCGCTGGCGATGCTGGGCCTGTTTGCCGTGCCGCCTATGGGGCCGCCGCTGGTGTGGTTCGCGGTGATGCTGACGCTGGTGTTCTCGGGCTTCAGCTTTCTGACGATTGTGTTCTATGCCCAGGGTGTTCTGAGCGCTGACCGGCTGGCGGGGCAGGGCCATTTGTATCTGGCCCGCTGGCGCGAGACGGGCGCGTTGCTGGGGGTCTGCGTTGCGTCGATCGCACCGGTGGGTCTGGGGCTGTGGATGCAAGCGCCCTTTGCCGGATTTGCGGCGGGGTTTGCGGTGCTGGCGCTGGTGGCGGTGCTGATGATGCGTGGTGAATGGTCGGGCGCGGGGTTGCCTGCGTCGACCGGACTGCGTGCGGTGCTGCGGGACGCACTGGCGCGACGGCTTTTGTTGATTGCCATGCTGAATGCAGCGCCGGTGGCGGTGACAAGCACGCTGTTTCTGTTCTTTGTCGAAGCGCGGCTTGAGTCGGGCGGCAAAGCGGGGCCGTTGCTGTTGCTGTTTTTTCTGGCCGCTGCCTGTGCCGCCCCCGTCTGGGGCGTTCTGGCTGAACGTCACGGTCCCAAAAACGTGCTGCTGGCGGCGATGGCGCTGTCGATCCTGTCGCTGGGCGGTGCGGTGTTTCTGGGCGCGGGCGACTGGGCGTGGTTCGCGGTGATCTGTCTGGCATCCGGCGCGGCGCTGGGCGCGGATCTGACATTGCTGCCCGCGATCTTCGCGGCGCGCATGGCGCAGATTTCGCCGGGGGCGACGGACGGGTTTGGATTGTGGTCTTTCGTGTCAAAATTCACGCTGGCCTTTGCCGCCGTCACCCTGTTGCCCGCCTTGCAGGCGGCGGGGTTCAACAGCACGGGGGCCAGCCCCGCCGCTGCCTTGACGCTGCTGGCGGTGCTTTATGCGCTGGTGCCTTGCGGTTTGAAACTGTTCGCAATGGCCTTGCTGGCGGCCACACCGATGAAGGGGGCCTTGGCATGACAACGGTTCTGATCGCCACACTTCTGATCCTGGCACTGGTCTGGGCACGCAGGCAGTGGGGCGGGTTCACGGCGCAGCGGCCCGGCGATTATGCAGGCGCAGACGGCCCCGTCTTTGACCTCCGCAGGCACCTTGACGGTCCGCTGGTGTGCGAAGGCGTGATTTATGGCCCGTTTGGGCGCGTCACCAGCCGCTTTCATGCGCGGATCAATTGCACATGGGATGGCGATACCGGCATGATGGACGAATTGTTCACCTATTCCGATGGCAGCACGCAAGCGCGTGCCTGGGCGTTGCGCTGCCATGACGGCGGGGGTGTCAGCGCCACAGCCGATGATGTGGTCGGCGCGGCCCATGGCATCACCAGCGGGCCGACCTTTCAGATGCGCTATCGGATCAGGCTGGCCGAAGATCTGGGTGGCCATGTGCTGCGCGCCGTCGACTGGATGTATCTGACGCCAAGCGGAACCATCACCAACCGTTCGCAGTTTTACAAACTGGGAATATGCGTGGCCGAACTGGTCGCCACCATCCGGCCCGCCGACGGCGCGGCGCAGAGGGAACTGACAGGGAGTACGACATGAATTGGCAGGGCAAACGCTATTGGCTGGTGGGTGCAAGCGACGGATTGGGCGCGGCACTGGCGCGCAAGCTGAGTGCGCGCGGGGTCGAGGTGATCCTGTCCGCGCGTTCGCAAGACAAGCTGAGTGCGCTGGCGGATGAGCTGCCGGGCAAGGCGTCGATCCAGACGGTTGATATTGCGGACAGCGACAGTGTCAAACAAGCCGCCAAAGCAGTGGGGCAGATCGACGGGCTGGTGCTGTTGGCGGGGGTCTACTGGCCGTTCGGGGCCAAGGCGTGGGATGCCGATCAGGCGGTTGCAATGGCCGACATCAACTTTACCGGCTTTGTGCGGGTGCTGGGACAGGTGGTGCCCGATTTCGTCGCGCGCGACGCGGGGCATGTTGTCATCACCTCAAGCCTGACAGGCTTTCGCGGGCTGCCGGGGTCTATCGGTTACACCGCCAGCAAGGCCGCAACCATGTCGCTGGCCGAATGCATGTACGCCGATTTGCGCAAGACCGGCGTGACGGTGCAGGTGTGCAATCCGGGTTTCATCAAGACCCAGCTGACCGACAAGAACGATTTTCGTATGCCGATGATCATGCAGCCCGAACAGGCCGCCCAGCATATGGTCGAGCACATGGAAACCGACCGTTTCAAGACCAGCTTTCCCTGGCTGTTCTCGCTGGTGTTTCGCGGGGCGAATTTTCTACCCGACTGGCTGTACTACCGGATTTTCAGCTAGGATCAGGATGAATGGGTCCTGATCCTACGTCATCAACGGGCTCAAGATGGGGAGCCAGACCTTCGCGCAGGAGGCCGCGAAGGTTTCAAAAGAGGCCAGATTTACCTCACAACACAGGGCAACGCCCGACCGCGGGTGGGCATCGCTACGCAGGCGGGGGCCACTTAATTTCAATGCTTTGGCGTGTGGCTAAAGAACTGCAATACGGAGAGAAAGCGCCCGCCCGTCGCACCAAAGGTGCGCCGATATTATCAGGCACGCCTCTGGCGTGACGGACGGTCGGGCGCTGCCCGGCGGCACTGCGTGCCTCGATTCCGGGCTTTGGTGGATGGGGTTGGCGTTTGAGGGTGTTGCGACGGGCGGTGCTACGCACCTTGATTCCGGGCTTTGGTGAACGGCAGCTCCGTCCGCTCAGCCGACCTTGGCACCGGTCGTGGTGAAGGTCCGGTTCAGGTCAGAAATGCATGAGGTTCGGGCCTATCTTGCGTGATGCCGCCCACTGAAAAGGCACAGGAAATGTGTTGTATTGAGTCACGCTCCGCGCCGTTCCACAGTTAAAGCCTGGCCATGTGGTGATCGAAGGTGGCCTTGGCGCGGCCCCAGACACCGCTGTCCAGTCCGCCCAGGGTGGCAAGGCTCGGGAGCAATTGGTCGGCGTAATCTTCGGAACTTTCCAGCGGCAGCATTGACGGCAGGTTGTCGATGGCGGTCACGTCCAGCGGTGGCGCGTCGTGTACACGCAGTGCCGGGGCATCCCAGGTCGTGGTGCGGTCATAGACCTTGATCGGGGAAAAATCGCTGTCGGGGTCGCAGGCGATGTCTCCGATCACCCGCAGGGTGCGCGCATCGGTCTTGGCCGAGGCAGGGACAAACACCGGCGTGCCGGGGCGCGCGAGGATGCAGTTGAAGAACAGCGCGTGCTGCAACACTTCGGGGAAGGGGCCGCCTGATCGGGTTTCGGCCATGTCCCATTTGGTCACGTCAACGCCCATCGCCGCACACAGATCCGCAGCACCGGTGCCCACACGTCCCAGCGCGCCGATAACCAGCGCATTGGGGCGGGGTGCGTCGCCCAGTTGGTCCAGCAGATCGGCGCGCAGGGCCTGCGCCGAGGGGTAAGTGCCCACGGGGCCGCACAAGGCCCCCTGCTGCTGCGCCGCCCAGCATTTCAGCGCAACGGCAGCCCCCGCATAGCCTGCCCAATAGCCGAACGCGGCAACGCGCCGTCCTTCGGGCGTGACCAGATATTCCAGATCATAGAGCGTGCCACCCCCCGCCCGGAAGCGCTGCAACAGGCGCAGGCCTGCGGGTTGCCCCTTGTAGGCGTGGCCGAACATGATGTGGCGGTGCGGCAGTGGTGTGCCGTCTTCGGGCAGTTCCTTGAGCCCGAAGACAATCGCATCGCGCGGTGCGTCGGGCCAGCTAAAGGCCGTTGCAATGTCAGCGCCCGCAGCGGCAAAGCCGTCGATGGGCATACAGCGCGTCGGGCTGTCTTCCACTGTCACCTTGATTCCGGTGGCGATCAGCTGGCGCACCCCGTCGGGCGTCAGCCCCACGCGTTCCTCGTTGTCGCGTTGTTCGGCGCGGACCCACAGATGTGTCATGGCAGCATTCCGTTTGCACGCACGGCCTTGACCGAGGCGCGGGTTTCCATTGCGGCCATGAACCTGGAAATGCGCGGATAGTCGGATGGATCGACACCGTCGCCTTTCAGCCAGTTGCACACGACAAACAGATAGGGATCGGCAAGGCTGAGCGTGTCGCCCATGACAAAGGGGCCTTGCAGCGCGTGATCTTCGATATAGCGCGCCGAGGCTGCCATGGTTTGCGGCACCTTGGCTGTCATGTCGTCAAAGCTGGATTGCAGGTCTGCCCACCGGCTGCCGCGCATCTTGTGGGCGTGATTGATGTGCATGGTCGAGGCCAGATAGTACATCACACCGCGCATCTGCGCGGCGGCCAGCGGATCGGCCGGCACAAGGCCCGCTTGCGGGGCGCTGGCGGCGATGTACTCCAGCAGCGCGCCGGTTTCGGTCAGAAGCTGGCCCTGCACCTCCAGCGTCGGCACGCGGCCCTTGGGGTTCTTGGCCAGATAGGGGGCTTTGGTCTGCTCGGCTTCGGCAAAGTTGACCTTGGTTGTGGTGTAATCCAGTCCCGCCTCTTCAAGCGTGATCGCAACGACAATCGAGATGGTGCCAGGGGTGTAATAAAGATGCATGCGGTGGCCTTTCGAGGGTCGGGTCAAACGTGGGTTTGGGCGTGATGCCGGTCGGGCTGTTCCAGATGCGGGACGGCGTTGAACAACACCGGAGACCATGTGCCCCCGACCGGAAACAGCCGGTGCAAAGAGGTGTTCATGATCGCCAGCGCCAGATTGGCCATGGCGCGGATATCCAGACCCATGTGCTGACGCATCGCCATCGAAATCAACCCGCCCGAGGTAATGACCAGCGCCGGGCCATCACCTGCCGCGATTTCGCTCAGGGCGGCGCTGACGCGGGTTTCGAATTGCTGGAATGTCTCGGGGACGTTGATGATCTCGCCATTCTGCCATGCGGCAAAGACCCGTGGCAAATGGGCGGTGAACTCGGTTTGCTCGGTGGGAATCGGAACGCCCTGTTCGTCGCGCAGGGCGGCGGCAAGGTTGAAATATTCCAGTTCGTTCAGGCGCGCGTCGCGGGTGGCGGTCAGGCCGGTGTCCATCGCGTCGGCGGTTTCGATGTGGCGGCGCAATGTGCCTGTATAGAGCCGTACATGGTGCTGCCCGGTGTCGCGCATATGGGCACCAAGCCATGCGGCTTGCTGAAAGCCCAGAGGGGACAGGCGGTCATAAGAGGCCTCGTCGGTGGCACCGGAATTGGCCTGACCGTGACGGATCAGAGTGATGTGGGACATGGGCAGCCTTTCGCGCTTTGCCGCCGTTGTAGGCGAGGGGTGCAGGGGTGGAAAGTGCAGCGCGCGCAACGGGGTGTTTTTTCGCAGGATTATGCGGTCATTCGGTCTCCAACCGATACTTGAGAAAAGTTGACCCGTCATAGTCGATCTCGTCGACAAATGTTGCCCCAAGCCGCGTAAGCGCACTCAGGTTCTTGCGTGAGGGCGGCAATAGAAAAGTCACGAAAGGAATGCGTTCATCCGCAATGGCGAACGCGATTGCCTTTCTTGTAATCTGCGTGCCCAACCCGAATGCTTCCGGCCTTAGGACCAAGCCATAGTCCCATTCGCCGCCCTCTTTTTGAAAGCCTCCCCAACCGACATATTTGCCGTTTGACAAAATAGCCCAATGCCCAAGTCCATCGCGTCTCCAGCAATCTTCCTTGGCCGTTACAAATTTGGTCACAGCGGCATCATCCCATTCAAATGTCAGCAGTGGCATGTGCTCTGCAACACGCGGATCGGACATGTGCGCGATGATTTCGTGCGGGGCGACCTCGGACAGTCGTACAAAGAGGATTTCGTGTTTCAATGTGGCTTCCGTTGGCGATGACAAGAAGGCTCAATTTAAGGGTTCACCTGCCACGAGCAACAGTTGAAATGCCAAGCGCCCCGCCATCAACACATCTGAAATGCTCTACAAGCCCCGCCACGCAGCCGGACGCCGGGTGCAATATCATCATGGATTCCACCTGAGGAGCGGTGCAAAATAGGTGCTTGATCTCAACCATGGTTGAGGAAATACAAAGGGTATCGTCAACAGGAGAAGACGATGACCCAAGCCCCCGATATAGTCACCACATCTGCGCCGGATGCCTATGTTTCATGGCGGGAATTTCTGACCAGCGGGCACACCGCGTCGCTGATGTTGGTCAGCCTTGCCGTGATGTTGCACGCCGCCGACAGTCTGATCGTGGCCACCATGCTGCCGTCGATTGTGGCCGACATCAACGGCGCGGCGCTGGTGGGGCTGTCGGTGTCGCTGTATGAAATGGGGTCGATTGTGGCGGGGGCGGCAAGTGCCATCCTGACCATGCGCATCGGGCTGCGTCATCCGATGGCCGCGGCCGCGGGGGTGTTCGGGCTGGGCTGTCTGGTCAGCGCTGTCAGCCCGACGATGACGTTGTTTCTGGCCGGGCGCACGCTGCAAGGGCTGGGTGGCGGCGGATTGGTGGCGATGTGTTTTATCGCCATCGGCGTGCTGTTCCCCCGACGCTACGCGGCACGGGCGCTGGCGGTGGTGTCGACCATCTGGGGTATTTCCGCCTTTTTAGGGCCGCTTATCGGCGGGGTTTTTGTTGCCTATGCCACATGGCGCTGGGGTTTTGCCTGCTTTGGCGCGGTGGCTTTTGGTCTGGGTTTGTGGATTTTCCTGCGCCCGCAGGGGGCACCGGCATCGCAGCAGGACACGGGCAATGTGTTCCCCTTCCGCCGGTTGGTCTTGCTGTGCCTTGCGATCCTTCTGATCGCGGCAAGCGGTGTGAATATTGCGCCTGTGCGCAGCGGCCTGTTGATCTTGTGCGGGCTGGCCGCTTTGGCGATGTTCGTGCACCTGGATGCGCGGGCGGGCGACAGCCGGATGCTGCCGCAGCGCCCCTTTGATCTGCGCACCCCTATCGGGGCGGCGCTGGTGATGATCGTCACCCTGTCGATGGCCACCATCGCCATTGCGGCCTTTGGCCCCTTGCTGATTACGGCAATCCATGACGCGCCCGCGCTGACCGTGGGCTATGTCGTCAGTTGCGGCTCGGTCGGTTGGACCCTGACGGCGATCCTTGCCAGCGGCTTGTCGGAACGGACCGACCGTCTGATGATTGCGCTGGGCATGGGGCTGGTGGCGGCCAGTGTGCCCGCGTTTCTGTACGCCGTACCCCACGGGCCGGTGTGGCTGATCGCCCTGATAGCGTTGATCGAAGGCGGCGGCTTTGGCATGGCGTGGACCTTTGTGCTGCGGCGGACCGAGGCGCTGGCCCAGCCCGCTGACGTGCAGCGCATCGCAGGTGCGATCCCGACAGTTCAGCGTCTGGGCTACGCTTTGGGCGCGGTTTTTGTCGGGTTGGTGGCGAATGCGGCGGGCATTCTGACGATGACCACGGGGCCAAGCGCCATTCAGGTGGCCGAATGGGTCTATATCGCCTGTCTGCCGCTGGCCGCACTTGGGCTGCTGGCAACGGGGTTTTTCGTGCGCAAGTGAACGTCGCGCCCACAATCGGAAACACCAGTGGCGCAAATTCGGGTTCGGGGGTCGGGAATGGGAGTCCCGTTCGGGCGCAGCCTTTGCTAAAAGGAAGAACGTTTTGGGAGGCAAGAGCGATGTCGGACGTAGTAAAGTTTGTGCTGGATGGCCAAGAGGTTGAAGCCGAGGCCGGTCTGACCATCTGGGAAGTGGCCCATGGCCGCGGTCTTGTGATCCCGCATTTGTGCCACAAACCGGCCCCCGGCTATCGCCCCGACGGCAACTGTCGTGCCTGCATGGTGGAAATCGAGGGCGAACGGACTCTGGCGGCATCCTGCATCCGCGAACCCAGCGAGGGCATGGTTGTCACCACCAATTCGGCCCGCGCCGAAACCGCGCGCAAGATGGTGGTCGAGATGCTGGTGACCGACCAGCCCGCCCAGGACGTCGCCCACGACAAGTCCGCTCACTTGTGGGACATGGCCGCGCTGAACGGTGTCAGCGAAAGCCGTTTCCCGAAGCTGGAAGAGGGCCGCATTCCCCTGCTGGACGACAGCCATGTCGCGATGCGCGTGAACCTGGATGCCTGTATTCAATGCGGGCTGTGCGTGCGCGCGTGCCGTGAAGTGCAGGTGAACGACGTGATCGGCATGGCGGGGCGCGGGCATGATGCCTATCCCGTTTTTGACATGGCCGACCCGATGGGCGACAGCACCTGTGTGGCCTGCGGCGAATGCGTGCAGGCCTGTCCGACGGGGGCCCTGATGCCCGCAAGCGTGGTGGATGCGGATCAGGTGGGCGACAGTGCCGACTTTGATTCCGAAGTTGACAGCATTTGCCCCTTCTGCGGCGTCGGCTGCCAGATCAGCCTGAAGGTCAAGGACGGCAAGGTGAAATACGTCGAGGGCATCAACGGCCCCGCGAACGAAGGCCGCCTGTGCGTCAAGGGCCGTTTTGGCTTTGACTATATCCACCACGACCACCGCCTGACCAAACCGCTGATCCGCCGCGACGATGCGCCTGCCAAGGGGCTGAACGTGGACCCCGCCAACTGGCAGACCCATTTCCGCGAGGCCTCATGGGACGAGGCGCTGGATTTTGCCGCCGCCGGCATGAAGGGGCGGGGCCGCGAAGTGGCCGGTTTCGGCAGTGCGAAATGCACCAATGAAGAGGCCTACCTGTTCCAGAAGATGATCCGTCAGGGTTTTGGCCACAACAACGTCGATCATTGCACGCGGCTGTGCCACGCGTCGTCGGTGGCGGCGCTGATGGAGAACGTGGGTTCGGGGGCTGTAACGGCCACGTTCAACGAGATCGAAAACGCCGATGTGGCCATCGTGATCGGGGCCAACCCGATTGAAAACCACCCCGTTGCGGCGACCTATTTCAAACAGTTCACCAAACGCGGCGGCAAGCTGATCGTGATGGACCCGCGCGGAGTCGGGCTGCGGCGTTTCGCCAGCCATATGCTGCAATTCCGCCCCGGTTCCGATGTGTCGATGCTGAACGCGATCATGCATACGATTGTCGAGGAAGGGCTGTACGACCAGCAATATATTGACGCCTATACCGAGAACTGGGAGGCCGAAAAGGCGCACCTGAAAGATTTCAGCCCCGAGAAGATGGCGCCGATGTGCGGCATCGACGCCGAAGTGCTGCGTGATGTGGCGCGGACCTTTGCCGGGGCCAAGGCCGCGATGATCTTCTGGGGCATGGGGGTGTCGCAACACATCCACGGGACCGACAACAGCCGCTGCCTGATCTCGCTGGCGCTGATGACGGGACAGGTGGGGCGGCCCGGTTCGGGTCTGCACCCGCTGCGCGGACAGAACAACGTGCAGGGCGCGTCGGATGCCGGGCTGATCCCGATGTTCCTGCCCGACTATCAGGACGTGACCGACGAAGGCGTGCGCCGTGCGTTCACCGAGGTTTGGGGCACCGAAGACTTTTCCGGCGAAAAGGGACTGACCGTGACCGAGATCATGGATGCGGTGCACGCGGGCGACATCAAGGCGATGTATGTGCTGGGCGAAAACCCCGCCATGTCCGACCCCGACGTGGAACACGCCCGCGACGCGCTGGCCAAGCTGGACCATCTGGTGGTGCAGGATATTTTCATCACCGAAACCGCGAACTATGCCGACGTGATCCTGCCCGCATCCGCCTTTGCCGAGAAATCGGGCACCGTGACCAACACCAACCGTCAGGTGCAGATGGGCCGCGCGGCGGTGACGCCTCCGGGCGAGGCGCGCGAGGACTGGTGGGTCGAGGTCGAGCTGGCCAAGCGGCTGGGACTGGGCTGGACCTATACCGGACCGGCTGAAGTTTTTGCAGAGATGGCGCTGAACATGCCGTCGCTGGCCAACATCACATGGGACCGGCTTGAGGCGCAGAATGTCGTGACCTATCCGTCGCTGTCTCCGACGGATCCGGGGCAGGCCATCGTCTTTGGCGACGGGTTCCCGCGAGCGGACGGGCGGGCGAAATTCACCCCTGCGGCGGTGATCGCGCCCGATGATGTGCCGGATGCGGAATATCCGATGATCCTGACCACGGGGCGGCAGTTGGAGCATTGGCACACCGGGTCGATGACCCGCCGCGCCACGGTTCTGGACGGGATCGAACCCGAGGCAAACTGTTCGCTGCATCCGTCCACCTTGCGCAAGCTGGGCGTGGCTGCGGGCGGGCACGTGCGGCTGACCACCAAGCGGGGCAGCATCACGGTGATGGCCCGCGAGGATCGTGCCGTTGCCCCGGATATGGTGTTCCTGCCCTTTGCCTATGTCGAGGCGGCGGCGAACATCCTGACCAATCCGGCGGTGGACCCCTATGGGAAAATCCCCGAGTTCAAATTCTCGGCAGTTAGGGTCGAGGCGGCGGAGGCCGTGGCCGCCGAATAGGCAGCTGCGGCGTCGTCAGGCGTATTTGTCGAGCAGGTACAGAACCACCGGCACAACCGCAGTCAGGGCAAAAAGGCCCAGCTTGCGGAACTCTGCGCTGGTGTTCAGTTTCTGCGTGGTCGCGGGAAAGGCCCAAGCGGCCAAGCGTACCGCGGGGCCGGACAGCCGGAGTATGCGCGCCAGTTTGGCAACGACGGCAACGCCCAGCATGGTCAGCCAGCGCAGGAACATGAACAGGATCGCCAGCGCGATAAGCTGGATGATGTAATCCTCCGGCCCGCGCATTCTTTGAACGCTCAGCGACAGCAACCAAAGTACGGCAAAAATACCGGCCTTGTGCCAGAGGTATGTACGCTGGTCTTTCCGGGTCTTGGCAACTGCAGGTTTAGCATCCTGCGGCACAGACCGCGCATGGCCGTACATCAGCAATTGATAGTCTCGTTGCCAGCCCAGCCGTTTGCTGGCGCCGACACCGTCGGTGGCCCATTGGAAATGGGTTTCGATTACAAGGGCCATTTCGGTGGGATAGCCCGTTTCCGGATCGTTTAGCCGCGTTTGAAGCGTATCATAAAGTTGCGCTTCAAGAGAGCGGCGTAGCGTCAGGTCATGGGCCATGTCCAAAGACAGCAGCGCATCCAGAGCTTTGGTATCCCAGTACGTGTTGCGCAGCGCGTCATTGAATTTGGTCTGGAATATCGACTGTGCCTTGGCCGGGTCCTCCTGGGCCAAGGCGTCGAGCTGGCCAATGGCGATACCCCACGGTCGCGCGGGTTTGGGCTGCGCGGGTTCGGGGGGCGGCGGGGGGAGGTCGGCGAAGAGGTCCTGAACATCGGGTTCAGGGTTTTGGCTTGGATCGACCGGCGTGTCGGGTTCTGCTGCGGTGTCCGGCACGTGGGTTTCGGGTTGGACGGGTGGCGGCCTGAGCGGCTCTTGCAGGCGTATGGGCGGTGCGTCATCCGGTGCGGAATCCACTCCGGTGCGCCCTTGTGCAATGTCAGCCATGCGCGGCGCTTGGGGGCAGCCTTGTCTTTCAGCGCGCCGTTCTTGGCCGCGGCAAAGGCATCGCGCAGCGCGCCAAAGGCGGCGGGATCGTTGCGGTCGATCTGTTTCAGCCGAGCGGCATAGGCGCGTTTGACCTCGCGTTCGGTCGCGCGTTTCTCAAGGCCCAGTTCGGACCACGGCCACCTAGGAGACATAATAGTCGTCGATCCGGTCCAGTGTTCCGCCCATATCCCCGCGCATCCGTGAAATCTCGGCGGGGTCCTGCCCTTCGAGCGCGCCTTCGAACTCCATCAGCATACCTTGCAGCAGATGCCGGTCGTCGCCGCTGGCCATTTCGTACAGCCGCCGGATGCGGGCCAGAAAGGCGGTGTTTTCCTCGTCCTCGCGCGGGTGCATCTTGAACGCCTGCATCTGTTTCAGGCGCTTGGCGATGTCCGCCTCGGTCAGGTTCGACACGTTGTCGCGGATGACCAGACTGGCCTTTTTGGCGGTGGTGATCGACGTGGCCTCGACCTCGATCAGGCCCGAGGGATCATAGGTGATGCGCACGAACATGCCTTCGTGGCCGGCCTTGCCCTTGGGGACGTCCAGATTGAACTGGCCCAGATGCACGTTGTCGCCGACCTTGGGGGCCTCGCCCTGATAGATGTCGACGCGCAGTTGGGTCTGGTTGTCGTCCATCGTTGAAAAGCTGTCCTGCCGCGACGCGGGCAGGGGTGTGTTGCGTTCGATGATCGGTTGGAAGAAGCCGCCGATGACGGTGCCGTTCTTCAGCTTGGTTGCGGTTTCGATGCCGACGGAAAAGGGCGAAACATCGGTCATCACCACGTCTTCGAGTGCGCGGTCTTCGGCCACAAGGGCGGCCTGCACGGCAGCGCCAAGCGCCACGGCATGATCCGGGTCGATGGTCATTTCGGGCAGCCGCTTGAACTGGCGCGCGACCATCTGGCGGATCATCGGCATACGGGTGGCACCGCCCACCAGAATGACGCGGTCCAGCGCGTCGGTATCAAGGCCGGTGTCGTAGAAACACCGCTCGATCGGGCGGTGCAGGCGTTTGATCAGCGGGGCGCAGGCGGTCTCGAAATCGGCGCGGCTGAGGCTGAGGGTGTGGTGCGCGCCGTCAAGTTTCAGGCGGGCTTCGAAGTCATCCTTGCCGCTCAGATGCCGTTTGGCCACATCGGCTTGCAAGCGCAGCTGTTGCTGGGCGTCCTTGCCCAGCTTGGCCCACGGGGTCCCGATCTTGTCCGCCATCGCCTTGGCCAATGCTTCCGAGAAATCCTCGCCGCCCAGAAAGGCATCGCCGGACGAGGCCTTGACCTCCATCACACCGTCGAAATGCTCCAGCACGGTCACGTCAAAGGTGCCGCCGCCAAGGTCGAAGACCAGAAACTGGCTTTCGCCGTCGCGGTCCTGCAAGCCGTATGCCAGCGCCGCCGCAGTCGGTTCGTTGACCAGCCGCACCGCGTTCAGGCCGGCCATGGCGCAGGCAGCCATGGTGGCCTGACGCTGGCCCTGATTGAAATAGGCAGGCACGGACACGACCACATCGCGGATGGTCTGGCCAAGGGTCGCCTCGGCGTCGTCCTTGAGCTTGCGCAGCACCAGCGAGGACAGTTCCTCGGCCCGCAATTTCTTGCGGCCCAGCTGAAATCTCGTGTCCGTCCCCATGGCGCGTTTGAACGCGGCGGCGGTGTCCTTGGGGTGGGTGGTCTGGCGGTCGCGCGCGGCCTCGCCCACCAGCACCTTGTCTCCGTCCAGTGAGACCACGGAGGGCGTCAGCAAATGCCCCAGCGCATTGGCCAGCAGGCGCGGCGCGCCATCCTCGAACACGGAGATCAGGGAATTGGTGGTGCCAAGATCAATACCGATGATGGGCTGGGCCATGGACTTTTTACCTTGTGGCAGGGCATCTTGCCCACGTTATTTCGTGGGCAAGGGCGGTGGTCAACCGCGAGGGGATGGATATGCAGGTAGACGGTCAGCGGTTTCTGAAGGATTTGCACGCATTGCGCCGTTTTGGCGCGCAAGGGGTGGGCGTGGTGCGCCCTGCCTATTCCGAGCCGGATGTGGCGGGGCGTGTATGGCTGGCCGAGCAGATGCGCGATGCGGGTCTGCGGGTCGAGATGGACGCAATGGGCAACCTGTTTGGACTGGCGGATGGGCCTTCGATGCTGCTGGGCTCGCACAGCGACAGCCAGCCGACGGGCGGCTGGCTGGATGGTGCGCTGGGTGTGATCGCGGCGTTGGAAATTGCCCGCGCGGCGGGCGGCGGTGTGTCGGTGGTGTCGTTTCAGGACGAAGAGGGCCGGTTCGGCGTGACCACCGGCAGCGCGGTGTGGTCGGGCAATCTGGCACAGGACAAGGCAGACGGGCTGGTGGACCACGCAGGCCAGTCGCTGGCCGAGGCGCGGCAGGCCATGGCCGAGATGGTCACCGGCCCCGTCGATCCGGCGCAGTTCACCGGATATATCGAGATGCACATCGAGCAGGGGCCCTATCTGGAGGCCAACAACGAACAGATCGGCGTGGTGGAACATATCGTGGGCATCCGCGATATGGTCATCACGATGACCGGCCAGCAGAACCATGCAGGCACCACGCCGATGCACCTGCGTCAGGATGCCTTTCAGGCGCTGAGTGCGTTTAACACCGCGCTGAACGACCGGCTGCGCAATGTGGTGACGCCCAGCACGGTCTGGACCATCGGCCATGTGTCGCTGTCGCCCAATGCCTCGTCCATCGTGCCCGGACAGGTACGGTTCTCGATGCAATGGCGGGATGGTGAGAGCGACCGGCTGGTGCGGATGGAGAAGATCATTCGCGATCTGGCCGAAGAGATCGCGGCAGAGCGGAACATGACGCTGGCCTTCGGGCCGATGCTGGGGCTGGAGCCGGTGCAGATGGATGCCCGGCTGCGGGGTGCGTTGGAGGCGGCGGCCGAGGCGCAAGCGCCGGGCAAGTGGCGTATCATGCCCTCGGGCGCGCTGCATGACGCGACCAACGTCTCCAAGTTGATGCCGGTGGCGATGCTGTTCGTGCCGTCGATTGGCGGGATCAGCCATGCGTTCGAGGAAGACACCGCCGAGGACGATCTGGTGGCGGGCTTGCGTGTGATGGCGCAGGCCGTGGATCAGGTGCGGGCGGGTTAAGGGGCGCTGCCCCTCGGCCTGCGGCCTCACCCCGGAGTTTACTTGGCAAGATGAAGAGGGGCGGTGTCGCGTATGTATCCGCGTTGCAGGGCGCGCTGGCGGTAGGTATCGGCCACCTGAGAGGCGGCGCGCAGGTCGGTGTGGCACGAGGTGATCGTGCGCGGCGTGCCGCCGACAGCCCCCCATTCGCGGGTGACCGAGGCTTCTTCAAACAGGTTGCGCGAGATTTCGACGCGGTAGAACAGCGGGCGGGCCTTGCCGGTGCGGTACAGAAGGGCTTGCAGCATGGTCAGCTCCAGTGGACGTCTCCGAGAAAGATATAGCCTGCGCCGTAGATTGTCTTGATCAATTGTGGGTTTTTCGGGTCTTCGCGCAGTTTTGTGCGCAGGCGCGAGATGCGCACGTCCATCGCGCGGTCAAAACTTTCGCCGGCGCCACCGCCCAGAGATTCCTGCATTTGCGCGCGTGAGATCAGGCGGCGCGGGCTGGACAGGAACAGGCGCAATACTTCGCCCTCGGCATGGGAGAAGGTGGTTTCCGCACCGGCCTCGTCGACCAGCGCGTAGCGGTCAAAATGGGCGGTCCAGCCCTGAAACCGTGCGGTGTTGCCGGTGTGGGCCGGTTGCTGGGTAGAGCGCAGGCGCGCGCGCACGCGGGCGACGACTTCGGCGGGGTCGAAGGGTTTGATGATATAATCGTCAGCGCCCAGTTCCAGCCCTGTCACCTTGTCCTGCACCTGTGCGCGGCCGGAAATGATAATGACCGTGGCCCCCTGCTCCAGCGCCAGCCGGTGTACGATGGTCAGCCCGTCGGTGTCGGGCAGGCCCAGATCGACAAGGCAGACATCGGGCTGGTGGATTTTCAGCGCCGCTTCGAAGGCCGAGGCGCGCGAAAAGCTGAGGGTGCGAAACCCGGCCTCTTCCAGCGCGTCGGCCAGCATGGTGCGGATGGCGGGTTCGTCGTCAAGGATGGTGACGAGGGGGGGATTGTTTGCTTTGGTCATTGGGCGGCCTGCGGCATCAGAAGTGCGGCAAGGTCGTCCGCTGAAAAGGGTTTTTGCAGCACCGGTGCGCGCGTCAGGGCGGCGCGGTGCATCGGATCGGAGACCGGCAGCGAGGTCATCAGGATGACCGGTGTTCCGGCGCCTTGCAGACGGTCCACCAGATCAATCCCCGAGGCTGCGCCCAGCCGTATGTCGCTGAGGATCAGGTCGATATCGGGCAGGTCGGCGGTCAGGGCCGTGGCCTCGTCGACGCTGGCGGCTTCGACGACGGAATGTCCCAGACCCATCAGCATGTCGCGGTACAGTGCGCGCAGATCGTCGCGGTCTTCGACCAGCAGGACCATGCCGCCGGTCACAGGCGCAGGGCGGTTCAGGGGCAGGCGCAAGCGTACTTCGGCACCTGTGCGGGTGTTGTTCAGGCTCAGATGGCCGCCGGCGGTCTTGGTCATGTCATAGACCATTGGCAACCCCAGCCCCGTGCCTTCGCCGCCCTTGGTGGTAAAGAACGGATCGCAGGCCTTGTGCAGCGCCTCTTCGGAAAAGCCGGGGCCGGTGTCGGTGACGGTGAATTCCACCCATGTGTCGCCAAGCGCGGCGGCGGTCAGAGTGATCGTGCCTTTGGAGCCGCATGCGTCGCGGGCGTTCAGGATCAGGTTCAGCAGGCTGTCTTGTACCATGCCGGTGTCCAAGAGCAGCGGCCCCGCAGGCAGGGTGCAATCGACGCGCAGGGACTGACCGGCGGGCAATGTGGGCGAGGCCAGCGTGGCGACATCGGCCAGCAGGCCCGCCACCTCGACCGGGCCGGGCCGCAGCACGCGGGCGGCGGTGGCATTGGCGATACCATCCAGAAGATCACCGCCGCGCCGGGCGGCGGCGCGCGTGCCTTCGATCAGGGGCACGGCGTCCTCGGGCAGGTTGTCCATGCGTTCAAGTTTGCTTTGCAGGCCCAGAATGATCGTCAGAAGGTTGGAAAAGTCATGGGCCAGCCCCGACGTCATCTGCGCCGCCAGCGCGCGCTTGCGGTTTTGTTGCAATGCGACACGGGCCTGGGTCTCTTCGGTGACGTCCATCGACAGGATATAGGCCCCCTGCGCGGTGTCGGGGGTAAAGGCGGCACGAATCCGATGGGCACTGGGGGCGTCGGTAAACTCAAACACCGAAGCGCGCCCGTCGTAAGCGGCCTGAAGGTGCGGCTTGATCAGCGCATAATTGGCGTCGCCAAGGGCCTGCGAGATGTGCAGGCCCATCAGTTCGTTCGGGCGGTCGGGAATGACGCTGGCCAGACGCCGATTGGTATAGGTGTAATGTCCGGTTTCATCCACATGTGCGATGTGGGCCGGCATCATTTCGGTAACCATGCGGGTGCGCGCTTCCATTTCGGTCAGTTCGCGCTTGGCTTCTTTCAGTGCCGCGACGGTGGCGGACAGTTCGCGGTTGGTGGCCGCCAGCTCTTCCGAGCGGGACAGCACCATATCCGACAGCGCATCCGAACGCGTGCGCAGCATGTGCTCTTGGTCTTTGGTGCGGGTGATGTCGGTATAGACCGTGACCCAGCCGCCCTGTGGCAATGGCGCGCCTTCGACCGAAATGGTGCGTCCGTTGGCGCGGGTGCGCTCCATATAATGCGGCTCGAATGCGCGGGCGGTCCTGACGCGCTCTGCAACAAAGTCTTCGATGTTGTCGATGGGGCCGTATTCGCCATTGGTCGCAATATGACGGATCGTGTCTTCGAAGGTTGCGCCGGGTGCGACCAGCGCATCGGGCAGGTTGAACATCTGCTGGAAGGCCACGTTGCACACGGACAACCGCAAGTCGTTGTCATAGATCGACAGCGCCTGGGCGATCAGGTTCAGCCCTGCTGTGGTCAGGGCGCGGCTTTTGTCATCATTGCGTTGCACTTGGCGATCCTCCGCCGATTGAGGTAGCACCGCGGGGCGCGTTCGCAAAGGGTTGGTTTGCGCCGCGCCGCGAAGGTGGCTAGAGCTTGACCCATGAGAACCCTTGCTGCAATCGCCCTGATCTGCACCGCCACGGCCCCGCAAGCGCACCCGCATATCTTTATAGATGCGGGTCTGACGACGATCGTGGACAAGGACGGTGCATTGCAGGCGATCAAGGTGACCTGGGCCTATGATGCGTTCTATTCTCTGTTGATCACCGAAGATTACGGTCTGGACCCGGACGGCAACGCGGTGCTGACCAAGGAAGAAGAAGCGCAGTTGCGCGGCTTTGATATGCAGTGGATCGAAGGCTACAACGGTGATCTGGTCGCTCGGCTGGACGGTGCGCCACTGGAGCTGTCAGGGCCGCGCGATGCAACCCTGGTGATGCGCGAGGGGCGGCTGGTGACGACCCATGTGCGCGATGTGGCGGGCACGCCGATGTTGGCGGGACACACCCTGTCGCTGAAACCCTATGATGCGACCTATTACACATCCTACGATGTCACGTTGAACGTGAAGGTCGAGGGGATGGAGGGCTGCACCATTGCGCGCAATCTGCCCGATCTGGATGCGGGGATGAAGACGTTACAGGGCGCGTTGTCCAAGCTGGGGCGCGATCAGGATGCGATCGAGGAAGGCTTTCCCGAAGTGGGCGAAGCCTTTGCCACCGATGTCGAGATCACATGCGCGCCCCGCTGATTGTGCTGCTGGCGGTGCTGGCTGCGGTCGGCTGGTGGTTGTGGCCGGGCGGCGGGCTGGGACAGATCGGGCAGGTGGCGGCGGGTTACCAGCGGTCTTTCCAGAACGAGATGGCATTGACCTTGCGGGCCACGCGGGCGGGCAATCCCGGTGCGTTCTGGACGCTGCTGGGCGTGTGTTTTGCCTATGGGTTTGTGCACGCGGTGGGGCCGGGGCATGGCAAGGTGCTGATTGGCGGATATGGCTTGGGGCGTCGGGTGACGGTGCTGCGGCTGGGGGTGATTGCGTTGCTGTCGTCGCTGGGGCAGGCGGTGACCGCGATTGTGCTGGTGCAGGGCGGGCTGTGGCTGTTTGCGCTGACCCGCGACCAGATGGTCGGAGCGGCCGAAGACGTGATGGCCCCGGCCAGCTATGGCGCGATTGTGCTGATCGGGCTGTGGTTGCTGGGACGCGGGCTGCGCCGGTTGCTGCGCCGCCCTGTGGTGCAGGATCACAGGGGGCAGGATCACGGGGGGCATGACCATGACGATCATTCCCACGACACCTGCGCCCATTGCGGGCATCGTCACGCCCCAAGCGTGGAAGAGGTCGCAGGCCTGCGCTCGCTGCGCGAGGCGCTGGTGCTGATTGCCGGAGTTGCGATCCGGCCCTGCACCGGGGCGTTGTTCGTGCTGGTGATCACGCATGGCATGGGAATTATCGGCGCAGGCATCGCAGGTGTCTTCGCCATGGCCATCGGCACGGCGGTGGTCACGGTGGCCGTGGGCACCGGTTCCGTGGGCCTGCGCAGCGGGTTGCTGGCCAGCGTGGCGGGCGGACGATGGGCCGTTGGCATGCTGCCCTTGGTCGAGATTGGCGCCGGCGCGCTGGTGTTGACCGGCGCGGGCGGATTGCTTTTCCGCGCTTTGTAACAATTCGTAAGAATCTGGCAAACATCAGGAAAAAGTTGACCGCGAGTGTGCGACCAGCATGATTTGCGGGGAGGATTCGCGTGTCATGCGAATAAGGGCCTGTCGCGGCAAACGTGGCGGGTTTGGGAGGAGAATACATTGACCAAGACGCTGGAAGGCGCCGCTGGACTGAGGTCCATACCGGCGTTGCTGCATCGCAATGCGACCGAGTTCGCGGATGCGCCTGCTTATCGCGAAAAAGAATTTGGCATCTGGCAAAGCTGGAGCTGGTCGCAGGCGCTTGAGGAAATCGAGGCGCTGGCGCTGGGGATGATCGACCTTGGCGTGGCCGAGGGCGACTTTGTTGCCGTGATCGGACGCAACCGGCCCCGGCTGTACTGGGCGATGATGTCGGCGCAGATGTGCGGCGCAGTTCCGGTGCCTTTGTACAACGACGCCGCTGCCGAAGAGATGGCCTATACCATGGGACATTGCGGCGCGAAATACGTTGTGGCCGGCGATCAGGAACAGGTCGACAAGGTCATGGAAATCCAGGACCGGCTGCCCGATTTCGAAGAGATGATCTATCTTGATGCGCGCGGCCTGCGCAAATACGATCACGAAAAGCTGCGGTCCTACGAGCAGGTGCAAGAGAGCGGACGCGCCAAACGCGACACGCTGATTGCCGAGATGAAGGCCCGCATTGCCAAGCTGGATTACGACAGCACCGCCGTGATGCTGTACACATCCGGCACCACCGGAAACCCCAAGGGCGTGGTGCTGAGCAACCGCAACGTGATCGAGACCTCGCGCACCAGTTCGGAATTCGACCATCTGCGCCAAAGCGATGACATTCTGGCCTATCTGCCGATGGCATGGGTGGGCGATTTCATCTTTTCCGTGGGTCAGGCTTTGTGGACAGGGTATTGCACCAACTGTCCCGAAAGCGCCGAAACGATGATGACCGACCTGCGCGAGATCGGGCCGACCTATTATTTTGCCCCGCCGCGCGTCTTTGAAACCCAGCTGACCAATGTGATGATCCGCATGGAGGACGCCAGTAAGCTGAAAAAATGGATGTTCGACCATTTTATGGCCCATGCGCGCAAGGTCGGGCCGGATCTTCTGGATGGCAAGCCGGTCGGGTTCATGGACCGGCTGAAATATGCCCTGGGCGACCTGCTGGTCTATGGCCCGCTGAAAAACACGCTGGGGTTCAGCCGCGTGCGCATCGGCTACACGGCGGGTGAGGCGATCGGGCCGGAAATCTTTGATTTCTACCGCTCGCTGGGGATCAACCTGAAACAGCTTTACGGCCAGACCGAAGCCACCGTTTACATCACCGCACAGCCCGACGGGCAGGTGCGCAGTGACACGGTGGGCGTGGTCTGCCCCGGCGTGGAGTTGAAGATCAACGACACCGGCGAAGTCTATTACCGCTCGCCGGGCGTGTTCGTCGAATACTACAAGAACCCCGAAAGCACCGCCGACACCAAGGACGCCGAAGGCTGGGTGGCCACGGGGGATGCGGGCTTTATCGAGCCTGACACGGGCCATTTGCGCATCATCGACCGTGCCAAGGATGTGGGCAAGATGGCGGACGGGTCGCTGTTTGCGCCGAAATACGTCGAGAACAAGCTGAAGTTCTATCCCAACATTCTGGAAGCCGTCGTGTTCGGCAACGGGCGTGAAGAATGCACGGCGTTTATCAACATCGACCTGACGGCGGTCAGCAACTGGGCCGAGCGTAATAACATTGCCTATGCGTCCTATCAGGAGCTTGCCGGGCATCCACAGGTGCTGGCGACGATCCAGAACCATGTGGAAGCGGTGAACCGTTCGGTGGCAGAGGACGAGATGCTGTCGGGCTGTCAGGTCCACCGTTTTGTCGTGCTGCACAAGGAACTGGACGCCGACGACGGCGAACTGACCCGCACCCGCAAGGTGCGCCGCAAGAAGATCGAGGAGAAATTCCACGACATCATCACGGCGCTGTATGACGGGTCCGAGCAGATCAGCACGGTAACCGAAGTGACCTATGAGGATGGCCGCAAAGGGTCGATCAGCGCGACGCTGGAGATCCGCAGTGCGGCGGTTCAGCAGGTCACCACGCGGATGGCGGCGGAATGACGGGGTTTGCATCTGTGAGCCCCGGGGCCGTGGCAAGCCGACCCTCCGGGGGGGATTTTTTTGAACCAGAGAAGCAGGGGGACGTGTGATGCTGGATCAGGCAGAAGGCTACACAACCGCGGACGGGCGCAGGATTGGCCCCGTGGTGATGGAAATGAAGAACATCACCCTGCGCTTTGGCGGCGTCGAGGCGATCAAGGACATTTCCTTTGACATCCGCGAGGGCGAGATCCGCGCGATTATCGGCCCCAACGGCGCGGGAAAATCGTCGATGTTGAACGTGATCTCGGGGTTCTATGTACCGCAAGAGGGGCAGGTTCTGTATCGCGGTGCGCCGCGCCCGCCGATGAAGCCGTTTCAGGTGGCACGGCAGGGCATTGCGCGCACCTTCCAGAACATTGCGCTGTTCGAGGGCATGAGCGTGCTGGACAACGTCATGACAGGCCGATTGACCCACATGCAGACCGGCCTGTTCTGGCAGTCGATGTGGAAGGGCCGCGCCGAGGAAGAAGAGACCGCCAACCGGGAAGTTGCCGAGAAAATCATCGACTTTCTGGAAATTCAGGCGATCCGCAAGACGCCCGTGGCACGTCTGCCCTATGGTTTGAAAAAGCGGGTCGAACTGGCGCGCGCGCTGGCCGCCGAGCCGTCGCTGCTGCTGCTGGACGAGCCGATGGCGGGCATGAACGTCGAGGAAAAAGAGGACATGAGCCGCTTTATCCTGGATGTGAACGACGAATTTGGCACCACGATTGCCCTGATCGAACACGACATGGGCGTGGTGATGGACCTGAGCGACCGTGTGGTCGTGATGGATTACGGCAAAAAGATCGGTGACGGCACCCCCGACGAGGTGCGCAACAATCAGGACGTGATCGACGCCTATCTGGGGGTGGCTCATGACTGATGTGACGATGTGGAATGTGAAGGAACTGCGCGATGTCTGAGACTTTTCTCTATACGGTCGAGGTGTTCCTGAACGGGCTGATGGCCGGTGTGCTTTATGCGCTGGTCGCGCTGGGCTTTGTGTTGATTTACAAGGCTTCGGGTATTTTCAACTTTGCCCAGGGGGTCATGGCGTTGTTTGCGGCGATGACGCTGGTGGGTTTCCAGAACGGGCAGGTGCCGTTCGCGCATCTGATCAACGCGACCTTTGGTGTGCATGTGTCGACCTTCGGGTGGAACCTGCATTCGGTTGTCGCGGTGTTCCTGACGGTTCTGGTGATGATCGCGCTGGCCTGGGCTGTGCAGCGGTTCGTGTTCCGGCATCTTGTGGGGCAGGAACCGATCATTCTGTTCATGGCGACCATCGGTCTGGCCTATTTCCTTGAAGGGTTTGCCGATCTGATGTGGGGGTCCGAGATCAAGACGCTTGATCTGTGCTGGGCTGTGGGTGCCTGTCTGCCGCAGGGCGGGAACTTCTGGATCGAGGATATGACCGCCGGTCTGGGTGGTGAAGGCTTCTATGGTTTCTTTATCGACAGTCTGGACATTGTTGCGGCGGTTGTGGCGATGGTGCTGGTGGCGGCCCTGGTGGCCTTTGCCCAATACACCAAGCAGGGGCGCGCGATGCGCGCTGTGGCGGATGACCACCAGGCGGCGCTGTCCGTTGGCGTATCGCTGAACTTTATCTGGATCCTTGTGTGGTCGCTGGCGGGCTTTGTCGCCCTTGTGGCGGGCATCATGTGGGGTGCGAAGTCGGGGGTTCAGTTCTCGCTGTCGCTGATTGCGCTCAAGGCGTTGCCGGTGCTGATGCTGGGCGGGTTCACCTCGATCCCCGGTGCCATTGTGGGCGGGTTGATCATCGGCGTGGGTGAGAAGCTGTTCGAGTTTCTGATCGGTGCGCCCTTCCTTGGCGGCGCAACCGAGAACTGGTTCGCCTATATGCTGGCGCTGCTGTTTCTGGTGTTCCGCCCGCAGGGTCTGTTCGGGGAGAAGATCATTGAGCGTGTTTGATCCAATCCGTGCCGTCGAAGCGGGGGCCAGCCCCCGCACCCCCGGGATATTGACAGCCAAAAGAATGAAAAGCCTGCGGGCTGTGGGAGTACTCTGATGTTTTATCGTGAAGCGGGCGAATTTCGCACGACCTACAAGGAAGACAGCCAGACCTTTCCGATCCGGTTCGACCGGTGGCGCTATTACTTTGTGCTGTTCGTGGCGATCTGTGTCATTCCGTTCATGGTCAACGACTATTGGGTGAACTCGATTTTCCTGCCCTTCCTGATCTATGCGATTGCGGCGATCGGGCTAAACATTCTGGTGGGCTATTGCGGGCAGGTGTCGCTGGGCACGGGCGGGTTCATGGCGGTGGGGGCCTATGCCTGCTACAAGCTGATGACGGCCTTTCCTGACGTGAGCATGTTCATTCATGTGATCCTTGCCGGGGTGATCACGGCAGGCGTGGGCATGTTGTTTGGCCTGCCATCGCTGCGGATCAAGGGGTTTTACCTGGCCGTGGCGACGCTGGCGGCGCAGTTCTTTCTGGTGTGGCTGTTCAACCGTGTGCCGTGGTTCTACAACTATTCGGCCTCCGGCCAGATCAATGCGCCCGAACGTGACACCTTTGGCATTCTGATCACGGGGCCGAACACCGAAGCCTGGGCCACCTATCTGTTCTGTCTGATCTTTACGCTGGCCAGCGCCATCATCGCGCGCAATCTGACGCGCGGATCGGTGGGGCGTAAATGGATGGCCATCCGGGATATGGACATTGCCGCAGAGATCATCGGGGTAAACCCGCTGACCGCCAAGCTGAGTGCCTTTGCCGTGTCGTCGTTCTTTGTCGGTATCTCGGGGGCGCTGTTCTTCAGCGTCTATCTGGGGGCTGTCGAAGTGGGCGAGGCCTTTGGCATCAACAAGTCGTTCCTGGTGCTGTTCATGATTATCATCGGCGGGTTGGGCAGCATTTTCGGCAGCTTTGCCGGGGCCGCGTTCCTGGTGTTGCTGCCCGTGGCGCTGAAGGTTGTGGGCGTTGACTGGCTGGGCTGGCCGACGGACATCGTGGCACATTTGCAGCTGGTGATCGTGGGGGCGCTGATTATCGTGTTCCTGATCGCAGAGCCGCATGGCATCGCGCAACTGTGGCGCGTGGCCAAGGAAAAACTGAGATTGTGGCCGTTCCCGCATTAACGGGGGCGGTTGCCAAGACTGGCGGGTAACACCCCGCCCTGCGCTGGCCCTGCAAGGGGCCGCATCGGAAAAACCAAGGGAGGAAACACCGATGAAGATGAAGTTTGCAACAATGGCTGTCGCGGCTGTTATGGCTGCGGGCCCGGTGATGGCGGACCTCGTGTTCCCGTCGCTGAGCTACCGGACGGGTCCCTATGCGGCCAGCGGAATTCCCTTTGCGGATGGCTATGCCGATTACTTCACCCTGCTGAACGAGCGGGATGGCGGCATTGGTGGTGTCAAAACCCGCCTGCTGGAATGCGAGACCGGCTATAACACCGAAAAAGGTGTGGAATGCTACGAGTCGACCAAGGGTGAAGGCGCGTTGGTCTATCAACCGCTGTCCACCGGCATCACCTATCAGCTGATCCCAAAAGCAACCGCTGACGGTATTCCGATCCACTCGATGGGCTATGGGCGGACCTCGGCAGCGAACGGCACAGTGTTCCGTGACGTGTTCAACTATCCGGCCAACTACTGGGATGGTGCATCGGGCGCGATCAACTATCTGCTGGACGAGAACGGTGGCGACATCAATGGCAAGAAGATCGCCTTGGTCTACCACAACTCGGCCTATGGAAAGGAACCGATCCGCACGCTGGAAGAACTGCAAAAGCAACACGGTTTCGAGCTGACATTGCTGCCTGTGGACCACCCCGGTCAGGAGCAGAAATCGCAGTGGCTGCAAATCCGTCGTGAAAAGCCCGACTATGTGATCATGTGGGGCTGGGGCGTTATGAACCAGGTTGCAGTGCAAGAAGCCGTGAACATCCGCTTTCCGATGGAGAACTTCATTGGTGTGTGGTGGTCTGGGTCGGAAAACGACGTGATCCCCGCTGGTGCGGCGGCCAACGGCTACAAGGCGCTGACGTTCCACGGTGTGGGAAGCGACTATCCGGTCTATGACGACATCCAGAAGTTTGTCGTCGACGCTGGTAAAGCCGCCGGTGCGGGCGATCAGATCGGTACGGTTCAGTACAACCGTGGCATGTATGCTGCGATGCTGGCCGCCGAAGCTGCAAAAACCGCACAGGAAATCCACGGCACGCCGGACATCACCGCCGCAATGATGCGTGACGGCATGGAAGCGCTTGAGATCACCGAAGCGAAGATGGCCGCACTGGGCCTTCCCAACTTTGGCCCCGAGTTCAAAGTGTCCTGCGAACAGCACGGTGGTCCTGGCCTGGTGGGGGTGACCCAATGGGATGCAGCTTCGGGCAAGTGGAATGTCATCTCTGACTATAAACCCACCGACCGCGAGTTGATCGGCCGTCTGGTGGCCGAAGATTCGGCTGCCTATGCCGCTGAAAACAACATCGAACCCGGCTGCAACTAAGCCGGCCTTCTCCGGCGGCGCGCCGCGTCGCCGGAGATTTTCTTGAACATTGCCATCGGGATACGTTGATCATGCTGGACGCCGGAAAAACTGACGAGACCTTGCTGGAGGTCAACAATATCGAGGTGATCTACAATCACGTCATTCTGGTGCTGAAAGGCGTCAGCCTGTCCGTGCCCAAGGGCGGGATCACGGCCTTGCTGGGCGGCAACGGCGCGGGCAAGACCACGACGTTGAAAGCAATCAGCGGCTTGCTGGCCTCGGAACGGGGCGAAGTCACCAAAGGGTCAATCAAATATCGTGGCGACATGATCCAGCACACCGACCCTGCCGAGACAGTGAAGCGTGGTGTGGTGCAGGTGATGGAAGGCCGTCACTGCTTTGAACACCTGACCATCGAGGAAAACCTGCTGACCGGGGCCTATACGCGCACCGACGGCAAGGGCGCCACAGCGGCGGACCTTGAGATGGTTTACAACTATTTTCCGCGCCTGCGCGAGCGGCGCAAATCTCAGGCCGGATATACCTCGGGGGGGGAACAGCAGATGTGTGCCATCGGGCGCGCCCTGATGAGCCGCCCCGAAACGATCCTGCTGGACGAGCCGAGCATGGGTCTGGCGCCGCAACTGGTGGAACAGATTTTCTCGATTGTGAAATCCGTGAACGAGAACGAGGGCGTGTCGTTCCTGCTGGCCGAGCAGAACACCAACGTGGCGCTGCGCTTTGCCCATTACGGTTACATTCTGGAATCGGGCCGCGTGGTGATGGACGGCCCTGCCGCCGAGCTGCGCGAGAACCCCGATGTAAAGGAATTCTATCTGGGCATGTCCGACGAGGGGCGCAAATCGTTCCGCGATGTGCGGTCGTACCGCCGCCGCAAACGCTGGCTGAGCTGATTGGCCCGGACCGGGGTGACAGCACGCATATTCAACTGACCAACAGGATATTTCCGATGCCGGATACAGCGCATTTTGACGATCTCGAAACCCGCAGTGCGGACCAGAGACAAGCCGAACAGGCTGCGCTGCTGCGCACACGTCTGGCGGCAATCACCCACGCGCCTGAGGACTGGCGCGCGGCGGCTGCTCAGGTGCAGGGCCCCGCGGATCTGGTGAAGCTGCCGGTGCTGCGCAAATCCGAGCTGTCCGCGTGGCAAAAGCAAAACCCGCCCTTTGGCGGCATCGCCGTCAGCAATCTGGCCCATGTATTTCAGTCGCCCGGACCGATCTATGAACCCGGCGGGATCAGCCACGACTGGTGGCGGATGGGTCGTTTCCTGCACGCGGCTGGCATTGGCAGGGGCGACATCGTTCACAACTGCTTTGGCTATCACCTGACGCCTGCGGGGATGATTTTTGAATCTGGTGCAAGGGCCGTTGGCGCGGCGGTGCTGCCTGCGGGCACGGGGCAGACCGAATTGCAGGTGATTGCGGCGCGCGACATCGGCACCACGGCTTATGCGGGTACGCCCGACTATCTGAAGGTTATTCTGGACAAGGCCGACGAGATGGGCGTGGCGCTGAAGATGACCCGCGCGGTTGTGGGCGGTGGCGCGTTGTTCCCCAGCCTGCGTCAGGAGTATGCAGATCGCGGCATCGCCTGCCTGCAATCCTATGCCACCGCCGATCTGGGCAACATCGCCTATGAAAGCGCGGCGATGGAGGGGATGATCGTGGATGAGGGCGTGATTGTTGAAATCCTGACCCCGGGCACAGGCACGCCGGTGGCGCCGGGCGAGGTGGGTGAAGTGGTGGTGACGTCGCTGAACCCCGACTATCCGCTGATCCGTTTTGCCACCGGCGACATGAGCGCCGTGATGGACGGGCAAAGCCCTTGCGGGCGCACCAACATGCGTATCAAGGGCTGGATGGGGCGCGCGGACCAGACAACCAAGATCAAGGGGATGTTCGTGCGCCCCGAGCAGGTGGCCGCTTTGGTCGCAAAACACCCCGACATCGCCCGCGCGCGGGTGATTGCCCAGCGTGAGGGGCAACAGGATGCGATGACGGTGCGGATAGAAGCCGATGGCGGAGATGCGCAAGCCTATGCGTCCAGTATTATCGAGACGCTGAAGCTGAAAGGCACGGTCGAGATCGTGCCGGTGGGCAGCCTGCCGCGCGACGGGGTCTTGATCGAGGATCAGCGGACCTACGACTGACAGTGGGGGCTGTGCCCAAGTTTCTTGCCGTGCGGGGGCTCTGCCCCCGCGCCTGCGGCGCTCCCCCGGAGTTTATCCGGCAAGATGAAGGATCTGCCTGAGCGGCTGATCCCGACCGTTTGTGCGCCGCAGAGAATTTGTGATCGCGGGCGGGCTGGTGAAGGACGCGCGCGGCAGCTAGGACTGCTTGCAGGATTGTGGTGCATTTCAGGGGCAGGCCCGCGCATGTGGATGATACGGCTGTTGGTGTTGGCGGCGTGCGCCCTGTTGGCGGCGTGCGGGACAAAGCCCGAGGCATCGGATGTCCCGGTAACGCCGCTGTTGTTCAATGCGGCGGATATTGAAAAACAGGACAAGCTGCTGATCCTGATCCCCGGATCTATGACGCCGTTGGGTATTTTTGACCCTGTGGTGGCGTGGCGGCCCAAGGGCTATGCCTTTGCGGCTTACCGGTTTCCCGGCATGGACGGGCGTCCGCTGGACGGGCCGCTGGACATTGCCCGTGCCGCGCAGACCATTGTGACGCTGGCAAACCGCTTTCCCGACAAGCAGATCAAGCTGCTGGGCTTTTCCACCGGTGCGCCGATTGCGATGCTGGCGGCCAAGCAGATCGGGCCGCGCGCGCAGGTCGCCGGCATGTCGAGCGCGGTCGAGTTTGGCGGCGGTGCGCAGACGGCGCTGCGCGGCGTTGATGACATTCTGGTCGCGGCGGCACGGGCGCGGTCGGTGAACACGCGCAAGGTTTGGGAAAACTACTTTCCCGTTCTGCTGTTCGGGCGCGATGGCGCGCGTTCGCCCGCGCGGGCCGAGGATATTGCCCGCATTACCAGCCGCCCGAAAAAGGTTGTGGTTGAACCGTCGTTCAATGTCTTCAAGGCGCACACCATGGCCCTGGTCGGCTGGCAAATGCCCGAAGGGTTCACGCTGCCCCCCGAACAGGTGCATCTGTATGCAGGCACCGCCGACACGGTGTTCCGGCCCCGACAGGTGCGACGGTTTGCCCGCGAAATCGGCGGTGCGCCGATCACCTTTTACCCCGGTCTGGGGCATTTGCTGTATGTGGCAGAACCGCGTGTCTTTGACGATATTCTTGCCTTTTTCGAGCAGGGCTGAGGCGCGGGGCATGGTCTGGTCATTCCGAGTGAAATGGTCGACATAAGGGCTATGAGCGATCAAGTATCGAATACAGCGGGGCGGCCCGCACGGGTGCGTCTGGCGCCACGCGGGCTGGCAACGGCAGCGTTGCTGGCTGCGGGGTTGTGCCTGTTGCCGATGGTTGCGGTGTTGCTGGCGTCATTTGGCGGCGGGTTCGACACGGTGCGCCATTTGATGCAGACGGTGTTGCCGCGCTATGCGGGCAATACGCTGGCGCTGGTGCTGCTGGTGTCGGTCGGCACGTTCATGATCGGTGTCGGGGCGGCATGGCTGGTGACGATGACGCGGTTCCCCGGTGTGCGGATGTTCGAGATTGCGCTGGTGCTGCCGCTTGCCTTTCCGGCCTATGTTCTGGCCTATGCCTATACCCATATTCTGGATCACCCCGGCGTTGTGCAGTCAACGTTGCGCGCGGTGATGGGGTGGGGGCCGCGGGATTACTGGTTCCCCGAGATCCGCAGCCTTGGTGGTGCGGCGACGATGCTGGTGCTGGTGTTGTACCCTTATGTCTATCTGCTGGCGCGGGCGTCGTTCATGCAGCAATCGGGCACCACGTTTCTGGCGGCGCGCGCTTTGGGCAGCTCGGTCTGGGGCGCGTTTTTCAAGGTCAGCCTGCCGCTGGCGCGGCCTGCCATTGCGGCGGGGGTGTTGCTGACGGTGATGGAGACCATCGCGGATTTTGGCACGGTGGCCTATTTTGGCGTGCAGACCTTTGCCACGGGGATTTACACCAGCTGGTTCAGCATGGGGGACCGCACGGGGGCGGCGCAGCTGGCGCTGTGTCTGCTGGGGTTTGCGCTGTTGCTGGCGATGCTGGAACGCGCGCAGCGGGGGCGGGCGAAATATCACGATCCGTCGCGGGGTAACAAAGGGGGCAATCCTCCGGTTCAGTTGAAGGGCCTGCGCGCTGTTCTGGCAATTTTGCTGTGTGGCGTGCCGGTTGTGCTGGGGGCGGTGCTGCCCATCGTGGTGCTGGTGATCATGGGGCTGGGGTCCGAACAGGATCTGACCAGCGCGCGCTATGTGGGGTTCGTCAAGAACTCGCTGACCCTGGCGGCGATTGCGGCGGTTTTGACGCTGGGGGCTGCGATTGCGGTGGGCTTTTACAACCGCATCCAGCCGGGGCGACTGGCGCGCGGGGCCGCCTATGTGGCGCGGTTGGGCTATGCGGTGCCGGGCGGTGTGATTGCGGTCGGGTTGATGGTGCCCTTTGCGGCCTTTGACAACCAGCTGGATGCCTGGATGCGGGCCACGTTTGACGTGTCCACGGGGCTGCTGATCACCGGGTCGATCTGGCTGCTGATCGCGGCCTATATGGTGCGGTTTCTGGCGGCGGCGCTGGGGGCCTATGAGGGCGGGCAGGCGCTGGTGCATGTGAACATGGACGCCGCCAGCCGGTCGCTGGGCAAAGGGCCGATGGCGACGCTGCGCCGTGTACACCTGCCGATCCTGACCCCCAGCCTGATGACGGCGGTGCTGATTGTCTTCGTCGATGTGATGAAAGAGCTGCCTGCGACACTGATCATGCGGCCGTTCAACTATGATACGCTGGCGGTACAGGCCTTTCGTCTGGCCAGCGACGAGCGGTTGGACGGGGCGGCGGTGCCGTCGTTGGTGATTGTCGCAGTGGGCGTGCTGCCGGTGATTCTGATCTGTCGTCAGGTCGGGCGCAGCCGGTAGACACGGGCGGCCCGCAAAGGGCCACCCGCAGCGTGGCGCTTCAGCTTTCGCTGTCGTCGCCGATCTTGTCCCAGGTCCGGGTTTCGAAGTCCGATGCATCGTGGCGTTCACGCAGCTGGAATTGCGGTTCGCCAAAGGCACGGTTGACCATGCGGCCGCGTTTGACGGCAGGGCGTTCGTCGATCTTTTTCGCCCAGGCCACCACGTTGGTATAGCTTTCCACGTCAAGGAAGGTCGCGGCGTCGTACAGACGGCCCAGAACCAGCTGGCCATACCACGGCCAGATCGCGATGTCGGCAATCGTGTAGTCGTCGCCGGCGATATAGGGGTGGTCGGCCAGTTGCCGTTCCAGCACGTCAAGCTGGCGCTTGGCTTCCATGCTGAAGCGGTTGATCGGGTATTCCCATTTTTCCGGCGCATAGGCGTAGAAGTGGCCAAAGCCGCCGCCCAGATAGGGCGCACTGCCCATTTGCCACATCACCCAGTTCATCACTTCGGTGCGGGCGGGGCCGGAAGCGGGCAGGAATTCGCCGAATTTTTCGGCCAGATGGAACAGTATCGACGCGCTTTCGAACACGCGCACCGGCGTATCGCCCGAGCGGTCCATCAGGGCGGGGATTTTCGAGTTGGGGTTGATTTCGACAAAGCCCGAGGAAAACTGGTCACCTTCGCCGATGTTGATCAGATAGGCGTCGTATTCCGCACCTTTGTGGCCCTTTTCCAAAAGCTCTTCCAGCATCACGGTCGCTTTGACGCCGTTGGGCGTGGCGAGCGAGTGCAATTGCATCGGGTGTTTGCCGACAGGCAGCTCTTTGTCGTGGGTCGGGCCGGCGATGGGGCGGTTGATGTTGGCGAATCGCCCGCCGCTTTCGGTGTCCCAGGTCCAGACGTCGGGTGGCGTATAGGTGTCGGTCATTCTGAAGGCCTTTCGGTCAGGGGTTTGGTGACAACTTATGGTCTTGGACGGAAGGCGCAAGGCTGTGTCGAAAGGATGTCGGGGGCGCTGCCCCCGGCGCAGGCGCCTCCCCCGGGATATTTGGGGCCAAAAGAACAGTGGGGCCGGGATTTCAGGCAATAAAAAAGCCGCCCCGAAGGACGGCCTTTTTGAAATTGATCTGGCGTAAGCCTTAGCCCTGGCGGGCTTTGAACCGGCGTTGCGTCTTGTTGATGACGTACACACGGCCTTTGCGACGCACAACGCGGCAGTCACGGTGCCGGTTTTTGAGCGAGCGGAGCGAGTTGCGAACCTTCATGGCGCTTCTTCCTCATGTTTCATGGCGCGAAGCAGCGCCGGGGTTGCGGGTGTCCGGGCAGGGTGCCCGAACTGTGAATAGAATGGTGGGCGATACAAGGATCGAACTTGTGACCCCTTCGATGTCAACGAAGTGCTCTACCGCTGAGCTAATCGCCCACTCTGGCCTTCACGAAACACTGCCCCAAAACAAAAATGGGGCGCGAGATTTCGCGCCGGTAGGGGGGCGTATAAAAGGAGTCGGAAGCGGGATCAAGGGCTTTTGATAAGTGTATTTTGTGCTCTATGATATTATCACGAGGAGACATGATGCCCAAGCTTGCCTATGAAGTCATCCATCCTGACAAAAACACGTCTTGTGTCGTGTTTGCTTCTCCGCATTCCGGGCGGGATTATCCGTGGCGATTCTTGCGCACGACCGTTTTGAACGAACATCAGGTGCGTTCGTCCGAGGATGCTTTTGTCGACAAGCTGTTTGATTGCGCGCCGCGATTCGGCGCGAGCTTTCTCAAGGCGGGGGCGCCGCGCGCTTTTGTGGATTTGAACCGGGCGGCGGATGAATTGGACCCTGCGCTGATCGAGGGCGTGCGTCCCAAGGGGCACAATCCGCGCGTGGCCTCGGGGCTGGGCGTGGTGCCGCGTGTGGTGGCCAACGGGCGGGCGATTTATCGGGGCAAGCTGAGTTTGGAAGAAGCCGAGCGGCGCATTGACCTGTATTGGCGTCCCTATCACGCGATGTTGCAGCAATTGCTGGATGGTGCGCACCGCCGGCACGGGCAGGCGGTGCTGATTGATTGCCATTCGATGCCGCATGAAGCGATGGACAGTGTCGTGCGCGGCGGGATGAAGCGACCCGATATCGTGCTGGGCGACCGGTTTGGCGCTGCCGCCGGGGGCGAGGTGGTGGACCGGATCGAGGCGGCCTTTGCCGCGGCGGGGTTTGTTGTGACGCGCAATGCGCCCTTTGCAGGGGCCTATATCACGCAGGCCTACGGGCGTCCTTCGCGGGGGCAGCATGCGGTTCAGGTCGAGATTGACCGGTCCTTGTATATGAACGAGGCACTGGTGCGCCCCAACGGGGCGTTTGACGACGTGCGGGCGCGGCTGATGGCGGTGGTGGGCGAGATCACGCAGATCGGTCAGGGACGGATTCCACTGGCCGCCGAATGATCTGACGTGTCGTTACGCTGGTCCCTGTGCGAATTGCAGGTAGCTTTGCCCCGATAGATTTCAGGGGAGAGACGGCGATGGATCTGGATCAGGCAATTTCCGAGCGGCGCAGCATCAGGGGATTCAAACCCGAACCTGTGCCGCGTGCGCTGTTGGAAGAGATTATCGAACTGGCCAACCGTGCGCCGTCGTCGATGAACACCCAGCCCTGGCATTTTCACGTTCTGACCGGTGCGCCGCTGGAAGCCGTGCGCAGGGGCAATTCCGAACGGATGCTGTCGGGCGTGCCGCCGCAACGCGAGATTGTGGATCACGGTGCCTATCAGGGCGTGCACCGCGACCGGCAGGTCGAGATTGCGATCCAGCTGTTCGAGGCGATGGGGATCGAGCGCGACAACAAGGAAAAACGGCAGGATTGGGTGATGCGCGGTTTTCGCCAGTTTGATGCGCCGGTGTCGGTTGTGGTGACTTTTGACAAGGAACTGCAAGGCGGCACGATTGCGCATTTTGATCTGGGCGCGGTGACCTATGGGCTGGTGCTGGCGGCCTGGAGCCGTGGATTGGGTGCTGTCATCAACGGTCAGGGCATCATGCAGTCGCCGGTGGTGCGCGAACATGCGGGTATTCCCGACGACCAGGTGATTCTGACCTGTGTGGCGCTGGGCTGGCCGGATGAGGAATTTTCGGCCAATTCGGTTGTGTCGCGGCGTCGGGATGTCAGCGAAACGGCGCGATTCGTCGGGTTTGACTGAGGGTGTTGGTGGGGGCGTTGCCGCTGGTTCTTATTTAAAGCACTTCCCGGAAAACGTGATACACAAGCTATCACTTAACGCGTTGAAATCTATGATTTCAGGCAGCGTTAAGTGATTCAGGTTTTTTCGAAAGTGCTATAGGGGGCTCTGCCCCCGGCGCTGGCGCGCCTCCCCCCGGGATTTTTTGAACCAGAGAAGCGGTAGAGTGTTTCGGGATTGCCCTGAGCATCCAATGTCTGCACGCGCGTCAAAATCATGATTTTGCACGATTGCGGGTCCAGAGCCTATCGCAGCGCGCGCCCCTTGACGATGGCATCGGGGCCAAAGCGGCTGCGGATTTTGTCTGTGGCGCGTTCGGCCTGTGTGCGTTTGGTCTTGTCCGGGTCCAGAAGATCGCCCTCGGTGTCGGCCTTGTCGGCATCTGTCAGATCGGAAATGCCGCACCCCAGCAAACGGTAGGGCCCTTCGTTGCCGACCTGATCGAACAGGGCGCGGGCGGTACGGTAGATGGTGTCCGCCATTTGCGTCGGGCTGTGCAGGGACAGCCGTCGCGTCAGCGTGGTGTGGTTGGCACGCTTGAGTTTCAGGGTGACGACCCGGCCTGCCAGATCCTTGGCCTTGGCGCGGTCCGATACTTTTTCGGCCATGCGCCACAGGTGGCCGTCCAGAATGTCGGGGTCGGCGGTGTCGTCGTTGAATGTGGTTTCATTCGAGATGGATTTCATCGGCTCGTGTGCCGTCACCCGCCGCGCGTCGATGCCGCGCGCCAGATGCCACAACCGGTCACCCATCGCGCCAAAGCGGGCGATCAGGTCCTGTTTGTCCCAGCGTTTGAGGTCGGCAAAGCTGCGAATCCCGGCCTTGTCCAGAGATGCCTGCGCCGCGTGCCCGACGCCCCAGATCAGGCGCACGGGCTTGTCATGCAGAAAGCGTTCGGTTTCGGCCTTGCCGATCACCGAGAACCCGTGTGGTTTGTCGAGATCCGAGGCGATCTTGGCCAGAAACTTGTTGTGGGACAGCCCGATTGATCCGGTCAGCCCCAGCTCGCTGCGCATGCGCTGGATCAGCCGCGCCAGCATCACGGCGGGCGGGGCGCCGTGCATCCGTTGGGTTCCGCTGAGGTCCATGAAGGCCTCGTCCAGCGACAGCGGCTGGATGGCGGGGGTCAGCTGTTGCATCATCGCGCGGATGGCGCGCGAGGCGTCGACATAGGCGGACATGCGTGGTTTGACGATGATGGCGTCGGGGCACAGTTTCAGCGCCTGAAACATCGGCATAGCCGAACGCACGCCGCGAATCCGCGCAACGTAGCAGGCCGTGGAGACAACCCCGCGCCGCCCGCCACCGATGATCACCGGTTTGCCCTCCAGTTCGGGATTGTCGCGCTTTTCAACCGAGGCATAAAAGGCGTCGCAATCCATATGGGCAATGGACAGGTCGTTCAGTTCGGGATGCGAAATGACACGCGGGCTGGCGCAGGCCGGGCAGCGGCGCGCGGTGTCAAATTGGTGCAGGCAGTCTCGGCAGAGGGCAGGCATGGCTTTGCAACTGTGCTAGAGTGGGCCTCAGTCTAGCGCGGGGAAGTCGAAATGAACATGCCATTTGCGGGTGCCAAGCTGGCGCTTTTCATTGGCGCGCGGTTGGCGGTGATCCGGCGTGATGACATCGCCGATATCCCCTGGCCGGACTATCTGGACCTGCCGGGTGGCGGGCGCGAAGGCCGCGAAAGCCCCCTGGCCTGTGCCTTGCGCGAAACGCAGGAGGAACTGGGCCTGACGGTGCCGCCGGACGCGGTCGTCTGGGGCAAGCGGTTTGTCGAAAGCGATGGGAATAAATGGTTTTTTGCCGCTCACCTGCCGGAAACGGACGAAGCCAAGATTGTTCTGGGAGACGAGGGGCAAAGCTGGCAGTTGATGGCGCCGCAGATGTTTATTGCCCATCCCAAGGCGGTGCCGCAATTTCAGGCGCGGCTGGCATTGTACATGTCCGGGGTGTCAGGGGATGCGGTCGAGGTGTGAAAACCGGTGTCTCAAAAGAAAGGCCCCCCGCAAAACGAGCGGGGGGAGGTGACGAACTTCAGGAAGAACCAGTTCGTCGGGGAGTATCACCTGTCATTTAACATAACTGAATTTCGCGTTTTGGGCGAGTAGGGAAAACCCGACCCGCCCTATATGCAGTGGTATGTGCCAAATTTCCCACATTCCGTGCGATCATAGCATTCGGGAAACGGTTTAGGGCAGGCTGGAAAGTATGTCTTTTGCTGCTTGGGTGGGGTTGGCGGCGGCCCAGATCGGACGCCCGACAACGATGTGATCCGCCCCGTCGGTGATCGCCTGGGCCGGTGTTGCCACCCGTTTCTGGTCGCCCAGATCGGCCCCGGCAGGGCGCACGCCGGGGGTGACGATCAGACGGTTTACCGCTTCGGGCAGGGCGCGGATCATCGCGGCCTCTTGCGGCGAGGCGATGATGCCGTCGGCCCCTGCATCAAAGGCACGGCCTGCGCGTTCGACCACCAGATCGGCAGTGTCGCCCGGTTTGATCAGGCTGGCGTCCAGATCGGCGCGGTCGAGAGAGGTCAGGATGGTCACAGCGAGGATTTTCATGTTGGACCCTGATGCACCCTCTTTGGCGGCGCGGACAACATGCGGGTCGCCGTGGACCGTCAGGAAATCCAGATCGAACTGCGCCAGCCCGCGCACCGCTGCCTCGACCGTGGCACCGATGTCGAACAGTTTCATGTCCAGAAAGATGCGCTTGCCCTGTTCCTGCTTCAACTCGTTGGCCAGCCCCAGCCCGCCGCCGGTCAGCATCCCCAGTCCGATTTTGTAAAAGGTGACGGCATCGCCCAGATCCTCGGCCAGTTTCAAACCGGCAACAGCATTGGGGACATCAAGGGCAACGATCAGGCGGTCATTTGGGGACTGGGTCATGTGCGGGCTCCTTTGCGCTGCGATGCGCTTAGCGCGAATGGGCCTGTTGCGGCAAGTCTGTGCAACGGGTGCCTGCGGGCAAAAAAAGGCCCGGATGGCACAAAGGCACATCCGGGCAGAGCATCAGAGACCTAGCAGGCAGGCACATGTCTCTGGCAGTGCGGCATCATAAGGCGCGGGGACAGATTGCACCTCAGAGCGGGCCGCGATGCTAGGCTGCGAGGTTACGCAACATAGCAATAGGATCCTTGTTCGGCTTGCGACGCGTCTTGGACGTGCCCGCGCGGGCGCGGGACTGGGCGTCGGCAAGGTTTAGCGATGACGACAACCCGCCGCGCCCTGCATGACGCCGCAACGCCTGTGTGGCGAGGCCCGAGGCCGCGTCCGCATATGACATTGTAATGGGCGCTTCAAAGGCGCATGCATACTTGCGCGCACCCTGTGCTGCGTGGACTGTCACCAACGCTTCGAAGCTTTGGGTCGTCGCATTGTAGATCACGCTGTTCAGCTCAACCGGGTATTGTTGCATTTTGACACCTGTTTGTTGCCATCTGCGGGATAAACGTTTGACGTGCTTGTACGGTTTCATAGTTCTTTGACGTTTTTTTGACGCATTGTTTTTAAACGGGTTTTTGGCCTGTTTCGGTCCTGCCATCGGCCCGCGCTGCGAATCGGGCGCGCGTCGGCATGTGGTTCCGGCGGTTGCGGAGAATAGTGAGTCTCGTGCGGGGCAGGCGGCACAGACTCGTCCGGCTGTGTCGAAAAATCGGTGCGTTCAATGCGATTTCAACGCGGCGGAAACTTGAACTGTGCTGTGGCGGTGCCCAAATCATAACCAAGGCCCTACCCGTCGTGTGTGCTGCAAAATCAGGCGCGCGACACCATCGGGGCGCTTTTGAAAAGGAGACTATCTATGGACTTGTCCAAGTTCACAGAGCGGTCGCGCGGCTTCGTGCAAGCAGCGCAGACGATCGCAACACGGGAAAGCCATCAGCGTTTGGCCCCCGAGCACATATTGAAAGCATTGATGGACGATGATCAGGGGCTGGCCAGCAACCTGATATCACGCGCAGGCGGCAAGCCCGCGCGCGTGACCGAAGCGTTGGCCCTGTCGCTGGGCAAGATGCCACAGGTTTCGGGCGATGCGGCGCAGGTCTATCTGGACAATACCACCGCCAAGGTTCTGGCCGAGGCGGAAGCGCTGGCGAAAAAGGCCGGCGACAGCTTTGTGCCTGTCGAGCGTATTCTGATGGCGCTTTGCATGGTCAAGTCCGGTGCCAAAACCGCGCTGGAGGCGGGCGAGGTCACCGCGCAGGCGCTGAACGCGGCCATCAACGACATCCGCAAGGGGCGCACGGCAGATTCCGCCAGTGCCGAGGACAGCTATGAAGCGCTGAAGAAATACAGTGTCGATCTGACCGAGCGCGCGGAACAGGGCAAGATCGACCCGATCATCGGCCGCGACGAGGAAATCCGCCGCACCATGCAGGTGCTGAGCCGCCGGACCAAGAACAACCCCGTTCTGATCGGGGAGCCGGGCGTGGGTAAAACCGCGATTGCCGAAGGGCTTGCGCTGCGCATCATCAACCGTGATGTGCCCGAAAGCCTGCGCAATAAAAAGCTGCTGGCGCTGGACATGGGCGCGTTGATTGCCGGTGCGAAATACCGGGGCGAGTTCGAGGAAAGGCTCAAGGCGGTTCTGAACGAAGTGACGGCGGCGGCAGGTGAAATCATCCTGTTCATCGACGAAATGCACACGCTTGTGGGCGCGGGCAAGGCTGATGGTGCCATGGATGCGGCGAACCTGATCAAACCGGCGCTGGCGCGGGGTGAATTGCACTGTATCGGGGCCACAACGCTGGACGAGTATCGCAAATACGTCGAGAAAGACGCGGCTTTGGCCCGCCGGTTCCAGCCCGTGATGGTGCAGGAACCCACGGTCGAGGACACGATCAGCATTCTGCGCGGCATCAAGGAAAAATACGAGATGCACCACGGGGTGCGTGTGAGTGACAGCGCGCTGGTTGCAGCGGCAACGCTGAGCCACCGCTATATCACCGACCGTTTCCTGCCCGACAAGGCCATCGACCTTGTGGACGAGGCCGCCAGCCGTTTGCGCATGGAAGTGGACAGCAAACCCGAAGAGCTGGATGCGCTTGACCGCCAGATTCTGCAATTGCAGATCGAGGCCGAAGCCCTGCGCGTCGAGGATGACGCGGCCAGCAAGGACCGGCTGGCCACGCTCGAAGTGGATCTGGCGGACCTGCAGGACCGCAGTGCCGAAATGACGGCGCAATGGCAGACCAACCGCGATGCCATCGCCTCGGCGCAGGGGCTCAAGGAACAGCTGGACCGTGCGCGGGCCGATCTGGACATCGCCAAGCGCGAGGGCAATCTGGCACGGGCCGGCGAGCTGTCTTATGGCGTGATCCCGCAGCTGGAACGGCAGCTTGAGACTCTGGATGCGACCGAGGCCGATGCCAAGATGGCGGACACCGTGCGTCCCGAACAGATCGCCAGTGTGGTCGAACGCTGGACGGGTATTCCGACCTCGCGGATGCTGGAAGGTGAGCGGGACAAATTGCTGCGCATGGAAGACCAGCTGCACAGCCGAGTGGTTGGGCAGGACAGTGCCGTGCATGCGGTGGCCAACGCGGT
This sequence comes from Pseudosulfitobacter sp. DSM 107133, assembly GCF_022788695.1. NCBI lineage: Bacteria > Pseudomonadati > Pseudomonadota > Alphaproteobacteria > Rhodobacterales > Roseobacteraceae > Pseudosulfitobacter > Pseudosulfitobacter sp. DSM 107133. Next base: position 358,592 of record NZ_CP085154.1, read on the forward strand.
GCGCCGCGCGCGGGCCGGTCTGAACGACGAAAACCGTCCCCTGGGCAGTTTTCTGTTCCTTGGACCAACCGGCGTCGGCAAGACCGAACTGACCAAGGCGGTGGCGAATTTCCTGTTCGACGACGACAACGCGATGGTGCGTCTGGATATGTCCGAGTTCATGGAAAAGCACAGCGTTGCCCGTCTGATCGGCGCGCCTCCGGGCTATGTCGGCTATGACGAGGGTGGCGTTCTGACCGAAGCGGTGCGGCGCAGGCCCTATCAGGTTGTGCTGTTCGACGAGGTCGAAAAGGCACACCCCGATGTGTTCAACGTGCTGTTGCAGGTGCTGGACGACGGTGTGCTGACCGATGGTCAGGGTCGCAAGGTCGACTTCAAGCAGACGCTGATCGTGCTGACCAGCAACCTCGGCGCACAGGCGCTGAGCCAGCTGCCCGAGGGCGGCGACATGGCCGGTGCGAAACGCGATGTGATGGACGCGGTGCGGGCGCATTTCCGCCCCGAGTTCCTGAACCGTCTGGACGAGACGATCATCTTTGATCGCCTCAGCCGCGACAACATGGATGGCATTGTCGATATCCAGATGGCCCGTTTGCTGAAACGTCTGCAAGCGCGCAAGATCACGCTGGATCTGGACGACAGCGCCCGCAAATGGCTGGCCGACGAAGGCTATGATCCGGTGTTCGGGGCGCGTCCGTTGAAACGGGTGATCCAGAACACACTGCAAAACCCGCTGGCCGAAATGTTGCTGTCGGGCGATGTGATGGACGGAGATACCATTTCTGTAACTGCGGGCAGCGAGGGGTTGATTATCGGTGACCGTGTCGCGGGCACCAACCGCCCCAGACCGGACGATGCCGTGGTTCACTAGGCCATAGATTGAAACCTGAAAGGGGCGTCCGGATCGGGCGCCCCTTTTTCGTCAATGGAAGACTTGAAGAGGGAGCGGCGTTTGGTAAACCTGCCGGACAGGGTAGGAGGACGCCTTTTGAGCCGCCGCGGAATATTGCGTATTCTTGTGTTGCTGCCTCTGATTGCGGTTGCGCTCTTTGGCTATACCAAGGTGATGGCGCGGCTACCCCTGGCCCGGCCGCCAGCGCAGGCAGCACAAGCGTTGCTGGCGGATCATCTTGTCGTCTCCAAGGCTGACAGAAAGCTGTACCTGATGCAGGACGGTCAGGTGATGCGGTCCTATGACATTGCCATGGGCGCACGCTGGGACGAAGGCGCGAAACAAAGCGAAGGCGACGAGCGGACACCCGAGGGCGACTACCGGATTGACTGGCGCAACCCGCAATCGGTGGCGCATCTCAGCCTGCACATCTCTTACCCCGATGCAGCAGATCAGGCGCGCGCGGTGCAGGGTGGTTTTGATCCGGGTGGCAATATCATGATCCACGGACTGCCGAACGGCTGGGGGGCCATCGGAGCGTTGCATCTGTCGGCGAACTGGACGGACGGGTGCATTGCCGTGACCAACAGCGAAATGCGCGAGATCTGGGCACGCACGCCGGACGGGACACCCATTACAATCGCCGCCCACTGGACTCCCGAGACGTAGACTAACCTTGTAGACGCTCCAGTTGTGCGGCGGCAATGCGCGGCATCGACACTTCGATCCAGTCGGCCAGCCCGCGCACTTTCTCGGCCACTTCGCGGCCCAGAGGCGTCAGGCTGTATTCCACATGCGGGGGCACCACGTCAAAGGACACGCGGTTGACAAAGCCGTCGGCGGTCAGCGCTTGCAGCGTCTGTGCCAGCATCCGTTCGCTGACGCCACCGATCTGCTGGCGCAGGGCGCTGAAACGCAGCGTGCCATCCTCCAGCGCCATCAGCACCAGGACAGCCCAGCGGCTGGTCACATGTTTCAGCACGTCGCGCGACGGGCATTGCGCCGCCATCAGATCACCGCGACGGACGCGGTCCGACAGGGGCTCCTGCGTCAGAACGGGGCTTTGTTTGGTCATGGTGCCCTCAGGATTCAAGAAACTTCATACTAACATTTATGTAGGTACTTACTAATCGTAAGTAAAGGGGTTAGCTCTCTTGCAGTAACGTAAAACACTGGAAGGAAATCACATGACACTCGCAGTCACAGGCGCCACCGGACAATTGGGCCGGTTGGTCATCGCCGGCCTCAAGGACAAGATGGACGCAGGCGATATCGTCGCTTTGGTGCGCAGCCCTGAAAAAGCTGCCGACCTTGGTGTGGCCGTGCGCAAGGCGGATTACGATGCATCCGAAACACTGGCCCCCGCGCTGGAAGGCGTGGACACGCTGCTGCTGATTTCGGGCAGCGAGATTGGCCAGCGCACCGCACAGCACCGAGCTGTCATCGACGCGGCCAAGGCGGCTGGCGTTCAAAATATTGTCTACACCAGCTTGCTTGCGGCCGACACCTCGCCCCTGTCGCTGGCCGAAGAACACCGCGCGACCGAGGCGATGATCAAGGCATCGGGCCTGACCTACACGATCCTGCGCAATGGCTGGTACACTGAAAACTACACCGGCTCGGTGCCGGGCGCGGTGCAGGCCGGTGCCTTTGTCGGTTCGGCTGGCGACGGGCGCATCAGCTCGGCCGCCCGTGCAGATTATGCAGCGGCCGCGGTGGCTGTTCTGACGGCGGGCGATCACGCTGGCAAGACCTATGAACTGGCAGGCGACAGCGCCTATACGCTGGCAGACCTGGCTGCTGAAATCAGCGCCCAGACCGGCAAGACGATCCCCTACCAAAACCTGCCGCAAGACGAATACGCCAAGATTCTGGTGTCGGTCGGCCTGCCCGAAGGCTTTGCCGCTGCGCTGGCCAGTTTTGACGTGGATGCATCGCAAGGCGCGCTGTTTCACGACGGCAAGGATCTGTCGACCCTGATCGGGCGGCCCACCACACCGCTGTCGACAGCTGTGTCGGCGGCCTTGGCCTGATCGAACGCAAGGGGCGCGCGACGCCGGGCGCCCCTTGGGGGCCAGACCCTAGCGCATGATCGACGCGGCCACCGCGGGCAGGGCGCGGTGCAGGATGCGCAGGATTTTGGTCTTGCCCACCCAGATTTCACGACGCCCGCGCGCCAGTCCGGCAATCACCTCTTTGGCCGCGACATGGGCCGAGATCTTCCTGGTGCCGCGCCCTGCGGTCATGTCGGTGTCGACCAGTGCCATGATCGCCTCGCTTACCTTGACGTGCGGGGCGTGGTCCTCGCATTGATAGCGCAGCGTTGTGGTGAACGAACGCGCCGCAGCCTTGGTTGCGCAATAGACCGGCGAGGCGGCCTTGGGGACCACGGCAAGTGCCGAGGTGATATTGACGATATGCGCAGATTTCTGCGCCGACAAGACCGGCAACAAGCCCAGGGTCAGACAGATCAGCCCGTCCAGATTCAGCGCAATTTCGCGGCGGGTGCCGGGGATGGTCTCGGTCAGGGGATCGTGGAACAGATCCATTTCCCGCTGGATGCCTGCGTTGTTGATCAGAATGCTGATGTCCGGGTGCTCGGCTGTGAGCCGGGTGATCAGCCTGTCAATTTCGGTCTGTTGGGACAGGTCGGCCTGAATCACCGCAACCTGCTTGCCACCTTCGGCCTTGAGCGCGTCCAGATGGCGCGTGTTCCGCCCCACCGCAACGACGCGGCAGCCCTGCGCGATCAGCTGGCGCGAGATTTCCAAACCGATCCCGCGCGCGCCTCCTGTTACCAGCGCGGTGCGTCCTGCCAGTGAAATGCTCATGCCCGTTCCGCCTGCTGAAAGGCCTGATGCCCGTTTTCCAAAGCCGGGATAATGTCGATGACGTCGAAATAGGGTTTGGCGAACAGCGGCGTGTTGCGCAGCCGTTCGATGACAAAGTAATAGGCCGCCAGATCGGTGGTCTCGAAAACCGCCACATCCGAACAGGTGCCGGAAAACGCCTCGGCGTCATAAAACCGCATCGACACATGATCGTTCAGACCGGCCTGCGCCAGACAGTCAACGGCAATGCTGTCGCGTTCGGTGATGCTGTGGCCCAGCCAGTGCGGGGTTGCGCGCAACAGCATGAAAATCGTCCAGGTCATCGGGAAACCCCTTTATGTTTATCAGGCTTTCCACAATAATCGAGCGACTGCTCACATTTCACAACTCGCATTCCGGCCGCCATGACCCAAGCGCAGATCAACCCTAGAAAGACGCCCAAACAGGCGCGTGCCAAGGCGTCGGTCGAGGCCATCCTGCAAGGGGCTGCTCATATTTTGCAGACCGGCGGGCTGGATCATCTGACCACCAACCGCGTGGCCGAGGTGGCGGGCGTCAGCATCGGAACGCTGTATCAATACTTTCCGTCCAAAGATGCGATCCTGACGCAACTGATCCGCGAGAAGCGCGCCTTGCTGTTGCAAGAGCTGCAAGCGGCGACGGCGTCCATGCAGTCCGAAGCCTTTGACGACACGCTGGCCAAACTGTTGCACGCGGCGGTCAGCAGCCAGCTGCATTTCCCGAAACTGTCGAAAACCCTGGAATATGTTGAAAACTATTTGCCGCTGGCGCAGGAAACCAACACGTTGAACGCGCAGATCAATGACACCATCGTGGCGTTTCTGACCCATCATGGCATCGGGAATCCAGAGGTCGCGGCCCGTGATCTGGTCTTTGCGCTGCGCGGCATGATTGATGGCGCAAGCCTGTCGGGCGAGACAGATGTGCAGGCGCTGTACCTGCGCGCGCGCAGACTGGCCAAAGGGTATCTGTTCTGAAACGGGACGGCTGCAAGCACCTGCGGGCAGACACAAAAAAGGGCACCCGGTAACGGGCACCCCTTTTCGCAGTCAGACTTTGGAGGTCATCAGAGTATCGGGCCCAGGTCGAAGATAAAGTCGCTGGTGTCCAGATCGGCGACATCGACATTCTGCAAAAGCAGGCTGTCGCGGTCGCTGAACTGAATGAACACATCCGCGCCCAGTTGTTGGAAGGTCATATCGGCGACACTGGCAAAGCCCCATGCGGACATATCCAGCAGATCCTCGCCGTCGGTAAAGTCGGTCACGGTGTCGGCGCGCATACGGTCGTCGAACACGAAGATGTCCGCCCCGGCGCCACCGGTCATATTGTCATCGCCATAGCCGCCGACGATGGTATCGTTGCCGTCTCCGGCTTCGATCAGGTCCTTGCCCGCGCCGCCGTCGATCAGATCGTTTCCGGCGCCGCCCCACAGTTTGTCGTTGCCGTTGTCACCGATCAGCGTGTCGTCGCCGTCCTGACCATAGATGCGGTCGTTTGCGTTTCCGCCGTTGATGTAATCATTGCCAGTACCGCCATAGATCACGTCATTATCGGCCTCGCCGTAGATCGTGTCGTTGCCCGCATCGCCATAGATGCGATCCGCGCCCGACCCGCCAAGGATACTGTCGTTGCCGTCGCCGCCTTCGATCGTGTCGATGCCGGTGCCGCCCCAAATGGTGTCATCGCCGCCGCTTGCGCGGACACGGTCGCTGCCACCCAGCAAATCGAACAGCTCAGCGGCATTCGTGCCTTGCAGATCGTCGCCGCCTTCCGAGGGCGCCACCACAGGCGCGACATCCAGAATGAAGTCGGCGTTGGTCAGGTCCGTGGCCATGACACCGGTCAGCTCGACGTACTGGAAATCACCAAAGTTGATGCGGGCATTGTCGCCCACCTGGCTGATGGTCAGGTCGCCAATGTCCGAGATGCTCAGCTTTTTGAGGTCAATCAGGTCTTGGCCGCTGGTAAAGTCGGTGATGGTGTCGCGCCCCATATCGCTGGCATAGCGGAAGATGTCATTGCCCGCGCCGCCGGTCAGCAGATCGTCTTCTTTGCCGCCGGTGATGTCATCATTGCCGTTGCCGCCGTCGATGGTGTCATTGCCCTTTTCACCGACCAGCGTATCGTCTCCGTCATTGCCCCAGATTTGATCTTCCTGATTCTGGCCGTTCAGGCTGTCACTCCCGATGCCGCCCCACATGCTGTCGCGCCCGTTGCCGCCCAGGATGGTGTCATTGCCTTCTTCGCCCCACAGCTTGTCGTTGCCGCAGACGCCGTCGATAAAGTCGTTGCCCAGACCGCCCCACACCTGATCCGATCCACCCAGAGCAATATAGGTGTCGTTGCCCCCCAAGAGCGAGGCGCGGTCAGAGGTCATGTTGGCCACGATGTAATCATCGCCCTCAGTGGGGTCGCGATAGCTGATGGCGGTGACGCCAAGGGAATAGTCGGTCAGGTTGGCATCTTGTCCAAGCGTGAACGTGACATCGCCGGTGGTTTGGGCGGTATAGGTCAGCGCGACCGAGAATCCGTCACCGGGGTTGGCAACTGATATGCTTTCGCCCCCGATGGAAAAATCCAGCGTCCCGGCGGTGGATGTTCCGGTCAGCGTGAACGTATATGTCAAACCTTCGATCAGATGCAGCTCGACACTGTCAGAGGTATCTTCCCAAAGCGCGTAGGTCATGCCAAGCGAGCCCAGCAACTGGTCGCCCAGGTTCACCGCGATCGGCGCGCCACTGTTGAAGCTCTCTGAAACGGTGTTTTCAAGCGTTTCATTCAGTTCTGTGTAGGTGGTTGGCATGTGTGTCCCCAGGTTCTGGCTTATTGTTTTTGTGGCAGAAATAACTATTGAATTTCGAACGATACTAGCATGGCGGGTGATCACCCGTGTGTAAAAACCAAGTTTTGTCCAAGGTTTTACCGCGCTCTTGGCGGACGGATATTCGGCACTGTCTCCTCAGGGGTGACAATGCGCGCGTGCCGGGCGACTTTGTCGCCAACAGCGCTGTGCGGCCTGCGAATCCGCGCCAGATGAAGGCAGCGATGTGCCCTTGCGTTGACGATCAAGTGGCCACACTTTGCGTATAGGCTGACAAACAGGAAGACAGAGACATGGGGACGACGCTGACAGTACTGGAACTCCTTGCGTTTGTATTCATCGGGCTGGTTGGGGCTGCCCTGGTGTTTGTGTTTGTACTGTTCGTGATCGACCGTCTTCAGACCGCGGATGCGATCCGGCGCAACTATCCGGTGATCGGGCGGTTTCGGCATATCTTTTCCGCCCTCGGAGAGTTCTTTCGCCAGTATTTTTTCGCGATGGACCGCGAAGAACTGCCGTTCAATCGCGCCCAACGCGACTGGGTCAAACGCACCGGAGAGCCGCACAGCAACACGGTCGCCTTCGGGTCGACCCGCAATCTGTCGATTGTGGGCACCCCGATATTTGTGAACGCGGCCTTTCCGCCGCTGGATGACCAGTTCGCCAGTTCCGAACCGATGCTGATCGGGGCAGGTGCGCGTATGCCCTATTTGGCGCAGTCGTTCTTCAACATTTCGGGCATGAGCTATGGTGCGCTGTCGCGCCCTGCGGTGCGCGCGCTCAGCCGTGGCGCGGCCAAGGCAGGCATCTGGATGAACACGGGCGAGGGCGGGCTCAGCCCGTTTCACCTTGAGGGCGGTTGTGACATCGTTTTCCAGATCGGCACGGCCAAATTCGGCGTGCGCAATCCTGACGGCTCGCTGAACGAAGACAAGCTGCGCCAGATTGCGGCGCACGCCTGCGTCAAGATGTTCGAGCTGAAGCTGGCCCAAGGGGCCAAACCGGGCAAGGGGGGCATTCTGCCCGGTGCCAAGGTGACCGCCGAGATTGCCGAAATTCGCGGGCTTGTGGCGGGGGTTGATGCCATCTCGCCCAACCGGCACGTTGAAATCGACGATTGGGACGACCTGCTGGATATGATCGTGCGCCTGCGCGACATCACCGGCAAACCGGTGGGGATCAAGACAGTGGTGGGCGACAGGGAGTCGTTTCGCGACCTGATGCAGACCATCAAGACGCGCGGGGCGGATTGCGCACCCGATTTCATCACCATCGACGGTGGCGAAGGGGGCACAGGGGCGGCCCCGATGCCGCTGATTGATCTGGTGGGCATGTCGGTGCGTGAATCGCTGCCGCTGGCGGCCGATCTGCGCAACGAAGCCGGATTAAAGGACCGCATCCGGCTGGTCGCCAGCGGCAAGCTGGTCAATCCCGGCGATGTGGCATGGGCGCTGGCTGCGGGGGCCGATTTTGTCACCTCGGCGCGGGGCTTTATGTTTTCGCTGGGCTGTATCCAGTCGCTCAAGTGCAACAAGAACACATGCCCCACAGGCATCACCACCCACGATCCGCGCCTGCAAAAGGGGCTGGTGGTCGAAGACAAGGACCGGCGCGTCGCGCTTTATGCGCAGGAAATCATCCACGAGGTCGAGATCATCGCTCATTCGGTGGGGGTGGCCGAGCCGCGCCTGTTGCGGCGCCGTCATGTGCGGATCATGCAAGACAATGGTCGCTCTGTTCCGATGAATGAAATCCATCCGGGTCTGCATGTCGCGGGATAGCGTCCGCTTGAAAAGGCAATTGTTACACAGGGCCAACTTCGCGTGAACTGGCTGGTCCTGGCGTTTGTTCCCTCCATATTCTGTGCATAACGTTGTGAAACGGATGAGGAGACGACCCAAATGGCAAATCGCTGGACCAACACATTAACGGATCGGGATGTCACGCCCGAGGCGGCGTTCCTGAACCGCCGGCAGCTGATGGCCGGAGCGGCGGGCCTTGGGTTGGTCGGCATGGCGGGCGCTGCACAGGCGCAAGATGCGCTGACGCCGAACCCCTGGGAGGACATCACCCAGTACAACAACTATTATGAATTCGGCACCGGCAAGGAAGACCCCGCAGAATACGCGGGCGCTTTGACCACCAAACCCTGGACCGTCAAGATCGACGGCATGGTCGACAAGCCCGCCGACTATGCGCTGGAAGACATCCTCAAGGCGATGACCATCGAGGAACGCCTCTATCGCTTCCGCTGTGTCGAGGCATGGTCGATGGTGGTGCCGTGGAACGGCTTCGAGCTGGCTGACCTTTTGAACATGGCAGGCGTGCAGTCGGGCGCGAAATACGTGGCCTTTGAAACCGTGTTGCGCCCCGATGAAATGCCCGGTGTGCGCTACCCCGTTCTCGACTGGCCCTATGTCGAAGGTTTGCGTCTGGACGAGGCGATGCACCCGCTGACGATCATGGCGACCGGTATTTATGGCAAGGACATCCCGAACCAGAACGGCGCGCCGATGCGTCTGGTGGTGCCATGGAAATACGGGTTCAAGTCGATCAAGTCGATCGTGCGCATTACATTGACCGACAAGGAGCCGCCGACCAGCTGGAACAAGGCAAACGCGCGGGAATACGGGTTCTACAGCAACGTGAACCCCGAGGTCAGCCATCCGCGCTGGTCACAGGCCACCGAACGCCCCCTGGGCGGCGGGTTGTTTGCCCGCCGTGTCCCGACGTTGATGTTCAACGGCTACGAGGACGAGGTGGCCAGCCTGTACGCGGGCATGGACCTGAAGGCGAACTACTGATCCTGTCAGCCGCCAAAAAACACAGCATGCATCGCCCGCCCCGGCAGCAAGGTGAAGGCGCCGGGTACAAGGACGCCTATGAAGAACAGGATGCGCATCATGCGGCGGTGCTTGGCGATGTTGCCCTGGCGCGCGGCGCGTATGGCAAAGGGCAGGCTGACCAGCGTGATTGCAGACAGAATGTGTATGGGGCTGAACGGGCCGAACAGGCGGAATTCATGAATCCAGAAACTGGACAGTGCGACAATGGCCATGAGGCCCACCCAGACGCGCCCAAGTCCGCGATGCAGCGGTGTGCCCTTGGCGGCCAGTATCTGCCACAGGCCCAAAGCCAACGCGCAGGTCGCAAGGGCCGCATGGACAAAGATCGTGGGGCCTGCCTGAATCAAGTATCCGTCTTGGTCAAGGGTGTTTTGGTGTCCATTCTCTGTTTTCGCTTATGAGAGTGTTTGCGAGGATCAGGAGTTTTCGCATGAGGACGGCGAGCGCGACCTTGTGGGGTTTTCCGGCGGCTCTGAGGGCATCGTATTTCTGGCTCAGATCGGGGTTTCGCTTCATGGCGACGAGGGCGGGCATGAACAGGCTCTCGCGCAGGAGCCTGCGCCCGCCCTGGATGTGGGCCTTTCCGCTCCACTGACCGGACTGACACGTGATCGGCGCGAGACCTGCGAGCGCCGCGATCTGCTTTGACCCCAGAGTGCCGATCTCGGGGCATTCGCTGAGCAGCGCCCGTGCGGTGATGGCACCGATCCCGGGGATCGAGGTGAGAATGCCGATTGCCCTGGCGCGTTCCGGGCAATCGCGGTTTCGCCGTTCGATTTCGGCGTTAAGCCTGTCGATCTGGTGGTTGACCTGACGCAGGCGTGCCCGGGTCAGGCGGCGGGTCACGTCGAGCTGTTGCGTGCCAAGGCGGTTCATCAGCGCGGTACGATCCCGCACCAGCCCGGTGCGGGCGACATGCAACTCCTTGATTTCACGCTGTTTGGGGTCGGTTGGCTGGTCCGGAACCAGCTCCAGCGCGCGCCCCATGAGCGCGAGCATGCGGGCATCGACCGCGTCGGTCTTAGCGCGTGTGCCGTGGGCCTGCGCGAAGCGGCGGGCCTGCAGCGGGTTCACCTTGACGAGCGGCAGGCGGCCTGAGAAATGGCTCTCGAGGCGTCGGTGGTAGGGGCCGGTGGGCTCGAAGACCACGCGCTCCGGCGTTGTCTGCCCCAACCAGCGCTCGAAGGCGCGCAGGCCTGTCGCGGTATTGTCGAACCGGGCGTGGGTTGCGGTGCTGAGCCGGTGCGCGTCAAGATGCGCTTTCGAGATGTCGATGCCGATGGTATCGTTGATCATCTTCGTCATGTCCTTTGCTTGTCGTGCAGAGCCTGTGAGCTGCTGCGTATCCGTTCAGGCCTCATGCGAAGACGACGGGCGATCTCACTTGATTACGGTCCTCGAAGACCTGGCCGCAGACGATCCACCCGTCGCCGGTGCCTGCGATCCAAAAGGTGGCTGGCACCGGCTCCACCTTCGCAGAAGAGCCACGGAAAGTCTGAGACAAGGGCTGCACACTGATGGTCATAACACACCTATTGGTATAGCGGCGCGACATGCCCCGCATGAAAAGAGTTGAGCTTGTGATGACAGCCATTGTGAATCGTATCAACAGCGCGGCACGGCGCATCCCCACATGGGTCGTATATATAGTGTTGCTGCTGCCGGCCTTGTCCCTGCTCTATCAAGGCTTCGCGGGGGGCCTGGGGCGTGACCCGGTCAAAGGGCTTGAGCACGCGCTGGGCCTGTGGGCGCTCAAGCTGATTGTCGCAGGGCTGTCTGTTACCCCGCTGCGCCGCTTTGTCGGGCTGAACCTGATCCGCTTTCGTCGGGCCGTGGGGATCATGGCCTTTGTCTATGTCTGTCTGCACTTTGCCGTCTGGCTGTTCCTTGATGTGCAGATCTGGAGCCAGATCTGGGCGGACATTGTCAAACGTCCCTATGTGACCATCGGCTTTGCCGCCTTTGTGCTGCTGATCCCCTTGGCGATGACATCAAACAACTGGTCCGTGCGCAAACTGGGACCTGCTTGGCGCAAGCTGCACAAGCTGTCCTATGTGGCGGCGGTACTGGGCGGCGTGCATTACATCTGGCTGGTCAAAGGCATCCAGATCGAACCACTGGTCTATATGGCCATCATTATGGGTTTGCTGGTGTTGCGGCTGCGCTGGCCCAAACGCGTCACAGCCTGAACGGGGCCGAAATTGCCGCGATTTCGGGGAATCGGGCGAATTCTTTTCACTTCGCCCAAAGCGCAGGCACCTGAAATGCCCCAAAGCTGCAAAGAATCGCAGTTATGGAAGGCAGGACCCGCCCGATTTTTGCGATTCCGTCCCGAATTTGCCGGAATCACCGTCGATTCTTCAGGTGAATCGCGGGGCAAGGCGACTCGAAGGCGCCAAAACACGCGCAGCGGGTCGCCCAAATCCACCAGAATTGCGATTCCTTTGGCGTGACTCGGGCCAATCCTGGGTGCGAGTCTGTGGATAAGTCGGGTCTGGGCCTGTCTTGCGCTAACGGATCGGACTGTCTTGGGTAATAATCAACACATCTGACCCGGGGTCTGCGAAATATTGCGAACCCAATACCCTGATTTTCCTGGGAAATTCGGTTTTTTTCAGAAAACTGTCATATTGTTGAAAAAAGGGGTTGCGGGTATTGGGAGTTAGACTTAGAACCCCCTTCACCGGCGGCGCAGTGATGCACCAACGGGGCGCCAGACGGGCCGGAGCGGAGACGCGGTGGCAACGAGGCGGAAGTAAAAACAGAGATAGAGCAGGCGGGGCGCGCCAAGAAGTTAGGGCGCATCACGGTTTGTTTTTGTCTCTACGCTCTTTGAAATTGATAATATCTGAAGAGATATGTGGGCGGTTTGGTTCATTCGATGGATCAACGTCTGTATATCGCGCTCTTAGGGAATGGGATTTATCTCGCTACCGATTATAGAGTGTCAGCTTCACTGTTTGTACGGCTTCTGGTTACTTTGGTAACTGAAGCACAACAAACAGAAAAGACGCCTGTATCATTCAGTAAGTGGTGCAGGTCGATGTGCAGAGGTTCGACGTCAAGGATAAGCAAGCAATTGCTTTTCAACTTGAGAGTTTGATCCTGGCTCAGAACGAACGCTGGCGGCAGGCCTAACACATGCAAGTCGAGCGCACCCTTCGGGGCGAGCGGCGGACGGGTTAGTAACGCGTGGGAATGTACCCTTCTCTATGGAATAGCCTCGGGAAACTGAGAGTAATACCATATACGCCCTTCGGGGGAAAGATTTATCGGAGAAGGATCAGCCCGCGTAAGATTAGATAGTTGGTGGGGTAATGGCCTACCAAGTCTACGATCTTTAGCTGGTTTTAGAGGATGATCAGCAACACTGGGACTGAGACACGGCCCAGACTCCTACGGGAGGCAGCAGTGGGGAATCTTAGACAATGGGCGCAAGCCTGATCTAGCCATGCCGCGTGTGTGATGAAGGCCTTAGGGTCGTAAAGCACTTTCGCCAGGGATGATAATGACAGTACCTGGTAAAGAAACCCCGGCTAACTCCGTGCCAGCAGCCGCGGTAATACGGAGGGGGTTAGCGTTGTTCGGAATTACTGGGCGTAAAGCGCACGTAGGCGGATCAGAAAGTTGGGGGTGAAATCCCAGGGCTCAACCCTGGAACTGCCTCCAAAACTCCTGGTCTTGAGTTCGAGAGAGGTGAGTGGAATTCCGAGTGTAGAGGTGAAATTCGTAGATATTCGGAGGAACACCAGTGGCGAAGGCGGCTCACTGGCTCGATACTGACGCTGAGGTGCGAAAGTGTGGGGAGCAAACAGGATTAGATACCCTGGTAGTCCACACCGTAAACGATGAATGCCAGTCGTCGGGCAGTATACTGTTCGGTGACACACCTAACGGATTAAGCATTCCGCCTGGGGAGTACGGTCGCAAGATTAAAACTCAAAGGAATTGACGGGGGCCCGCACAAGCGGTGGAGCATGTGGTTTAATTCGAAGCAACGCGCAGAACCTTACCAACCCTTGACATCCTAGGACAACTCCAGAGATGGAGCCTTCCTTCGGGACCTAGTGACAGGTGCTGCATGGCTGTCGTCAGCTCGTGTCGTGAGATGTTCGGTTAAGTCCGGCAACGAGCGCAACCCACATCTTTAGTTGCCAGCAGTTCGGCTGGGCACTCTAAAGAAACTGCCCGTGATAAGCGGGAGGAAGGTGTGGATGACGTCAAGTCCTCATGGCCCTTACGGGTTGGGCTACACACGTGCTACAATGGCATCTACAGTGGGTTAATCCCCAAAAGATGTCTCAGTTCGGATTGGGGTCTGCAACTCGACCCCATGAAGTCGGAATCGCTAGTAATCGCGTAACAGCATGACGCGGTGAATACGTTCCCGGGCCTTGTACACACCGCCCGTCACACCATGGGAGTTGGTTCTACCCGACGGCCGTGCGCCAACCTTTCGAGGAGGCAGCGGACCACGGTAGGATCAGCGACTGGGGTGAAGTCGTAACAAGGTAGCCGTAGGGGAACCTGCGGCTGGATCACCTCCTTTCTAAGGATGTTTCTAGTATCTCGAGCTTGCTCTTGATCGTGAAACACTTAGCAGGACAGCAAACAAAGCTGTCCACATTGAAGGCATCGCAAGATGACCTTTCGGACCGAGCCGTCCTCATATCTCTTCAGGAAATCGCGGCAGCAGCCGTTACCGGCAGCTGTCAGGTGACATAACCACTGAGTGCTGCTTACGGGCATTGCGTTGCAATACCCTGTCGCACACGGGTTTTGTTTTGCTCTGCAAAACGAAAACCGGGTCGGTAGCTCAGGTGGTTAGAGCGCACGCCTGATAAGCGTGAGGTCGGAGGTTCAAGTCCTCCTCGACCCACCAGTATCCCGAAAGGGTTAGATGGGGCCTTAGCTCAGCTGGGAGAGCGCCTGATTTGCATTCAGGAGGTCAGGAGTTCGATCCTCCTAGGCTCCACCATTACTTGGTAGAACACATCTTCAAGCATTCGTTGAATGTTTGAACGTCTGTTCTGCAGACGAGGATGCCAATTCCAACAGGAATTGCATCCGATTGACATCGTATAGAGAGATACAAGTTACTTTGAGAGCAATCTTGAAGTAACAACAACACCGTTTGATCGCCATAAGTAAGTGGATGATCTCGGGTTGGTGCTTGCGCCTTCGGGTTCAAGCGAGCGTTTGCATGGACTGTTTCCTCGGTCCCCCAGGCGTCTGCCATCCGAAACGAACGATGTTGTCCAAGTCAAGTACACTAACCAGAACGGTTCTGCTCATGTCCTGCACGGATCGTGAGCAACCAAGAGCCGTTCATTGTCAGCATGCCACAAACATGCTGGCGGGAAAAAGTATACTTTTGATCCCAGGAGAAGATCGGGTTTAGTTACCAGCTGCCCGGTCGCGATTGACGCAAAGGTCCTCAAGTCGCCGCAAGGCTACGGGTCGGCCTTCAAGTCTTTCTTTTTCTGGATCAAATCAAGCGCGAAAAGGGCGTTTGGTGAATGCCTTGGCAGTAAGAGGCGATGAAAGACGTGATACTCTGCGATAAGTCATGGGGAGCTGAGAATAAGCTTTGATCCATGAATTTCTGAATGGGGCAACCCACCTGATACTGTGTTATTTATCCTACCAGAAGAATGGTTATGCGGGGTTCGTCCTCAAGTAGCCCTCCGGGCGGTAGGACAAAATAATACGGTAAACCAGGTATTTCTAGACTGAATACATAGGTTTAGAAAAGCAAACCCGGGGAACTGAAACATCTAAGTACCCGGAGGAAAGGAAATCAATTGATACTCCCCTAGTAGCGGCGAGCGAACGGGGACCAGCCGAGCCTTGAATGTGAATAGAATGGTCTGGAAAGGCCAACCATAGTGGGTGACAGTCCCGTATATGAAGCACGATAGGACGTATTAAGTAGGGCGGAACACGTGAAATTCTGTCTGAAGATCGGAGGACCACCTTCGAAGGCTAAGTACTCCTTACTGACCGATAGTGAACCAGTACCGTGAGGGAAAGGTGAAAAGCACCCCGACGAGGGGAGTGAAACAGTACCTGAAACCGAACGCCTACAATCAGTTGGAGGGCCCTTGAGGCCTGACAGCGTACCTTTTGTATAATGGGTCATCGACTTGGTCTCACGAGCAAGCTTAAGCCGTTAGGTGTAGGCGCAGCGAAAGCGAGTCTTAATAGGGCGTCGAGTTCGTGGGATCAGACCCGAAACCGAGTGATCTAGGCATGACCAGGATGAAGGTAAGGTAACACTTACTGGAGGTCCGAACCCACACCTGTTGAAAAAGGTCGGGATGAGTTGTGCCTAGGGGTGAAAGGCCAATCAAACTCGGAGATAGCTGGTTCTCTGCGAAATCTATTTAGGTAGAGCGTCATCCGAATACCCTCGGGGGTAGAGCACTGGATGGGTAATGGGGCCCCACAGGCTTACTGATCCTAACCAAACTCCGAATACCGAGGAGTACTAGATGGCAGACACACGGCGAATGCTAACGTCCGTCGTGAAGAGGGAAACAACCCTGACCTACAGCTAAGGCCCCTAATTCATGGCTAAGTGGGAAAGCAGGTGGGACGACCAAAACAACCAGGAAGTTGGCTTAGAAGCAGCCATCTTTTAAAGATAGCGTAACAGCTCACTGGTCTAATCAAGTTGTCCTGCGGCGAAGATGTAACGGGGCTCAAGCCATGAGCCGAAGCTTAGGATGCACTTAGTGCATGGTAGCAGAGCGTAGTGTGACATAACTCCATGTCTCCTTAACCACTTCGGTGGGATTGGAGACGCGGAGTTTTCTGTGAAGCCGGCGCGTGAGCGATCCGGTGGAGAGATCACTAGTGAGAATGATGACATGAGTAGCGACAAAGGGAGTGAGAGACTCCCTCGCCGAAAGTCCAAGGGTTCCTGCTTAAAGCTAATCTGAGCAGGGTAAGCCGACCCCTAAGGCGAGGCCGAAAGGCGTAGTCGATGGGAACCAGGTTAATATTCCTGGGCCAGATGGAAGTGACGGATCTCGAAGGTAGTTCATCCTTATCGGATTGAATGGGCTGCTGAGAGGTTCCTGGAAATAGCTCCATCGCTAGATCGTACCCTAAACCGACACAGGTGGACTGGTAGAGAATACCAAGGCGCTTGAGAGAACTATGTTGAAGGAACTCGGCAAAATACCTCCGTAAGTTCGCGAGAAGGAGGCCCGGTTTCTAGGCAACTAGAGGCTGGGGGCACAAACCAGGGGGTGGCGACTGTTTATTAAAAACACAGGGCTCTGCGAAGTCGTAAGACGACGTATAGGGTCTGACGCCTGCCCGGTGCCTGAAGGTTAAAAGGAGGGGTGAGAGCTCTGAATTGAAGCCCAGGTAAACGGCGGCCGTAACTATAACGGTCCTAAGGTAGCGAAATTCCTTGTCGGGTAAGTTCCGACCTGCACGAATGGCGTAACGACTTCCCCGCTGTCTCCAACATAGACTCAGCGAAATTGAATTACCTGTCAAGATGCAGGTTTCCCGCGGTTAGACGGAAAGACCCCGTGCACCTTTACTACAGCTTCACACTGGCAATAGGTCAGGCATGTGCAGGATAGGTGGTAGGCTTTGAAGCAGGGACGCTAGTCCTTGTGGAGCCACCCTTGAGATACCACCCTTGCCTCGCTTGTTGTCTAACCGCGGTCCGTTATCCGGATCCGGGACCCTGTGTGGCGGGTAGTTTGACTGGGGCGGTCGCCTCCTAAAGCGTAACGGAGGCGCGCGAAGGTTGGCTCAGAGCGGTCGGAAATCGCTCGTTGAGTGCAATGGCAGAAGCCAGCCTGACTGCGAGACTGACAAGTCGAGCAGAGTCGAAAGACGGCCATAGTGATCCGGTGGTCCCAAGTGGGAGGGCCATCGCTCAACGGATAAAAGGTACGCCGGGGATAACAGGCTGATACTGCCCAAGAGTCCATATCGACGGCAGTGTTTGGCACCTCGATGTCGGCTCATCTCATCCTGGGGCTGGAGCAGGTCCCAAGGGTACGGCTGTTCGCCGTTTAAAGAGGTACGTGAGCTGGGTTTAGAACGTCGTGAGACAGTTCGGTCCCTATCTTCCGTGGGTGTAGGATACTTGAGAGGAGTTGCCCCTAGTACGAGAGGACCGGGGTGAACGATCCACTGGTGGACCAGTTGTCGTGCCAACGGCAGTGCTGGGTAGCTATGATCGGACAGGATAACCGCTGAAGGCATCTAAGCGGGAAGCCCCCCTCAAAACAAGGTATCCCTGAGAGCCGAGGTAGACCACCTCGTCGATAGGCCAGAGATGTAAGTGCGGTAACGCATTCAGTTGACTGGTACTAATTGCTCGATAGGCTTGATTTGATCCAGTAGAAGAAAGACTTCACACATAACACTGTGAATGAAACTTCGAACGACAATCAAAAGCATACACATCAGAATAGATG
The DNA here is from genome assembly GCF_022788695.1 of Pseudosulfitobacter sp. DSM 107133. Lineage (NCBI taxonomy): Bacteria > Pseudomonadati > Pseudomonadota > Alphaproteobacteria > Rhodobacterales > Roseobacteraceae > Pseudosulfitobacter > Pseudosulfitobacter sp. DSM 107133. The sequence continues at coordinate 376,456 of NZ_CP085154.1, forward strand.
TACTTGGACTTGGACAGATGTTGTGATTTTACCTTCGGTAAAATCACAACGTAGAGGTTTTTCTTGGTTTGGTGATCATAGCGCAAGCAAAACACCCAGCCCCATCCCGAACCTGGCAGTTAAGTGCTGTAGCGCCGATGGTACTGCGTCTTAAGACGTGGGAGAGTAGGTCATTGCCAAACCTAGTAAAACCTCTACAAATCGTATCTCTCTAAACGATCCAACCAAAAACCATCTGGCGCGGGATGGAGCAGCCCGGTAGCTCGTCAGGCTCATAACCTGAAGGTCGTAGGTTCAAATCCTACTCCCGCAACCAAAATTAACAAACAATACCAAAGCCTTAGGCCTCGCATCGCGCGGGGCTTCTTGCGTTGGTAACCTAAATCAACACCACGTGCAGGCGCTGTTGCCAACGGGATCCAGCGTCAATCTGACTGTCCTGCTGCCTGCCTCAGGCCATGCTTTCGGAAGCCATCTGCCGTCATTGTTTTGTAAGCGTTCCCAGGAGGGCACTGTCGGTTCAGCTTGACGTCTTGGAGTTCCACGGGAGCAGATCGTCGATGGCGCTCTGTGGGTGACCATTGGCGATCGCTGTGAGGGTTGCCTTGAGATAGGCGAAGGGCTCGACGCCGTTGATCTTGCAGGTTTCGATCAGTGAGGCGATGCGGCCCCAGGCGATACCACCCTCGTCATGCCCAGCGAAGAGGGCGTTTTTCCGATTGAGGGTGATGGGGCGGATCAGGTTTTCGACGCGGTTGTTGTCGATCTCGACGCGCCCATCGGCCAAGAAGGTCTGCAGTCCGTCCCAGTGATTGTGGATGTAAGTCAGCTTTTCACCCAGCCGGGATTTGGCGGAGATCTTGCGGCGCTCAGCCTCCAGCCATTCACCGAATGCTGCGACCAGCGGGGCACTGCGGGCCTGACGGGCAGACAATCGCTGGCCGGGGGAGATGCCACGAATGTCAGCTTCGACGATATAGATTTCAGCGATGCGGCGCAGGCCTTCGGCGGCGATCTCTGAGCCATCGCGGTCAAAGACTTCCTTCAGCTTGCGGCGCGCATGCGCCCAGCAATGGGCCACCCGAATGGGGGCACCGCCCTTGCGCGTGGGTTTGGTCAGCCGGTTATAGCCCTGATAGCCGTCGATCTGCAGGATGCCGTCGAAGCCTGTCAGGAAGGTTTCGGCATTCGCGCCCGCCCGACCGGGGGCATAGAAGTAAACCACACCGGGCGGATCTTCACCGCCCCATGGTCGGTCATCGCGGGCCAGTGCCCAGAGATAGCCAGTTTTGGTTTTACCGCGCCCCGGATCCAGCACCGGGGCCGTGGTTTCGTCCATGAACAGTTTGTTGGATCGTTTCAGGTGTTCGGCCAGCCGGTCGACGACGGGCTTGAGGTGGAAGGCCGCCTTGCCGACCCAGTCCGCCAGCACAGCGCGGTGCAGATCAAGACCCGCACGCGCCAGGATCTGGCTTTGGCGGTATAATGGCAGATGATCCGCATACTTGCTGACCAGCACATTGGCGATGGTGGCCTCGGTCGGCAGGGCACCCATGATCAGATGCGATGGTGCGGGAGCCTGGGTCACGCCGTCGGTGCAGGTCCGGCAGGCGTATTTCGGGCGCACGGTGACAATGACGCGCAACTGCGCCGGCACGATGTCCAGCCGCTCACTGCGGTCTTCCCCGATCTTGTGCATGACGCCGCAGCCGCAAGGGCAGCTCAGGCTGTCAGGTTCGATGACTTCTTCGATGCGCGGCAGTGCGGCCGGTAGATTGCCGATGGTGCGCTTTGGCGCAGATTTGGTTGTCGTCTTGTCACCTGTCTGAGCGGCCAGTTGGTCCTTCTGCACCTCGACCTCAGCCAGGGCGATGGACAGATCCTCGAACGCCAGCTGCCGCTCATCCTCGGTCAGCTTTTCCGACCGTTTGCCATGTAGGGCATGGTTCAGCTCCGCAATCAGGTGCTCTTGCCGTTGGGTGATTTCCGTAAGCGCCGCTACCTTTTCCATCAACGCCAAAACCGCCGCACGCTGCGCAGCAGGGATGGTGGATAGGTCAATGGCGGGTGTCGTGATCATGCCATCAGGATACGATAAAACCCCATTAAAAACACACAAAAGACAGCGGTTGATTCACTCTGCCGCAGCAGGTGGGCGCATCTCCAGAGCCTTGACCTTGCGCCAGTCCAGACCGGCAAACAGGGCCTCGAACTGGGCGTGGTTCAGCGCCATCATCCCGTCCTTGATCGCCGGCCAGGTGAAGGTCGCTTCTTCCAGCCGCTTATAAGCCATCACCAATCCGGTGCCGTCCCAATACAAAAGCTTCAGCCGATCCGCCCGGCGCGAGCGGAACACAAAAACCGTGCCGGTGAACGGATCCTTGCGCAGCACCGACGACACGATCGACGCCAGCCCATCATGACCTTTCCTGAAGTCCACAGGCTGCGTCGAGACCAGAACCCGCACACGGTTTGATGGGAACATCATGGCTGACCCTCGATTGCCCGCACGATCTCGGCAACCCGGGTCGAACTGGTCGTGCCATCGAGCCGGACTGTCACACGACCAATCGCAATCTCGATGGAGGTATGGGATGACTCGTCAGGCTTCGCGGACCGCCCCGCAACGGCCGACATATGCGCACAGCCGCCACCATCCGAGACTACGAGTGGCGCAAAACTAAAGGCGTCGTCATCGCCCGCAGGCAAAACCAACCGGCCATCGCGTGCTTGACTCCGCCATTCCGACAAATGGTTCGCCCGAAGCCCATACCGCGCCGCAACTGCATTCACGCTCACGCCCGGCTGCAAACTCTCAGCCACGATCCGTGCTTTGACCTCATTGGGCCACCGCTTCTGGCCATTGGCCCGTATCTCCACCCCGTAGTCCATGAGAAACTCTACCGTAGTCGCCATCGCGAAACTCCCGCCCAATATCCGTCAGAAACGGAGTCGCAGCTCAGGCGAAAACTGGGAAGGTGTTGTCCAGGCAACGCTTACATTGTTTTGAAGCGCAGCCCGAACCAGGGGCTATGTCATCGCCCCCAATCGCCGCCGGATGTTCACTTGCGGTGCTGCGATATGTGCGTTTTGTCTTACAGACCCCGCCGCGCGATGGCTTCGGCCAGCTTCGATACGGCCCGCCCTCTGGCGCTTGCAATGGCTGAGGCCGAGGTGGGGGTGCCCTCGATAGGTTCCTGGATGGCAAAGGAGCCAGAGGTTGCCCGCCCGCCCGCTTCGGGGGCCACAAAATATTGCCCCGACAGATGAAAAACGCCTTCTGCAGTCGCAAGCAGTTCTTCGATTCGCACATCTACCTTGGCGGCCGCATAGGCGCGGAAGGGCCAGGGTTCGGGTGCCACTGTCACGCCGGTGATTGCACCCAGATCACGGGCAAGTTGCAGCGTGATCGCGCGCGCGGGCAGATCAGCCCATAGCGTCCCCATCGGAGAGATTGCCCCGTCCGCGTCGCGAAAATAGATGTCTTCGGCGGCGGCGTAGCTGGGCAATGTGACCTCGCTGACCTCAAGGCTGGAAAAGCTGGACGCGATCCGTGTCTGTGGCGTTATCACCGGTGTGGCGACCCGTACCTCAGAAGCGCAAGCTGCCAGCAATGCGACGAGGCCAAGAGCAGCGGTCCTGCCTGTTTTGATCGTTATCATAATGTTACCGTCCCAGAATGAGCGAGTTAGGATTGCGTTCGATGGCCCGTGCCAGACGCTCGATGGCCGAGGCCGCGGCCTCGATCTGGCGCAGCGCGGCACTGGTTTCGCGAGAGATTGCGGAGTCACGCCCGTAGTTGCCAAGCGTTGCACCGGCTTGCGTGGCAACGTTGCGCAACTGTTCAGCTATTCCGGGCAACAGTTTGGTTGCTTCTTCAACGGCTGCTGCTGCATCGCGCGCCGACGCAAGGGTCGTGTTGGCATTTTCAACCAGCCCGCCCTTGCGCAGTTCCTCCAATGTCAGGGTCAATTGCCCAAGTGCGTCATTCAGCTCTTGCGGCAGGGCGCGGGTCGAGGGCTGGTTGACCAATGCCTCAGCCGAGGCCAGCAATGTCGATGTCCGGTCTGCCAGTGTCTTCAGTGATACTTCGCTTGCGTCGTCCAGAATGGCACTGGCCTGATCGACAATGGCAGGCAGGCCGTTCGAAGCGGTTTCGACACTTGCAATGGCCGATATCAGCTGATCGACCACGCGCTTGCGTTCAATGTCGGTTACGATTGTATTCAGCTTGCCCGTGATCTGTTCAAGGTCCTTCAGCACGCCCGCAACCTGTCCCGGTATCGCCTGGACGTCCTTGCTTTCGACAACGTCCCGCGTTGCAGCAAGGATACCGCGCAGCTCTTCAGGGGCGTCTTGCAAGGCCTGCGAGCCGACAAGGGTCGTCGCGTTGTTCAGGAAGCTGATGGCTGATTGCATGACCTCTTCGATGGGCAGGTCATTGACGCGCTGCAACACGCCCTGTGCCGAGGTTGCGACGTCGGTGATACTCGCACCGGTCGTTGGCAGGATGGGGTAGGGCTCGGCCGTGCGGTCCAGCGTTGCGTCACCCGCGTCCGCCACGTCGATCAGCCTGATTTTCAATGCGCCGGTCAGGATCGAGGCATTGGTCAGCTGTCCGCGCAGCCCTGCGCTTACACGCCGTTCGAGGAAGTCGAGCAGGTCGCCGCCCTTTGCGCTTTCACCCAGGCCGATGCGGCTGGCATTGATCCGCAAGGTACACAGCAAGCGCACATTGTCATCGCCAAATCGCGCGGGGTCGACAAGGCCGGTCAATGACACCACCTCTCCGACGCGCAGCCCGCCCAGCTCCACAGGGGCGCCGACACTGAGGCCTGAAAGGTTCTGTTCAAAGACCATGGTCAGCGTCACACTTGCGCTGCTTCCGTCCCCTTCAACAAGAAAGTCATCGCGGGCGCTGTCTTCGCCTGGAAACAGTTCGAATACGGCATCTTCCGACAAGGCCTCTCCGCCGGATCCCATCGTTTCAAAGGTGATGCCGCCCGAAATAAGCGAGGCAAAGCTGTCAAAGTTCAGCTGTGCTCCGGCGGCCCCCAGCGAGAACGAAAAGCCGGACACGTCCCAAAAGCGCGTGCCGGTTGTGACCAGCGTGGTATAGGGTTCATAGATCACCGCCGAGGCCCTGACGCCGGTGCCGTCGGCGTTGATTTCGGCGGTGGCAACCTGACCGACTTGCAGGCCCTTGTACAGGATTGGCGTGTTCGCGGTGGGCAGGCTGTCGGCCGAGCGCAGGGTGAAGGTGATGCCCTTGTGGTCGACGCCCAGAAGCGGCGCTGTCGCAAGCCCTTCGAATAACCCGTTGTATCCGCCGGGCGTGCCATCCCAGGAACCCTGAATATAGACCCCCGACAGCACAGTATCGAGACCGGTCACGCCTTGTGCCGAAACCTCGGGGCGCACGATCCAAAAGACCGCGTCGCGGTCAACGAAATCGGTCAGTTCCTTCTCGATGCGGACACTGACCCGCACCTGTTCAAGGTCTTCGGTAAAGCCCACTTTTTCGACAAGACCCACGCGGATATCGCGAAAACGCAGCTCTGTCTCACCCGCTTTGACGCCTGCGGCGTTTGCAAATGTGATCTCAACAATCGGCCCCTGATCGCTGTAATTCTTCCAGGCCGCACCCAATGCAACCGCAAGCGCCAGAACGGGGATCAGCCAGATAAGCGAAATGCGCTCCCAGAAGGCGGGTTTGCCCTCTTCGACGGGAACGGGTTCGGGGCTGGGTGTGCGCAGATCGGACATGAATCAGGAGGACTTTCGGGTTTGGGGGCGGCGCATGGCATCCCAGATCAATCGGGGATCAAAGGCCTGGGCCGAGAGCATGGTGCAAATCACAGACAAAGCAAAGGTCATCGCCGCAGGGCCAGGGCGAATGGATGCTACGACTGAAAGCTGGACCAGTGAGGACAGGATGGCGACGACAAAGACGTCGATCATCGACCAGCGGCCGATGAATTCGACGATCTCGTACATATGCGTGCGTGCGCGGGGCGCGATGCGGGTGCCGCGCTGTGACGAGACGGCAAGAAAGGCAATCGCCAGAAACTTGCCAACCGGGATCAGAACGCTTGCAATCAGGATGATTGCGGCCACGCCGTAATTGCCGTGGTGGGCAAGTTCGACCGCGCCGCCGATGATTGTGTTTTCCGAGTGCGAAACCAGTGTGTTGGTTTTCAACATCGGATAATAGTTGGCAGGAATATAGGCGATGACACCCGCGATCCACCACGCCCAGACTTTTTGCAGGCTTTTGGTGTCGCGTGAAACAAGGTGGCTGCCACAGCGCCCGCAGCGCGCCTGGCCCATCGGCCAGACCCGCGCACAGCGCTGGCAGGCCACAAGGCCCGCTTCACGTGCTGTCAGTCTTCTTCCAGTTCCAGAGATTTCCATACAGACCATGTACACAAGAAATTATCATTGATGAGGACAAGCAGGACCAATGCGGCGAACATCCAGAAAGCGGGGCCAAAACCGATATGCGCAAGATCCTGAACCTTGACCAGTGCCACCGCACAGCCAATGGCAAAGATTTCCGCCATGGCCCAGGGTTTCAGATCCTGTGACCAGCGAAAGGCCCGGCGGGCATGTGGCAGGGCGGGGCGGTCGCGCACGATGGGGACCAGCACGTACAGGATCAGCACGGTGCGCAGCAACGGCACAAAGACAATTGCGGCAGCCACCAGAAATGACAGAAACACCATATAGCCCGACCGGAAGCTCGACGCCGCGTCGAGGATCGAGGTTGAATTGCCAAATCCGCTGGCATTGATGTCCAGGAACGGAAAGAACAGCGCCGCCACCACAAGGATCATCACGCTCAGCGTCAGCGCGATCATCTTGGCGCCGGCCTTTTTGCGCGGCGAGATCAGGACGGTGTGACAATGGGTGCATATCGCACGTCCGCCATGTGCAGGCATGCGCGCCACATACAGTGCGTCGCAATGCGGGCAGGCAATCAGATCCGCGATTTCCGCCGCATCGGGCGTGGTTTGTGCAGTATTTTCCGTCGACATGGCCGGTTGGGGCGCTCCATTTTCGGGGGCAAAGATCCGGGCGTTGCCACTCGGACACGCACGGGCATTGGCCTGATAAGGAGTATAGCCCGCCCAGTCCGCTCTGACAGGCCCGAGTTCGCAAAATTGCGGTGCTATGCCGGTGACAGAAGCTTGCTGACGTTTACCAAAGCCGTATGGGCGCTGCATCCCTGACCCAGCCGTGACGTTCCCCTGTCGCGGGTCAGCGTGTTCGGGTTTCCATGCGGGTCGAGATTTTCGCCCGGATCACCGAACCACGCACCGGTTGGCAAGGCCACGACGCCCTGGCGGATACTGTCCGAAACCAATGCACGCGCGCGACACGCGCCGCGGCTGTTGAACACACGCACCAGATCGCCGGACTGAATGTCGCGTGGTTCTGCGTCGCCAGGGTGGATAACCAGCGTTTCAGGCCGTGCGCCCGCAACATCCGCCAATGCGCTTTCCAGCTGGCTGTGCAGTTTGTCGCCGGGTTGTGGCGATACCATGTGCAACGGTGTCTCTGTGGTGGCAGACCCCAGCCATTCTGTCGGGGGCAGCCACACCGGATGCCCGGGGCAGTCGTCATAGCCAAAGCCGTCAATCGTCTCGGAAAATATCTCGATCTTGCCCGAGGGCGTTTTGAGCGGAGCCGCTTCGGGGTCCTCGCGGAACGGCGCAAACAGGCTTCTGTTGGGGCCTTTCCGCTGGATTGGCAGCTGCAACCAGTTCAGCTCTTTCAATGTCGCCAGATCGGGAACCTCGATACCCTTTTGGGCAGCCAGTTCGCGGTATTCCTGATACAGGATGCCGATCCAGTTTTCTGCGTCGCGCCCTTCGGTAAAGGCGTTACCCAGTCCAAGCCGCTCGGAGAGACCTGTAAATATTACATAATCATCGCGGGCCTCGCCCACCGGCGGGATCAGTTGCGGCATATGGAACAGATAATCGTCAAGGTTCGACCGCCCGATGTCTTCGCGCTCGTAAGGGGTTGTCGCCGGAAAGACGATGTCGGCGCGTTTGGCGGTTGCGGTCCACCATGGTTCGTTGACGATGATTGTCTCGGGGCGTTGCCATGCGTCGTGCAGGGCGTTCAGGTCCTGGTGATGGTGGAACGGATTGCCCCCCGCCCAATAGACCAGCCGGATATCGGGATAGGGCACGCGGGCGCCGTTGAAATCGTAGAGCTGTCCGGGATTGCGCAGCATGTCGGCAACCCGTGCAACCGGAATGACGGTACGCACCGGATTTTGGCCTTGGGAAAACGTCATGCCGCTCAGCCCGATCAACGATTTTCCGACGCCGCCGATGGCACCGTAACCATAACCGACCCCACCGCCGGGCAGCCCGATCTGGCCAATCATTGCGGCCAGCACCGCCGACATCCAAAAAGGCTGTTCACCGTGTTCTCCCCGTTGCAGGGACCAGGCAACAGTGATCAGCGTGCGTGTCGTCGCCATACGCCGCGCCAGCGTGCGGATTGCATCGGCGTCGGCGCCACACAGCGGGCTGGCCCATTCCGGTGTCTTGGGTTGCCCGTCGCTTTCGCCCAGCAGATAGGGGCGGAACCGGTCGAAACCGACGCTACAGCGCGCCAGAAAGGCGTGGTCCGTCAAACCTTCAACCTCGATCACATGGGCCAGTGCCAGCATCAGCGCGGTGTCCGATCCGGGGCGCAGGGGCATCCATTCGCAGCTGGCCGGCGCATCAACCCGTTGCGGACCGATATTGACGCAGCGCATCTGCTTTTCCGCAAAGCGGTCAAACCACCCTGCGGTTTCATGTTCTGTGACGCCGCCCATGCTGACCTGCGCGTTCTTGGGATTGACCCCGCCGAACATCACCAGCGTTTCGGTGTTGTCATGGATCGTCTGCCAGCCATCCTGATTTTCATACTGGAAGGTCAGAAAATTCCCGCCAAAGACATGGGGCATGATCGCCTGCGCGCAGCCCGTCGAATAGCTGCCGAACGAGGCCACATAGCCGCCCATCGTGTTCAGAAACCGGTGCACCTGGCTTTGTGCGTGATGAAACCGGCCTGCCGAGCCCCAGCCGTAAGAGCCGCCATAGATGGCCTCGTTGCCATGGGCCTTGCGCACGCGTTCCAGCTCTTGCGCCGCGATATCCAGGGCCTCGTCCCAGGGCAGTTCGACAAATTCATCCGACCCGCGCCCGCTGCGTTCGCGTGACGCCAGCCAGCCACGCCGGATCGACGGGCGCGCTACACGGGTGTGGTGGTGAACGGCTGCGGGCAGGATGTCGGGAATGGCCGACGGGTGGGGATCGGCGGCAAAGGGACGTGTCGCGACGATTCTGTCATTTTCGACATCAACCTCGAAGGCACCCCAGTGGCTGGTCGTGACCTTTGTTTGTCTGTCAAAGCGCTGGTCCATCGGAAATTCCTTTCGCGGCACGCAGATAGTAGCTGCGCAAAGCTAGGCCCCGGTGGCAGCAAAAGAAAGCGGTTTCCGGCGCGTATTGCGCGCTGTTCGTGTCTGATAATGCGCAGCGGGTCACTGCGGGCTGTTCCTTTTGGCGGCCTGAATGTTTACGAATAAGACCGAGGCAAAAACAGGAGAAAACGATGGGAAAAGCCATCTTTGTCGCGCTGGCATCATGTGTGCTGGGCATCTTTCTAAGCGGTCAGCCGGCAGCGGCTGCGTGGTTCGGAGACTATGAAGTGGCGGGTGTCGAAGACAGCGACATGCTGAAAATGCGCGCGGGGCCGGGGGTTGGCTACAAGGTGATTCTGGGTTTGCCGAACGGCACCATCCTGCGGGTTCACAGCTGTACGCAGACCGGCGGCACGCGCTGGTGCGAAGTGTCCCTGAAAGCCGCGCGTTCGCTCAAGGGGCATGTGTCGTGGGCGTATCTTCGCAAAAAGTGACAGGCCGCTGATCCTGTCGGGCCACCCTGGTTCTAGCTGTCAAACTCGCGTTCGTCTGCCTGGGCGGCGGCGCGCAAGTCGGCCAGAAAACTGGCGTCGGCGGCATGGACCCTGTTCCATGTGGGGATAAACGGTGTCTCGTGCGGGTTGTCCAGAAACGTCTGGCCCGCGCGCATGATGTTTTCGGCAAACAGTTCGATCCCCTGTTCTTCCTTATGCCTGTCGATGGTCAGCCCGTTCATCTGCGCATCATTGTAATAGGCTTCCAGCAGATCCAGTGCGCAACGGTAATAAGTGGCCTTGAGGGTGCGGAACACGTTGGGCGTAAAGACAGTCCCATCGGCGGCCAGTTTGCGGAAGATCGCCTTGCAGATGTCGGTGGACATACGGCTCAGGCCGGCACTGGCGTCTTCGGCGCTCATATCCTGATGTTTGTGGTCATAATTGTCGGCAATCTCGACCTGACAGACGGCTTTGGGGGCCAGATTGCGCCAGGCTTCGGACAGCACGCCTATTTCCAGCCCCCAGTCTGACGGGATGCGCAGATCGGGCAAGATGCTGGTGCGCATGGCGAATTCACCCGACAGCGGGTAACGAAAGCTGCGCAGGTAGTCGATATAATCGCGGTCCCCGATCACCCGTTTCAGCGCGATCAACAGCGGGCTGACCAGCAATCGGGTCACCCGACCGTTCAGCTTGCCCTGACCGACGCGGGAATAGAACCCCTTGGCCACCTGATAGGGAAAGGTCGGATTGGCCACCGGATAGACCAGCCGCGCCAGCATTTCATTGGTATAGGTGACGATGTCGCAATCGTGGATCGCCATCACCGAACTGTCCTCGCAGCCGATCAGATAGCCCAGCGAAGACCACACGTTCTTGCCCTTGCCCTGCTCCATCGGCGCAAGTCCCAGTGTCTCAAGGCGCGCGCCCAGCTCTTGCATGCGAGGGCTGTCGTTCCAGATGACAATATGGTTCTGGTTCAGCCCTTTGAAAAACTGCTGAGCATGGCGAAACTGCGCCTCGTCGGCGCGGTCCAGACCGATGATGATGCGGTGCAGATATGTGACCTTGGACAATTCATCCAAAATCAGCGGCATCGCGTCGGTTTCCAGCTCGGAATACAGGCAGGGCAGGATCAACGAAATCTTGCGCGACTGGGCAAAGGTCTCAAGCTCGTAGGTCATTTCATCCAGCGACCGTGTTCGCAGATTGTGCAGCGTGGCCACGTTCCCGTTCTGGTGAAAGTCTGTCATGCGCGGCGTCCTTGTTCAGATGTTCAACTGGTCAATGAAATCCAGCACCGCACGGTTCCAGCCTTGGGGGCCGATCAACGTGCTGCGCTGGATGCGCCCGGTCGCCTCGGTTTCAAGCGGGGGCAGTGGTGTGCGGTGCGGATTGGCGACGATCACGCCGTAATCGGCGGTTTGCAGCATTTCGATGTCGTTCGGGGCGTCGCCCAGTGCCAGCGTGACCTGCGGGCGGAATGTGGCGGTGATCTCGGCCATGCGGTCGGCCTTGGTCTGGCCAAAGGACAGGGTCAGAAACCGGCCCCCTTCGCGGGCGGATATGCCGTGTTGTCCAAGTGCCGCCAGAAACGCGGCGCGCTGGGCGTCGGTCCCGTGCCACAGCCCGGGTTCGGAAAAGGCACGTTTCCTGGCGTTTTGTGCATCGGGCGAGGGCAGGCCGGTGATGTCTGCGACCCCTTCGGTGCTGAGATCGCCAAATCCTTGGAAAGGTGCGCGCAGATCTTCGGGCAATTGGCCCAGCATGTCGCGCAGCCGCCGGTAGTCGGTGTCTGGCGGCGTTCCGGTGGCACAGGCTGCCAGAACTCCCGCGCCGTTTTCCACGATGGCGGGCCAGTCGGTCAGCCCCATGTCAGACCGCAATCCGATGATTTCAGGCGCCGTTTTGCTGCTGGCCAGCACCACCCCTGCACCAAGGTTGCGCAGGCGCGTCAGCGCCGGGCGGGCGGCGTCCCACCGGTATGTGTCATGCGAAATCAACGTGCCGTCGAGATCGCTAAAGACAAGAAGAGGAAGCGGTTGCGGCATTTGCAGCCAGTGTGCGGTCTGGCTGACAAGCCTGCAACCCGTCACGGTCCCATTGCCTGTTTTTCAGGCAGTCAGGTGAATTTGCGGAACAGCTTGGTCTGGTCGAACATCGCTTCCAGCTCTTCCATGCGGCCCTTGGTGCTGTCCCAGCGCAGGTTTTGCACGGCTGAAATCATCGTTTCGGTCAGCAGCATGGTGGCCGCCGCCGAATCCCAGGCCGAGGGCACCTCGATGCGGCTGCTGAAACTGATGTCGGCCAGCTGATGCACCGGCGAGCGCCATTGATCCGTAAACAGAACGATCCGCGCGCCCTGCGCGTGGGCCATTTCGGCCAGCTTCAACGTGTTGTTTTCGTAGCGCCGCACGTCAAAGATGACAAAGACATCGCCGGGTTCAACATCCAGCAGATAGTGCGGCCAGGCGTTCGATGTGGATTGCACATGTGTGATGTTGGGGCGGATCACCTGCATGTGCAGGAACAGATATTCGGCCAGCGTGTGCGTCACCCGCCCGCCGACGATATACAGGTGGTGCGCAGGATCGCCCACCATGGAACAGGCACTGTCAAAGGCTTTGGGGTCGATCTGGCCCAGCGTGTGACGGATGTTGTCGATCACGGCATCGGTAAAGGTGTTCAGGATATGCCCCGAAGGCGCGCTTTCGGCCCAGGTGTCATGTTTGGCAATCGGCCCCTTGACCTTGGCGCGCAGTTCCTCGCGCAGTTCGGCCTGAAATTCGGCGTACCCTTTGAACCCCAGTTTTTGCACCATGCGCGCTACGGTGGGGCCCGACACGTTGGCGTCTTGCGCCAGTTCGGTCAGCGGTCCAAGGCCCGAAATCGGGTAATTTTCCAGAATTGAATGCGCCAGCTGCCGTTCGGCACGGGTCAGATCGTCCAGCTTTTGCTGGATGCGGTCGGAAATCGTATGTGCGTTTGACGACACTGGCGCCCCCTTTTTGATCGAAAAATTTTCACACAAGAGAAGACTGAGGAATATTTTTCACAATTCTGTTGACAGATGGCGACGGTGGCAAGCACTTTGTGAGCAGGGGGTGCCATGACAGACGCAGGCAAGAATTCAGTGACGGCAGTACAGACAATCAATGCGGCAGGGGCTTCGCCTGTCGTTCTGGTCTGCGAACATGCATCTTGTTTCATCCCCGAAACGCTGGAGGGGCTGGGCCTGACGAATGCGGCCAGGGAGAGCCATGCCGCCTGGGATCCGGGCGCACTGGGCGTGGCCGAGCGGATGTCGTTCCGGCTGGATGCAACGTTGGTGGCCAGTTGCGTGTCGCGTCTGGTCTATGATTGCAACCGCCCGCCCGAAGCGCCGGGGGCGATGCCAGCCAAAAGCGAAGTGTTCGATGTGCCGGGAAATGCAAACCTGAGCGCGCAGGACCGCACCGAGCGCGCCGCGACCTATTACGTTCCATTCCGTGATGCGTTGGCACAGGTGGTGGCAGACAAGCCCGCGCCTGTTCTGGTCACGATCCACAGTTTCACGCCGGTCTTCAACGGCGTCCCGCGCGTGGTCGAGGTTGGCGTATTGCATGACAGCGACACGCGGCTGGCCGATGCCATGCTGGACACGGCAGCGGCGCACACCGGCACCACCGTGCAGCGCAACGAACCCTATGGCCCTGCCGACGGGGTGACCCATACCTTGCAGGTGCACGGCACGGCACACGGCCATCCCTGTGTGATGATCGAAGTGCGCAACGATCTTATCCAGACCAAAACGCAGCAACAGCGCATGGGCGATATGCTGGCCGAATGGCTGGCCGATGCCTGTGCCCTGATGAAAGCAGAGGGTGTCAGATGCACAGCTTGATGCGCGGTTTTATCCGCAGGGTAGACGGGTTCAATTACCGGCTGGGCCGCATCATGATGTACGGCATTTTCGCCCTTATGGCGGTTCTGCTGTGGTCGACCTTTAGCAAGGTGTTCTTCGTGCCGTCGCTGTGGACGCTGGAAATGGCCCAATTTGTCATGGTTGGCTATTACGTGCTGGGCGGCCCCTATTCGATGCAGATGGGTGACCATGTGCGCATGGACCTGCTGTATGGCGAATGGTCCGACCGCAAGAAAGCATGGATGGATATGATCACCGTGCTGTTTCTGATCTTCTACCTAGTTGTGTTGCTATATGGTGCCATCGGTTCAACCGCCTATTCGCTGGGCTACTGGAAGACCGAACCGCTGTCCTTTTTTGCCGGGCTGCTGACCGGATCGGAAGAAATCGGACGCCTTGAACAATCGTCGTCTGCCTGGCGACCCTATCTTTGGCCCGTCAAGGTCGTGATGATCGTGGGCTTTTTCCTGATGATTTTGCAGTGCCTTTCCGAGCTTTGCAAAGATGTCCTGCGGCTGAGGGGTCAGACGATCTGATGTCATATGAATTGATCGCCACCCTGATGTTCTCGACGATGATGCTGATGCTGATGACCGGCCAGCGCGTGTTCGGTGCCATCGGTTTTGTTGCTGTCGTTGCGGCCCTGCTGTTGTGGGGCGACAAGGGCGGCTATGACATCGGGTTTTCCGCCGCGATGAAGCTGATGAAATGGTATCCGCTGCTGACGCTGCCGATGTTCATCTTTATGGGCTACGTTCTGTCGGAATCGAAGATCGCCGATGATCTGTACAAGATGTTCCACGTCTGGATGGGTGGCCTGCGCGGCGGGCTGGCCGTGGGCACCATCGGGCTGATGGTGCTGATTTCCGCGATGAACGGTCTCAGCGTGGCCGGCATGGCCATCGGCGCCACGATCGCGCTGCCCGAGCTGTTGAAACGCGGCTATGACAAACGCATGGTGACAGGGGTTATTCAGGCGGGATCGTCGCTGGGTATTCTGGTGCCGCCATCCGTGGTGCTGGTGCTGTATGCGATGATCGCGCGGCAACCGGTGGGCCAGCTGTGGCTGGCAGGTGTAATTCCGGGGCTGATGATGGCGGCGATGTTCATCGCCTATATCGCCATCCGCTGCTGGTGGAACCCCAGCCTTGGACCGACCCTGAGTGCCGAAGACCGGGCAATGCCGCGTCGTGAAAAACTGGCTTTGCTGCGTGCGGGGCTGCTGCCGCTGGTGATCTTTGGCGTGATGATGTTCCCCTTTGTCAAAGGCTGGACCTCGCTGGTGGAAAGCTCGGCCATCGGGGCGATTGCCGCGTTTGTGGCGGCCGTTCTCAAGGGGCGGATGACGCGTCAGGTGTTCGAGAATTCGGTGCGCAAGACGCTGGGCATTACCTGCATGTTCATGTGGATCATTCTGGCGGCACTGGCCTTTGGCGCTGTGTTTGACGGATTGGGCGCGGTCAAGGCGATTGAAAGCCTGTTCACGGAACGGCTGGGACTAAGCCCGTGGGTGATCCTGATTTTGATGCAGCTCAGCTTTATCCTGATGGGCATGTTTCTGGATGATACGGCCATGCTGGTGATCGTGGCACCCTTGTATGTGCCGCTGGTGGGGGCATTGGGTTTTGATCTGGTCTGGTACGGAATCCTGTACACGATCACCTGCCAGATCGCTTACATGACGCCGCCCTTCGGCTATAACCTGTTCCTGATGCGGGCCATGGCCCCGCCCGAGATCACGTTGCGCGATATTTACGGGTCTATCGCACCCTTTGTGCTGGTCATGGTGGGGGCGCTGGTGATGGTCATGGCCTTCCCCCAGATTGCCCTGTGGCTGCCCAATTACGTCTACGCAAACTGATAACAGACACCGCAAACGGTGCACCCAAACTTAACAAGGAGAAGAGACATGACGACGAGACGCAATTTCATCCGCACCGCAGCCCTTGGCGGCGCGGCCAGCCTTGCCGCCCCAGCCATCGTCCGGGCGCAGGACACCATCAAGTGGCGGTTCCAGACCTATGCCGGTGCCGCGCTGGGCGAGCATGTGACCAAGCCTGTCATCGACTATATCAACACGGCTGCCAACGGCGAGCTTGAGATCGAGCTGTTCTATGCCGACCAGATCGTCCCCACTGGCGAGTTGTTCCAGGCCCTGCAACGCGGCACCATCGACGCCGTACATTCGGACGACGACAGCATGGCGTCGCCCACGCCCTTGCAGCAGTTCGGCGGTTACTTCCCGCTGGCCACCAAACATTCGTTGGATGTGCCGGTGCTGTTCAATCAATACGGTCTGGCCGACATCTGGCGCGAGGAATACGCCAAGGTTGGCGTGACATGGCTGTCAGCCGCGGGGCAGGACCCGTGCAACTTCAACACCAAGAAAGAGGTCACATCGCTGGCTGATTTGGACGGGCTGAAGCTGTACACCTTCCCCACAGCGGGCCGTTTCCTGACCCAGTTCGGCGTTGTGCCGGTTTCGATCCCCTATGAAGACGCCGAAGTCGCGGTTCAGACGGGCGAGCTGGACGGTATGGCGTGGTCCGGCATCACCGAGGATTACACCGTCGGCTGGGCCAACGTGACCGACTATTTCCTGACCAACAACATCTCGGGCGCATGGATCGGGTCGTTCTTTGTCAACGAAGGCCGCTGGGCGGATCTGCCCGAGCATCTGAAAGCCATCGTGATGGCGGGCATCGAAGCCGGTCATACCTATCGCAACCAGTGGTATTGGGGCGGCGAGGCGTCGCTGCGCGCCAAGGGCGACAAGCTGCAACTGCGGTCGATCCCGCAAGAGGAATGGAAAGTCGTCGAAGACGCGGCCAAGGTCTTCTGGGACGAGGTCGCCCAAGAGGGCGAAGTGAACGCCAAGATCGTCCAGATCTTCCGCGATTATAACGACGTGATCGACAAGGCGGGCCCGCCCTACAGCTTCGGCTAAGTCGATCTTATTCCAAATACACGCGGGCGGCCCATCGGGGCGCCCGCCACACGCACTTTAACCACAGGACACCGACATGCCCGGCAACCTTAGCTTTGATGACCTGAAATCCCGCGTCACCGACGGCAGCATCGACACGGTGCTGGCCTGTTTTGTGGACATGCAGGGCCGTTTGATGGGCAAGCGGTTTCATGCGGTCAACTTCGTGGAAACCTCGTTCAAAGAGACCCATTGTTGCAACTACCTGCTGGCCACCGATCTGGAAATGGCCACGCCGGATGGCTATGCCTCGACCAGCTGGCAAACCGGCTATGGCGACTATGTCATGGCGCCCGACCTGACCACGCTGCGCACAGTGCCGTGGCTGGAAGGCACCGCGCTGGTGCTGTGCGATGTGCTGGACCATCACACCCACGCCCCTGTGCCCCACGATCCGCGTGCGATCCTGAAGAAGCAGGTGGCGCGGCTGCGCGATCTGGGCTTTGACGCGAAGATGGCGACCGAGCTGGAGTTTTTCCTGTTCGAGAAAAGCCTGGACGAAATCCGCGCCAGCGGCTTCCGCGACCTGACCCCGATCAGCGGCTATAACGAAGATTACAACATCTTCCAGACCACCAAGGAAGAGGGCGTGATGCGCCCGATCCGCAACCATCTTTACGCCGCAGGTCTGCCCATCGAGAACTCCAAGGGCGAGGCCGAAGCCGGGCAGGAAGAGCTGAACATCCGCTATGCTCCCGCGCTGGATTGCGCCGACCACCACAGCATCGCGAAACACGCGATCAAGGAAATTGCATGGCAGCACGGGCGTGCCGCGTCTTTCCTGCCCAAGTGGCACCATGACCGCGTCGGCAGCTCCAGCCACGTGCACCAATCGCTGTGGCAAGGCGAGACGCCCGCGTTTTTCGACAAGGATGCCGATCTGGGCATGTCTGAACTGATGAAAAACTATATGGCCGGGCTGATCGCCTATGCGCCGGATTACACGTTTTTCCTCGCTCCTTACGTGAACAGCTACAAACGCTTTGCCAAAGGCACCTTTGCCCCCACCAAAACCGTCTGGTCCATCGACAACCGCACCGCGGGTTTCCGTCTGTGCGGGGCCGAGACCAAGGGGGTGCGGGTCGAATGCCGTATCGGTGGCTCGGATCTGAATCCCTATCTGGCGCAGGCCGCGATGCTGGCCGCAGGGATCAAGGGGATCGAGGACAAGATGGAACTGTCGCCGCCGACGCGCGGCGACGTGTACGAAGACGCCAAGGCCGCCGACATTCCGCAGACCCTGCGGGCGGCGACCGAGACCTTGCGAAAATCCGCTTTCCTTCGGAAGGCATTCGGGGACGATGTGATTGACCATTACACCCGATGCGCCGAATGGGAGCAGGAAGAGTTTGACCGCGTCGTGACCGATTGGGAAATCGCGCGCGGATTTGAAAGGGCCTGACCATGATTACCTGTATTTCGCCGATCGACGGATCGGTCTACGCCGAGCGCACGCCGCTGGGCGCATCTGACGCTGCGGCTGCTGTTGCGCGTGCAAAGGCTGCCCAAGCCGCATGGGCTGCACGCCCGCTGGCCGAGCGCATTGCGCTGGTCCAGGACGGCGTGGCCAGTGTGGGGGCGATGAATGACGCCATCGTACCGGAGCTGGCGCACCAGATGGGCCGCCCCGTGCGCTATGGCGGGGAATTCGGCGGCTTTAACGAACGCGCCACCTATATGGCCGACATCGCGCAGGACGCGCTGGCCGATATTGTGGTTGAGGACAGCGATACATTCCGCCGCGTGATCAAGCGGGTGCCGCATGGCGTCGTGCTGGTCGTGGCACCGTGGAACTATCCCTATATGACGGCGATCAACACCGTCGCGCCCGCGCTGATCGCGGGCAACGCGGTGATGCTGAAACACGCCAGCCAAACCCCGCTTGTGGGTGAGCGTATGGCCGAGGCGTTCCACGCCGCCGGGATCCCCGATGATGTGTTCCAGAACGTGTTTCTGGACCACCAGACCACTTCGGACCTGATTGCGGCGAAATCCTTTGGTTTCGTGAACTTCACCGGTTCGGTCGGCGGGGGCCGCGCCATTGAAACCGCCGCCGCTGGCACATTCACCGGCGTCGGGCTGGAGCTGGGCGGCAAGGACCCGGGATATGTCTGTGATGACGCCGACGTGCAGGCCGCTGCCGACACGCTGATTGACGGGGCGATGTTCAACTCGGGGCAATGCTGCTGCGGGATCGAACGGATCTATGTGGCCGAGGCATTGTTTGATGATTTTGTCGCCAAGGCGGTCGCAATCGTCAAAGGCTACAAACTGGGCAATCCGCTGGACCCGGAAACCACCATTGGCCCGATGGCGCACATGCGCTTTGCCGACACCGTGCGCGAACAGACTGCCGATGCGATTGCCGCAGGGGCCACGGCCCACATCGACCCCGCAGATTTCCCGCAGGATGGCGGCGCCTACCTGATGCCGCAGATCCTGACGAACGTGACCCACGACATGCGCGTGATGCGCGAGGAAAGCTTTGGTCCCGTGGTTGGCATCATGGCCGTCAAGGACGACGCCGAAGCGATCCGCCTGATGAATGACAGCGACTACGGGCTGACGGCATCCGTCTGGACGCAGGACGCCGCGCGAGCCGAGGCGATTGCCGACCAGATCGAAACCGGCACCGTGTTCATGAACCGCGCCGATTACCTTGATCCGGCGCTGTGCTGGACCGGCTGCAAGGACACCGGTCGCGGTGGCGGTCTGTCGGTCATCGGCTATCACAACCTGACCCGTCCCAAATCCTACCACCTGAAGAAAGCCTGATCCCATGACGCTGACTGCAAATTGGTCCTACCCCACCGCAATCCGCTTTGGCGCGGGGCGCATTTCCGAGATCGCCGAGGCCTGCATGGCCGCAGGCATCACCAAGCCGCTGCTGATCACAGATCGCGGGCTGGCGGGCATGGACATCACCCAGCGCACGCTGGACCTGATCGACGCCGCCGGTCTGGGCCGCGCGATGTTTTCCGACGTGGACCCGAACCCGACCGAAGTGAACGCGCAGGCGGGCGTTGCGGTCTACCGTGAGGGCGGCCATGACGGCGTGATCGCTTTTGGCGGCGGCTCGGGCCTGGATCTGGGCAAGGTCGTGGCGTTTCTGGCGGGCCAAAGCCGCCCGATCTGGGATTTCGAGGATATCGGCGACTGGTGGACCCGCGCCGACGCCGATGCGATTGCCCCGATCGTGGCCGTGCCCACCACCGCAGGCACCGGGTCCGAAGTGGGCCGCGCGTCGGTTATCACCAACTCGGAAACCGCCGAGAAAAAGATCATCTTCCACCCCAAGATCCTGCCGCGTGTCGTGATCTGCGACCCCGAATTGACCGTGGGCATGCCGCCGTTCATCACCGCTGGCACCGGCCTTGATGCCTTTGCCCATTGCGTCGAAGCGTTCTGTTCGCCGCATTATCACCCGATGAGCCAGGGCATGGCGCTGGAAGGGATGCGGCTGGTCAAGGATTACCTGCCGCGTGCCTACAAGGACGGCACCGACATCGAAGCGCGCGCGCAGATGATGTCGGCGGCGGCCATGGGGGCCACCGCGTTCCAAAAGGGGCTGGGCGCGATCCACGCCTTGTCGCACCCCATTGGCGCGATTTACCACACGCACCACGGCACCACGAACGCCGTGTGTATGCCCGCCGTGCTGCAATTCAACCGCCCCGAGATCGAAGCCAGGATCGCACAGGCCGCGCGCTATCTGGACATCGACGGCGGCTTTGACGGGTTCTGCGCCTTTGTCGACGATCTGAATGCGTCGATGGGCATTCCCAAGACGCTGAAGGGTCTGGGCGTTGAAAACCCCGACGTAGACCGCATCGTGGCTGGCGCACTGATCGACCCCAGCACCGGCGGCAATCCGGTGAAAATGACCGAAGAAAACACGCGCGAACTGCTGCTGAATATCATCGGCTAAGCCTGTCCCTAAGCAAAACGCCGCGTACCGCCCGACATGCGGTGCGCGGATGATTGCGTGTGTTCACCTTTGCGTTAGGGTGATGCCCAAACAAGAATGGGCAGGGCAGAAAAATGATCATCACACGGCGCAATTTCACACTTGGACTGACCGCAGGGCTGGGCCTTGCAAGCTGTGGCACGACGATGCCGGGCATCCCGTCGGTTGCATCGGGCGGCTTGCCCGATGACCTGCGTCCCGTGCCGAATGCCGGGTGGAGCCAGTGGGTCGCATCGTTCCGCGACCGCGCAGGCGCGCAGGGCATTTCCGACAGCACGCTGAACTCAGGCTTTCGCGGCGCGGGCTATCTGCCGGGCGTGGTCAAACGCGACCGCAACCAGACCGAGTTCAGCCGCACGCTGGAAGATTACCTTGCCATCGCGGCCTCCGACGAGCGCGTCACCAAGGGCCGCGCCGCCTATGCGCGTCACGGCAGCACGCTGAACGCGCTTGAGGCGAAATATGGCGTCGATAGCACCATCATCTGCGCGATCTGGGGGCTGGAAAGCTTCTTTGGCGAACGTAAGGGCGATGTGCCGGTTGTCTCGGCCACGTCGACGCTGGCCTATGACGGGCGGCGCGGCGCGTTCTTTGAAAAGCAACTGGTTGCAGCCCTGAAAATCATTCAAAGCGGCGATATTACTGCCGACCGTATGGTAGGAAGCTGGGCCGGGGCCATGGGTCACACCCAATTCATCCCCACATCCTATCAGGCCTTTGCCGTCGACTATACCGGCGATGGCCGCCGCGATATCTGGTCGGCGGACCCCAGCGACGCGCTGGCCTCGACCGCCGCCTACCTGCAACGCAACGGCTGGTCCCGTGGCACCCGCTGGGGCGGCGAGGTGGGCGCGGGCGCACCTGCGGGCAGCGTCATCACCCCGCAACCGGGTGGTCCAAGCTTTGCTGTCACGTCGAATTTCAATGCGATCAAACGCTACAACAACTCGGACAGCTACGCGATTGGGGTGGGCCATCTGGCCGACCGTATCGGCGGCGCAGGGCCGTTGCGCGGATCGTTCCCGCCCGACGCCAACGGGCTGACCAAGGACGACCGCATGGCGCTGCAACGCAAGCTGACCGCCGCAGGCTTTGACACCGACGGGGCCGACGGCGTTCTGGGGCCGAAAAGCCAGAGCGCGATCAGCGCCTATCAGTCCAGCCGTGGACTGCCCGCGACCGGCGTACCCTCGCAGGAATTGCTGCGATCCCTCGGTTAAGACCTGTAAAACGGCATTGCCGCGCGGTTTTCCCACGCGCGGCGGTCTGCGCGGCTTGACTTCCCACCCCATGGGCGGTGTATCTGCCCCGATCATCAGCCCAGAGAGCGGGAGCCTATTATGCACGCCTATCGCAGCCACACCTGCGCCGAACTGACCGCCGCCGACGTCGGCAAAACCGTCCGCCTGTCCGGTTGGGTCAATCGCGTGCGCGATCACGGGGGCATCCTGTTTGTCGACCTGCGCGACCATTACGGCGTGACACAGGTTCTGTGCGACCCCGACAGCGCCGCCTTTGCCGACGTGGAAAAGCTGCGCAGCGAATGGTGCATTCGCATTGACGGCGAAGTGAAGGCCCGCGCGCCCGAACTGGTCAACGCCAAGATCCCCACCGGCGAGGTCGAAGTGTTCGTGCGCGAGGTCGAAGTGCTTGGCCCCGCCGCCGAACTGCCGCTGATGGTGTTTGGCGATCAGGAATACCCCGAGGAAACCCGGCTGAAATACCGTTATCTGGACCTGCGCCGCGAAAAGATGCAAGCCAACATGAAACTGCGCTCGGACGTGGTCGCCTCGATCCGCCGCCGCATGTGGGACGCAAAATTCCGCGAATATCAGACACCGATCATCACCGCATCGTCGCCCGAGGGCGCGCGCGACTTTCTGGTGCCGTCGCGTCTGCACCCCGGCAAGTTCTATGCGCTTCCGCAGGCCCCCCAGCAGTTCAAACAGCTGTTGATGGTCTCGGGCTTTGACAAATACTTCCAGATCGCGCCCTGTTTCCGTGACGAAGACCCGCGTGCCGACCGGTCGCCCACCGATTTCTACCAGCTTGACCTTGAGATGAGCTTTGTCACCCAGCAGGACGTGTTCGACACGATCCAGCCCGTGATCGGCGGCATTTTCGAGGAATTCGGCGGCGGTCGCAAAGTCGACCAGACATGGGAGCAGATCAGCTATCGCGACGCGGCCCTGTGGTATGGCAGCGACAAGCCCGACCTGCGCAACCCGATCAAGATGCAGGTCGTGTCCGAACATTTTGCTGGTTCCGGTTTCGCCATCTTTGCCAAGCTGCTGGAGCAGGACGGCACCGAAGTGCGCGCCATTCCCGCGCCCACGGGCGGGTCGCGCAAGTTCTGCGACCGCATGAACGCATTTGCGCAAAAGGAAGGTCTGCCCGGCATGGGCTATATCTTCTGGCGCGAGAAAACGGCGGATGCCGTGGCGCAAGAACTGGGCATCACCGTGAAAGAGGCCCAGGCCAAGCTGAAATCCGGCGAAGTCGAAGGCGGCATGGAAGCGGCCGGCCCGCTGGCCAAGAACATCGGCCCCGAGCGCACCGAAGCCATCCGCCAGCAACTGGGCCTTGGCATGGGCGATGCGGCGTTCTTCCTGGGCGGCAAGCCCAAACAGTTCGAAGCCATCGCGGGACGTGCCCGTAACATCATCGGTGACGAACTGAACCTGACCGACAAGGATCGCTTTGCCTTTGCGTGGATCGTCGATTTCCCGATCTATGAAAAGGACGAGACCACCGGCAAGATCGACTTTGAACACAACCCGTTCTCGATGCCCCAGGGTGGTATGGACGCCCTGCAAGGCGATCCGCTGGACGTGCTGGGTTATCAATACGATCTGGCCTGCAACGGCTATGAACTGGTGTCGGGTGCCATTCGGAACCACCGCCCGGAAATCATGTTCAAAGCCTTTGAAATCGCAGGCTATGACGAGGCCGAGGTGCGCAAACGCTTTGGCGGTATGGTCAACGCCTTTCAATACGGCGCCCCGCCCCACGGTGGTTGTGCCGCGGGTATTGACCGCATCGTGATGCTGCTGGCGAACGAACAGAACATCCGCGAAGTGATCCTGTTCCCGATGAACCAGCGCGCCGAAGACCTGATGATGAACGCGCCGTCCGACCCCACCAGCGATCAGCTGATGGAGCTGGGCCTGCGGGTTATTCCGCAAGACTGATACACGTTTGGGCGATCCGTCGCCTGAGATGAAAAAGTGATGGGGCGCGCCGATGCAAATGGGCGCGCCCCTTGCTATATTGAATGTGGTCATGGGCGGGGAATTCACTGTGCGCGCATTCGAGTCTGAACTTGCCGAAATCCGCTTTGGCTGCGGGCTGTCGCCGGTCATTGCCCCTGCTACGTCGGTCGAGACGATGTTGGCGGGCATCACCGCCCCCGACACGATGGCTGCCCGGTTTGAGATTGAACCCTTTGACAGCTTTCGTGCCCGCATGGTTGAAAGCGACAGGCTGCGCCGCATCCAGCGCGACAAACGGGGCAAACCCGAAGCCAAAGTTGCACGAAAAGACCGCAATCTGCTGAAAAAAGCCGCCCGCATTGATATGGTCCGCTGGCTGGGCCTGTCGATGCTGCGCCGCACGTATACCGAAACCGGTTTCTTTGAACGGCTGGTGTATTTCTGGGGCGACCATTTCAGCGCCACGGGCAAGGCGGGCCTGATAAGACGCGCGACCTCGCCCTATATCGAAGACGGCATTCGCCCCTTTGTCGGTGGCCGCTATGCCGATCTGTTGATCAGCGCTGTAACCCACCCGGTGATGCTGCAATATCTGGATCAGGACCGGTCAATGGGACCGGACAGCGCGCGGGCGCTGAAACGTGGCAAAGCGGCAGGGTTGAACGAAAACCTGGCCCGCGAGGTGATGGAGCTGCACACGCTGGGGGTCGATGGCCCCTATACACAGGACGACGTGCGCGAATTGGCCGAGCTGTTCACCGGCCTGTCGTTCCAGCCCAAACAAGGCCGCAAGTTTCGCAAGGACTATGTCGAACCGGGTGCCGAAACCGTCATGGGCAAAACCTATGCCGATGCCTATTCGATGAAACCCGTGCGCGCTGTGCTGGAAGATCTGGCCGTGCATCCGGCCACCGCGCGGCATCTGTCGTGGAAACTGGCGGTGCATTTTGTGTCAGACACGCCCGATCCTGCGCTGATTGACCATGTAAGTGCGCGATATCTGGAAACAGATGGTGACCTGATGCAGGTGTATGCCGCATTGCTTGAACATCCCGCAGCGTGGACGCAAGAGAGGGCCAATATCAAACGCCCCGTGGACTTTGTCGGCTCGTCCATGCGTGCCCTGGCGGTTGATCCGGCTGCTGTCATCCAGCTGGACGAGCGTGAAACGCGCAACCTGTTGCTGACGCCGATGGTGCTGATGGGGCAAACTTGGCAAAAGTTCAGCGGCCCCGATGGCTGGCCGGAAGAGGACGAGGCGTGGCTGTCACCGCAAGGGTTGTCGGGACGGGTGCGTTGGGCCATGTCCGGCCCGCAGGTGCTGCGCCCCGATCTGCCGGACCCGCGCGAATTTGTCGAAACGGCGCTGGGCAGCCGTGCCTCTGACGAGGTGACATTCGCGGCCACAGCCGCCGAAAGCAAATCCGAAGCCATCGGCCTTGTGTTGATGTCCCCCGCGTTCCAGCGCTGCTAGGAGTAGCTGCCATGACCGATCTTTCGCGCCGCTTTTTTCTGACCCGGTCTGCGGTTCTGGGCTGTTCGCTGGCGGCCAGTCCGTTGCTGACGCCGGTCACATTCGCTGCTGCCCCATGGGATACGCGGCTGATCGTCATCATCCTGCGCGGCGCGATGGACGGGCTGGACGCGGTGCAGCCTTATGGCGATCCGCATTACAAGGGCCTGCGCAGCAGCCTTGCGGGCGGGCCACTGAACGGGGCGTTGGATCTGGACGGGTTCTTTTCGTTGCATCCGGCGCTGGGTCCGCTTTTGCCGATGTGGCAGGCCGGAGAGTTGGGGTTTGCCCATGCGGTCAGCACGCCCTATCGCGACAAGCGCAGCCATTTCGACGGGCAGGACGTGCTGGAGGCGGGCACCGATACGTTGCAGGGCGGCGTGCGCGACGGCTGGTTGAACCGGATGCTGCAAGAGGTGCCGGGCGTGGCTGCCGATACTGCCTATGCCATTGGTCTGGGCGAGATGCCGGTTCTCAAGGGGAAGGCGGCGGTGGCCAACTGGGCCCCTGACTCATCGCTTGCCCTCAGTCCGCAGGCCGAACGTCTGCTGGCAATGATCTCGGAAAGCGATCCGGCCATGCACGCGGCCCTGGCCGAGGCTGCGCTGCTTTCGGCGGCAGATGCGCCGATGATGGCGGGCGATATGGCCAGAGACATGCAGGCGGTTCGCAAGGGCAACGAACATCAGAAAATTGCGGAGTTTGCCGCCAAGCGGCTGCGCCAGGATGCGCGGGTGGCCTCGTTCTCGTTGAACGGCTGGGACACCCACCGCGCGCAACAGCGCGGGATCACGGCCGCGCTGGGCGATCTGGCTGAAACGCTGGTGCATCTGAAACAAGAGCTGACCGGCCCCGTCTGGAACAAGACCGCCGTGGTCGCGATGACCGAATTCGGCCGCACAGCGCGCGAGAACGGGACCAAGGGCACCGATCATGGCACCGGTGGTCTGGTGGTGATGGCGGGCGGGGCGATCCGGGGTGGCAAGATCTATGGCGACTGGCCGGGGCTGGAGTCTTCCGACCTCTACGAAGGTCGCGACCTGATGCCCACCCGCGATGTGCGCGCCTATGCGGCATGGATCATGCAGGCGGTGACGGGGCTGGACATATCCACGCTGGAACGCGTGGTCTTTCCCGGGCTCGACATGGGCAGCAATCCTGGCATTGTGCTTTAGGGTCCATCCCCTAGAGGTTAAATCCGCTTGGCGATGGACCGCACGCCGCCTATAGATTCGGGTATGAACACGCGATCCACAGACAGCCCGCAATTCGGCGCACCCGTTGACAACTGGACCCCTCCGCCCACCCCCGAGGGTGCGGCCATGCGAGGGCGCTATGCGGCGCTTGAGCCGTTGGACGCGGACAAGCACGCGGCCTTGCTGTTCCGTGCCTACGAAGGCGAAGATCACGTTTGGGATTACCTGCCTTACGGGCCGTTTTTATCGTCGGCGCAGTATCACCGCTGGGTGCACAGCGTTGCGGGCAAAAGCGACCCGGTCTTTTTTGCTGTGCGCAATTTGGAATCCGGTCACTTTGACGGCGTTCTGAGCCTGCTGCGCATAGATCCAGCGGCCGGTTCGATCGAAGTGGGGCACATCAACTTCGCGCCGGTTTTGCAGCGCACCTCGGTGGCGACCGAGGCCCTGTTTCTGACGATGCAATGGGCGTTCGAGGCCGGCTATCGCCGGTTTGAATGGAAATGCGATGCGCTGAACGTGCCGTCGCGCCGCGCAGGTCAACGGCTGGGCCTCAGCTTTGAGGGCGTTTTCCGTCAGGCCACTGTTTACAAGGGGCGCAACCGTGATACCGCCTGGTTTGCAGCAATCGACAAGGAATGGCCCGCGTTGCAAGAGGCCTTTCGCGTCTGGCTGGACCCGTCGAATTTTGACGATGATGGCAACCAGGTCGAACGCTTGTCAGACCTGACCGCGCTGGTGCGCGTCGCAAGTGACCCCACGCTGTAACGCGCTGGGACTAAATGGGTTGTTTTCGGACAGGCTGCGTGTTTGCAGCAGTCGTATTCACGCTGTTCAAATTGCCATTCGGTGCGTCAGACGGTCATGCACCAATCCGGCCAGAACGGCAGCCTCGGACATTGCAGGCTGGCCTGCCGCGCGTTTTTCGGCCAGTGCCTCGGCGGCCTTTTGCAGGGGGCCGTCTTTGGCGCTGCGGGCAACGCCGCACAGGAACTGTGCCACATAGTCCAGCGTGCGGTCGTCGTTGTTGTCTTCCATGACGTCAGCCACATGTGCCATGTCGTCCTGAAACGCGATGGGGTCGGGATGCACTTCTTCAAAAGACACATCGCGGGGGCCGTCGGGGCGGCGGTCTTCGGGCAGCAGGGACAGGATCTGGCCCTGAAAGACACCGAGCGAGGTAATCGGTTTTTCAAAAAAACCGTCTGCACCGGCGGTGAGTGCCGCCTCTCTGCCGAAATTGTCACCCGAGGTGCCAAGGATCACCTCGGGGCGCGGTGTGCTGGCGACCAGACCGCTGATCAGATCAATTCCATTGCCATCGGGCAGGCCCAGATCAATGATCACCACCGAAGGTCGGTAAACACGCAGGTGCCGCCGCGCCGCGCGCAGGCTGTCGGCCCGACGGATGCGCGCACCGCTGCGCAGGCACAAAAGGCGCAGCGCCTCGCAGGCGAAACGGCTGTCTTCGACTGCAAGAACGGTCAACCCCAACAGCGGACGCGCGGTTGTGGGCGCTGGCAAATGTGGTGTGAATGGGTCGATGTTGTCCATGTCTGTCCCTCCGATTTCGACTCTGACGCTAGCGCGCGTTGCCTAACAGGGCGTTAACGTGCCCCCTGCGGCGGTGCGTCCCTTGCGCGCCAATCCCAAGCTGCGCATAACTGCGCAAACCTTATTCGGGAGATTTGACCATGATCGGACGCCTCAACCACGTTGCCATCGCCGTGCCGGACCTCGCGGCCGCTTCGGAGCAATATCGCAGCGCGCTGGGTGCCCAGGTTGGCGCCCCGCAAGACGAACCCGACCACGGCGTCACGGTTGTGTTCATCGAACTGCCCAACACCAAGATCGAATTGCTGTACCCCTTGGGCGAAAACAGTCCGATTCAGGGGTTTCTGGACAAGAACCCCTCGGGCGGGATTCACCACGTCTGCTACGAAGTTGATGACATCATAGCCGCCCGCGACCACCTCAAGGCCAGCGGCCTGCGGGTATTGGGCGACGGCGAACCCAAGATCGGCGCGCATGGCAAACCGGTGATCTTCCTGCACCCCAAGGATATGAACGGTACATTGACAGAACTGGAACAGGTCTGATGGGCCCTGTATCCGGTTTGGTTCTGTTCGCGGTGATCTGGTTCATGACCTTTTTGATCATCCTGCCGATTCGTGTTCAGACTCAGGGCGATCTGGGTGAAATCGTGCCCGGCACCCATGCCGGCGCGCCTGAGGTTCACAACCTGAAGAAAAAGGCGTGGATCACCACCGGCGTGGCGGCGGTGATCTGGGCTATCGTTGCGACGATCATCCTGTCAGGCGTGATCACCTTGCGCGATATTGACTGGTTTGACCGGATGGCCCCGCCATCTGCAAGCGATGGAACAGGTGGGTAAAGGTCGCCGCGCCAAGGATCGGTATCAGCAGGTTCACCAGCGGCACCGACAGCGGGATCGCCATCAGGAATCCCGCAATGAATATGGTGCCGCGATGGTGGCTCCTTAAATCGCGCGCACCTTCGCGTCCGACGCGGCGCATTGCGGCCAGCGTAAAATATTCCCGCCCCAGCAGAAACCCGTTCAGCGCCCAGAATACAACCGGCGTCAGAAAGGGCATAAGCATCAGTGTCAGGATGACGTAAACAAGGATGGCCAGCAGGTTGGCCCCGATCAGAACACCCAGAAAGTTCACCGTATCGCGCACCGCATCGCCAAACGGCACGTTCATCGCGGGCGGCAGGTTCGGATAATGCTCGTCTTCGACGGCCTGGGCGACCTCGTCGAGAAACATCGATGTGATGGCCGAGGCCACCGGCACCATCAGGAACACCGACAGGATCAGCATCAGCAGCACCGAACCCCAGCTCAGGATGTCGTCCAGCCAGGTAATCTCGCCCACGATCGGGGCATCCACGCTGTCCGCGGTCAGCGCATCAACCAGCCAGACCAGCCCGGTGGTAAAGGCCACCAGCAGCACGATGGTCAGCAAAATCCCCAGAAACAGCACGCGCCGGAAGCGCGGGTCGCCGATCTGGCCCAAAGCGGCAAAGAAAGACGCGAAAATCATTCGGACAGCCATGTGGTTTTGGCCGCAACATCCGGGCGCGGACGTTCGGGCGGTGCGGTGGTTTCGGTGCCAATGTGGATCAGCCCCGCGATGCGTTCGTTGTCTTTCAGCTTGAAGGCTTCTTGCATGAACACACGGTCATGGCTGGGCCAGCCCGACAGCCAGTTGGCCCCCCAGCCCGCCGCCAGCGCCGCGTTCAGCAGCGACAGACACACGGCCCCGGCAGAGTAGGTCTGTTCCAGCGCCGGAATCTTGGGCGAGGGCACATGCACCTCGATCACGGCGACGGCCAGATGGCCCATGTCGAACTGGCTGCGGCCCTTGCCGATCTGTTCTTCGTCCAGCCCCAGCACCTTGCCACGGGTTTCGGCCAGATCCGCCAGACGCGGCATCGCGGTCTTTTCGATCACGATAAACCGCCACGGCTCAAGCTTGCCATGATCGGGCGTGCGGGCCGCTGCCGTCAAAAGTTGGTCCAACGTTGCGCGGTCGGGCACAGGCGTTGTCAGCGTTTTCGCGGGGCGGCTGCGGCGGGTCAGCAGGAAATTCAGGGCAGCGGGATCAGGTTCAGGCATATGTTACGATCTTTTACATTGGGCAGGTTGCATGTCGTCATTGCAGGCGGCCCCGTCAAGGGCCAACATGTATTATAGGCCAAGTTGATCGGCCATAAGGTCGATCTCGGCGATCAGAAACGCATCAAAGCGCGGACCGGGTTGGCGCACTTCAAAGGTCACGCCGAAGGGGTCCGCCAGTTTGATGGCACTGCCTGACATGGCCTCGATTGCGGCATGGGCGCAGAAGGGGACGTAAACCTCGGAATAGCCGCCCTCGTGGACCAGAACCAGCTTGCCATCGCAAACCTCGGCGGCCAGGTCTTTGACCTTGTGGGTCATCTGCCGGTAGGTGTCCGCCGTCGCAATCATCCGTGCCAACGGATCGACCGCCGAGGCGTCATAGCCGCTGGCGATGATGATGATATCAGGCGCAAAGTCGCGGATTGCAGGAACGGCCACGCGGTCCATCGCGTGCAAATAGGCGGTATGTCCCGCACCGGCAGGCAGTGGCAAGTTGATGTTATACCCTTCGCCCGCGCCCTTGCCGCGGTCGGCCAGCGCGCCGGTGTCCAGCGGATAGTTGCCCTCCTGGTGGAACGAGAGTGTCAGCACGTCGTCGCGGTCATAGAAAATCGCCTCGGTGCCGTTGCCGTGGTGCACGTCCCAGTCCAGCACGGCCACACGCCCCGCCAGCCCCTTGGCGGCCTCGATGGCGATGGCGATGTTGGCCATCAGGCAGAAACCATTTGGGTAATCGGGCAGGCAATGGTGGCCGGGCGGGCGGCTGAGCGCATAGGCGTTCTGCACATCGCCCGTCAGAACCGCCTCGACCGCCGCAATCGACAGGCCCGCCGACAGCGCGGCCAGCTCGTACCCGCCACGGGCGAACGGCACGCGCAGGCCCAACTCACCGCCGCCGTTGTCGGACATCTCCTTGAACGTATCCAGATAGCTTTGCGGATGGACGCGCAGCAACGCCTCGGTCGGGGCTTCGGGTGCGGTGCGCACGTCCAGTTCGCCCATCAACCCGGTGACGTTCATCAGATTGACCAGCCGCCGCTTGGTCTCGGGGCTTTCGGGCAGGCCGCCGGCGGCCAGCGGCTGTATCAGCCCGCCGACGGGCAGGGTAAAGGCATAGTTGCCGCCCCCGTGCCAGAATGTACGTTCGTCCCAGAAAAATCCTGTGGCCATGACCTGTCTCCTGTTTTGCCGCAGGGTGGCCGAGACCGTCAGGATTGTCGATGCACTGGCGTGGAAAAATGCACGCTCAGGCGGCTTCGGCCAGCAGGGCGTGAACATCAAGCGGGCTGTTCACCATTTTCAACCGTCCCTCGGAATCACGCGGCCAGTCGGAGGGATCGCGGTCGCGGTACAACTCGACGCCGTTGCCATCGGGATCGCGCAGATAGACGGCTTCGGACACGCCATGGTCTGCGGCCCCGTCCAGCGGAATTCCCGCCTCGACAACACGCTTCAGCGCTGCCCCCAGACTGGCCCGGTCTGGAAACACAAAGGCCGAGTGGTAAAGACCCGGCGCGCGGTCCGGCGCGGGACCGGACCCTTTGGAGTGCCATGTGTTCAGGCCGATGTGGTGGTGATAATCGCCTGCCGCGAGAAAAGCCGCTTCGGCGCCATAGCGTTGGGTCAGTGTAAAGCCCAACACATCGCCATAGAAGGCAATGGCCCGATCAAGGTCGGAGACTTTGAGATGGACGTGGCCGACGCGGGTGTCGGCGGGAACTTTGCCGGGCATGGGTGCCTCCTGAGACTGTGGTTGACCTACAAATAGACTGCGCCTTCCCCGCACAAAAGGCGAGACCGCGCGCAGGGTCGGTGCACAGATGCGCAAAGGGCGGATGCCGCAGCACCCGCCCTTTGTGATTTGGACCTGTCGTGGAAGGTGGCTTAGGCGCCAACCAGCCCGACGATTTCATAGGTCTTTTTCAGGATCGGCACCGTGATTTCGCGCGCCTGTTCCGCACCGCGTGCCAGAATGCGGTCGATCTCGGTGGTGTCATCCAGCAACCGCGCCATTTCGGTCGAGATGGGCGACAGCTTGGCCACGGCCAGATCGGCCAGCATCGGCTTGAACTCTCCGAACTGCTTGCCGCCCACCTCGGCGAGCACCTGATCGACCGTCTGATTGGTGAAAGCGGCATAGATATTGACCAGGTTGCGCGCCTCGGGACGGTCTTCCAACCCCTTTGCCTCCGATGGCAGGGCGTCGGGGTCTGTCTTGGCCTTGCGGATCTTCTTGGCGATGGTGTCGGCATCATCGGTCAGGTTGATGCGGCTGGCATCGGAGGGGTCCGATTTCGACATTTTCTTGGACCCGTCGCGCAGGGACATCACGCGGGTCGCGGCCCCTTCGATCACCGGTTCGGTCATCGGGAAGAAATCGACGCCATAGTCGTGGTTGAACTTGGCCGCCACGTCGCGGGTCAGCTCGATGTGCTGTTTCTGGTCCTCGCCCACGGGCACGTGGGTCGCGTGATAGACCAGAATGTCGGCGGCCATCAGTGCCGGATAGGCGAATAGCCCGAGCGAGGCTTTTTCGGCGTTCTTGCCAGCCTTGTCCTTCCACTGGGTCATGCGCTGCATCCAGCCCATGCGGGCCACGGTGTTGAAAATCCACGCCAGTTGCGCGTGCTCGGGCACCGCGGACTGGTTGAACAGAATGGATTTTTCAGGATCGACGCCCGAGGCGATAAAGCCTGCGGTCAACTCGCGCGTGTTGTGGCGCAGCTTGTCGGGGTCTTGCCAGACGGTGATCGCGTGCAGGTCCACCATGCAATAGATGCAATCGCGGCCTTCGTTCTGCATTTCCGAGAAACGCTTGAGCGCCCCCAGATAGTTGCCAAGTGTCAAACCGCCCGACGGCTGGATGCCGGAGAACACGCGCGGCGTGAATTGCGATGCAGGAGCGTCAGTCATTTGGGTTCCCCTCTGGGCATTCGTGCGTGGCTGGCTTACCCATGCGCCAAAGTCCCGTCAAGGAGAGCCAACCATGCACCCCGATATGCAACCCCCCGTAAATCCGTTGCCCCCCGTTGTCTGGGCCCTGTTCGCCGCCATCATGGGTGTCGAGGCCGTGCTGTCGCTAGGGGCGGCGGGCGTGATTGGCGGTCCGGGCGCTGTGGGCTGGCGGCTGGCAGCGCTGCGCGATTACGGGTTCTCGGGCATCGCCTTTGACTGGATGCTGGCGAACGGTGTTTTTCCCTGGGAGCACTTGCTGCGCTTTGTCACCTATCCCTTTGTGAACGGCGGTTTTTCCAGCACATTGTTCGCGGGCGTGATCCTGCTGGCACTGGGCAAGCTGGTGGGTGAGGTGATGGGACAACTGGCGGTGCTGGTGGTGTTCTTTTTCTCGGCGATTTTCGGGGCTGTGGCCTATGGGCTGTTGACTGATGCGCCCTGGCTGATCGGAGCGTTTCCGGCGGTTTACGGGCTGATCGGGGCCTATACCTTTTTGATGTGGCAACGGCTGGCAGGTACGGGTGCGCAGCAATTGCAGGCGTTTTCGCTGATCGGTGTGCTGATGGGGCTGCAACTGCTGTGGGGCGTGTTCTTTGACGTGGGCGTTGAATGGATTGCCGACCTGGCCGGTTTCGTCTGCGGTTTTGCGCTGTCGCTGATCGTGGTGCCGGGCGGGTGGGCGCGTCTGCGCGCGACGATCCAGCGGCGCTGAGGCGTTGCCGGGGGCGCTGCCCCCGCGCCTTGCGGCGCTCCCCCGGAGTTTATCGGGCAAGATGAAGGCAGGGGTTACCTTGGTTTGCGTTTGGTGGCGCGGCGGAAGTCTGACAGTTTGAAGGCGCCGATCAGGTGGCCGGTGCCGAAGTAGCTGACGACACCCGCGACGATCAATGCCGTCAGTGCGATGTAGCGCAGGCTGGGAGTTCCCAAGGCGACAGACAGTGACAGGGAGACGGCCCACAGGCAGGCGCCCATCACGGCGGAGGCAAGGATAATTCGCCAGATGCGCTTGCGAAAGCGGTCGTCGAAACGGGCGACATCGCCCATTGAACGGGTGCCACGGCGCAGCATCAGAACCATGGTCCAGCCGGCAACGGTGGTGGCAAAGGCAGGGGCGATCCAGCCGATCACGGGCGCGAGGACAACGGCAAGTACAGCGTTCACCCCCATTGTCCACAGCGCATAGCGAAACGGGCTGCGGGTGTCCGAGCGGGCGAAGAACAGCGGTTGCAGGAATTTCTGGATCACAAAGGCGGGCAGGCCGAGGCCGTAGATCGCAACCGCCACCGCGATGGCGGCCACATCATCCGGCCCCGTGGCGCCGCGTTCGAACATCACCGATGTCAGCGGCAGCGGAATCACCATCAGCGCTACGGCCGAGGGGATGGTCAGTGCCAGTGAAATCTCGGCTGCACGGCTAAGCGCATTGCGCGCGCCGTCGTCGTCACCGGCCTTGAGCCGGCGCGACAGGTCAGGCAACAGCACGATGCCGACAGCAATGCCGACCACGCCCAGGGGCAGCTGGTACAGGCGGTCTGCGGCAAACAGCCAGCTGACAGCCTTGTCGAATTGCGAGGCGACGACCTGACCCACCACAAGGTTGATCTGCATGACGCCGGTGGCCAGCGCTGCGGGCACGGCCACGATCAGCATCTTGCGCATGTCCGGTGTCCAGCGCGGCAGGCCGGGTTTCAGCGCAAAGCCTGCCCGCGTGGCGGCGGTCCATGTCAGGGCCAGTTGCGCGATGCCGGCCAGCGGGATGGTGCAGATCAGCCAGAGGACAACTTCGCCGCCGATATACGAGGCAACCAGCATTGCGGTAATGACAAAGATGTTCAGCAACACAGGCGCCGCCGCCGCCGCGGCAAAGCGGCCTGTGGCGTTCAGCACGCCCGAGAACAGCGCCGACAGGGACATGAAGAAGATATATGGGAAGGTGATGCGCCCGAATCCCACCGTCAGGTCGAACCGCTGCACGTCAAAGCCGCCCGCCGTGGCCCAGACCAGCGCAGGCATGAACACCAGTCCCAGTGCCGTCAGCGCCAGCGTGACAAACATCAGCCCGTTCAGCGCGTCGGTGGCAAAGCGTTGCGGTGCATCATCGCCTTCGAGCTTGGCCGAGAACATCGGCACAAAGGCCGCGTTAAACGCGCCTTCGGCAAAGAAGCGGCGGAACATGTTGGGCAGTCGGAAGGCCGCGACAAAGGCATCCATCAGCGGGCCCGGCCCGATCAGCGACAGGATCAGGATTTCGCGTGCAAAGCCGAGGATACGCGACAACAACGTCCAGACCCCTACGGTCAGAAAGCCGGACATCAGGCGGATGGGTTTCACAGGCGGGCCTTTCTGGTGCGGGTCTGGATCAGGGCCTAGCGGGTCAGACGGGGGCCTGACAAGGGCCTGTGATTGCGATGGCAAAGTGTTGTGTAGATGCGGCGCGGGGGTGCGGCAGTTTTCGCGCAGATTGCTGCTTATCCTGTCTTTGCGTGCATAAATGGGGGGCAATCTTGTCATTGTCGCCAGTGGCTGAACGCAAAGGGGGTAAAACTTGAGTTTGTTTGCAAGATCGTTTTGATGGATGGAATCACTTTGCAAAGGGACGCCTCATGCCAGATGCCCAAACGGACCATCTTTCCGCAGAAATGACCGCGTGGCGGCATGATTTCCACGCCCATCCCGAGCTGGGTTTTGCCGAGACGCGCACCGCCGCACGGGTGGCCGATCTGCTGGAAAGTTTTGGCCTGCAAGTGCATCGCGGCGTCGGGCAGACCGGCGTTGTCGGCGTGTTGCAGCGTGGCAATGGCACAGGCGCGGTGGGTTTGCGCGCCGATATGGATGCGCTGCCCATCGGCGAAGCCACCGGCGCGGCACATGCCAGCCGTACAGGCGGTGTGATGCACGCCTGCGGGCACGACGGTCATATGGCGATGCTGTTGGGGGCGGCCAAACATCTGGCAACGCACGGGCAGTTTAACGGGCGGGTGGTGTTTATCTTTCAGCCTGCCGAGGAACACGGTCAGGGCGCGCAGGCGATGATCGCCGACGGGTTGTTCGAGCGGTTCGGGGTCGATCAGGTCTTTGCCATCCACAACATGCCGGGGCTGGCCACGGGGCAGATGGAAACGCGGGCCGGGCCGATGACCGCCTCCGAAGCGTTGTTTGAAATCGAGGTGCGCGGGCGCGGAGGCCATGCGGCCATGCCGCATCTGGGCGTCGATGCCATCGTGGTGGGCGCGCAGATCGTGGGCGCCTTGCAGACCATTGTATCGCGCAAGCTGGATCCGGCGCAAAACGGTGTGGTTTCGGTCACCGAATTCATCGCTGATGGCGGGCGCAATATTCTGCCCGGCAGTGCGATCCTGAAGGGCGATGCGCGCGCCTTGTCGCCCGATACCAACACCGCCATCGAGGCGCAAATGCGTTCGCTGGTTGCGGGCACCTGTGCGGCCCACGATGTCAGCGGCGAGGTCGGTTATGCAACCGTCTTTGCCCCCACGCTCAACGATGCCGAAGCCGTGGCGGCTGTCACCCGCGCAGGCGTTGCGGCGCTGGGGGCGGGGAATGTCGATCCCGCCTGCCTGCCCAAACTGTTCTCCGAAGATTTTGCCCACATGGCGATGGCCCGTCCGGGATGTTTTCTGTTGATGGGCAATGGCACCGAGGATGCATTTGCACAGCCGCTTCATTCCGCGCGCTACGACTTTAACGATGCCGGTCTGGTTCCGGGGGCAGACGTCTGGGTGCATCTGGTGCAGGATATGCTGCAAGCGGCGTAACACCGCTTGCCTCTGGCCGCGCAGACAGCGGTGCGGGGATCAACCCTCGGCCCGTTGTGCCCCTTCGACAATGGCGGCGCGCAGACGTTTTTCCAGCGTCTTTTGCTTGCTTGGTGTATAGTATTTCAGCCCGAACATGTCCTTCACATAGAAGGTGTCGACGCATTGTTCGCCGTAAGTCGCAATGACCGCATTGGCCACATAGACGTTTGACGATGCCAAGGTGCGCGCCAGATCGTGCAGCAGGCCGGGGCGGTCGCGGGTGTCGACTTCGATGATCGTGTAGATTTCCGACCCGTCGTTGTCGAAGGTGATATGGGTCGGAACGCGGAACACTTTTTCGCGTTTCTTGACCTTGTCGCGGTCCACCATTGCGTCGCGGGTCAGCACTTCGCCGTGCAGCGTGCGTTCGATCATCTTGCGCAGGCGCGGCAGGCGGCTGGCGTCATAGGGGGTGTCGTCGGCGTCCTGAATCCAGAATGCATCGGTCACATAGCCGTCCTTGGTCGTGTAACTGCGCGCGTCAACCACATTGGCCCCCACCAGCGCCAGCGCGCCGGCCAGCCGCGCAAAAATGCCCGGATGGTCCTGCATCACGAAACAGACGCGCGTGGCGTCGCGGTCTTCGTCCGGGTGCAGGTCTATGCGGATTTCGTCATCGCCAATACCGCGCAGAAGGTTGGCAAAGACCACATGGGCGGTCTGATGCAAGCCCTGCCAATAGGGTTCGTAATGGCGCCCCGTCTCGGTCTGCAAATCCTTGCGCGGCCAGTCTGCCAATGCGGCGCGCAGGGCCTTCTTGGCCTCGGCCCCGCGGTTTTCGCGGTTCAGCGCCTCCATGCCGTCTTCCAGCGCAGTGCGGGTCTGGCGATACAGCGCGCGGATCAGCACGGCCTTCCAGTTGTTCCATGTGTTCGGGCCGACACCGCGGATGTCGCAGACGGTCAGCACGCACAACAGGTCCAGCCGCTCGACCGTGCGCACGGCCTTGGCAAAGTCGCGCACGGTGCGCGGGTCGGCAATGTCGCGTTTCTGCGCCATGTCCGACATCAGCAGGTGATAGCGCACCAGCCATTCGACCGTGTCCACCTCGTCGGGTTTCAGCCCCAGACGCGGCGCGACCTTGCGCGCGATCTGTGCGCCAAGGATCGAGTGGTCTTCTTCGCGTCCCTTGGCGATGTCGTGCAGCAACAGTGCAATGTACAGAACCCGCCGGTTGACCCCTGCTTTCAGAATCGACGACGCCACGGGCAGATCTTCGATCAGATCACCATGTTCGATCTCGCTCAGGCTCATGATGGTCTGAATGATGTGCTCGTCGACCGTGTAGGAATGATACATGTTGAACTGCATCATCGCCACGATCGGCTTGAATTCGGGGATAAACGCCCCCAGCACTCCCAGTTCATTCATCCGCCGCAGGGCGCGCTCGGGGTTGCCGTGTTTCAGCAGCAGGTCCAGAAAGATACGCTGTGCTTCGGGGGCGTTGCGCACCGAGTCATCAATAAGTTTCAGGTTCGCCTTCACCAGACGCATGGCGTTGGGGTGTATCAACATGCCGGTGCGCAGCGCCTCTTCGAACAGACGCAGGATGTTCAGCGGATCCGACAGGAATGCGTCGTCGTCGATCAGGGCGATGCGGTTGTGAATCACCCGATAGCCCGTTTTGATCTTGCGCCGCCGCCCCAGCAGCCGTTCCAGCAGGGGTTCTGCCTTGAGGTGAACCGCCTCCAGTCCGGTCAGGAAGATGCGGGTCAGATCGCCCACTTCGGTGGCATGCAGGAAATAGGCCTGCATAAAGACTTCGACGGCGCGCCGGCCGGCCTTGTCTTCATAGCCCATGGCTTCGGCCACCTGTACCTGCATGTCAAAGGTCAGCTGTTCCGTGGCGCGGCCTGTCAGCAGATGCAGATGACACCGGACGGCCCACAGAAAGCTCTCGGCCGCTGCAAAGCTGGCGAATTCGTCTTCGGTGAAAACGCCCAGTTGCACCAGATCGGCCGTATCGTGGACCCCGTGAATATACTTTGAAATCCAGAACAGCGATTGCAGGTCGCGCAGGCCGCCCTTGCCTTCCTTGACGTTCGGTTCGACCACATAGCGCTGGCCCTGGCGCTTGTGACGTTCGTCGCGCTCGTGCAGCTTGGCCTCGACAAAATCGCGGGCCGTGCCCGAAAACAGATCGTCCCACAGGCGTTTGTCCAAACGTTCGGCCAGCTCGCTGTCGCCCGCGATAAAGCGGTGCTCAAGCAGCGCGGTGCGAATGGTGAAATCCTCGCGGCCCAAGCGGATGCAGTCTTTGACGGTGCGCGAGGAATGGCCGACCTTCAGGCGCAGATCCCACAGCATGTACAGCATGGTCTCGATCACGCTTTCGGCCCATGCGGTGATTTTGTAGGGGGTCAGAAACAGCAGGTCGACATCCGAAAACGGGGCCATTTCACCGCGGCCATAGCCGCCCACCGCGATCAGCGTCAGCCGCTCGCCCGAGGTGGGCGAAACATTGGGATGGATCACTTCGGTGGCCAGGGTCATCGCCGCCTGAACCAGCTGGTCGGTCAGGTAGGTATAGGCCGTGGTCGTCGGGCGTGCGGCAAAGGGGCGTTCCGCAAAGGCCGCAGCGATGGTGGCGCGGCCTTGTTTCTGGGCCTGTTGCAGCCAGGCAACCATGGCGTTGCGCACGTCCATCGGTGCCGCATCATTCTGCCGCGCCTTTATCAGTTCTGATGAAAAGGCGGCAGAATCGAAAATGGTCTCTGGCGGGCAGATCATGTCGGCCGCCAGAGGCTCAAGGTGTTGCGTTTCAAGCATCGTGGATCAGAACCCGGCGCCGCCAAAGGATTGCGGTGCCGCGTCGATGATTGCGACCTGATTGTTGCGGATGGTCGCAATGGCCAGCCCGCGTTCGTTGGTGCCGTCACTGCGCAATCTGAAGATGCCCGAGGCGCCTTGGAAACCCGCCCCCTGCGTCAGCGCCGCGCCGGTCAGCGCGTTGGAATTGCCCTTGGCGATCAGTGCGCCAATAGCGGCAATGCCGTCAAAACCCAGGCCCGCGATCGGGTGCGGAGCACTGCCATAGGTCGCCTGGTATTTGGCGCGGAAGGCTGCGCTGCGTGCTGGGTCAGGCAGGGCGAACCAGCCGCCTTGCAGACCGGGCAAGGTCAGGGTTGGTGACGGAATGTCCCAGCGGGTCAGGCCGATGTATTGTGTGACCGACGGCTGGATGCCCGCTTCGGGCAGCAATTGTGCCAGCAGGGGCAGGGCTGAAGCGGTCGACGAGGTCATGAAAACCGCGTCGGCGCCCGAGCTGTCCATCGTTGCCTTGATACGCGGTACCGCGTCGATCACACCCTGCTGCGAGAGCGGATAATCGACGGAACCCGCCAGCGTGGCGCCACTGCCGGCAATGGCGTTCTCGATGGCATTGCGGCCCAGCTGGCCTGCAACGTCCTGTGCACTGACCACAACAATGCGCGATTTTCCCTGGCGGGCGGCAAAGTTTACCAGCCGGTTGGCCGTGGTCTGAAAGGTTGGCCCAAGCACATAGACGTTGCCGCCTGCGATGGTCGTGTTGTTGGAGAATGCCAATACGTTCACACCGGCACGGGCGGCTGCAACACCCGCGGCATTTGCCGCTTCGGCGTAAAGCGGGCCGATGATGATCTTGGCGCCGTCGTTCACGGCCTGTGTCGCAACGTTGGCTGCCGTGGCGGCATTGCCGGCCGTGGCATAGACCCGCAGGTCGATGGTCACTCCGCTCAGATCGCGCATTGCCAGTCGTGCGGCGTTTTCCAGACTGGTGGCCAGCAGATCATCCGAGGCCGAGCCCGAGCCCCGGGGCACCAGCAGCGCGACAGGAACAGGTTTCGAGGTGTTGATTGACGGGCCGCCACTGCCAACGCCCCCGGTCACACCTGTATCGCAGGCGGCCAGTGCCAGAGCAAAAAGCGGCAGTGTCAGCAGGCGCAATGCCTTGCGGGCAGGTTGTAAAAACGCGAACATGGTCCAGAGAACTCCCTCGGGTCTGGGCGGCGCATCTGCCACCTTGATTTGGCGAAGATCATAGAGGTCACGAAAGGCGGGTCCAGCGTTGAATTTCCAAAAGGTTTCTCTACCGTCAGGTATTCACCTTGTCGGTGTCCCGATCGGCACGGCCCGCGACATCACGCTGCGGGCGCTGGACGTGCTGGCGTCGGCCGATGTACTGGCCGCAGAAGACACTCGCAGCCTGCGCCGTCTGATGGATATCCACGGGGTGCCGCTGGGCGGGCGGCGCATCCACACCCTGCATGATCACAGTGCTGACAAGGTGGTGGCGCAATTGCTGGCTCATACGGGCGCGGGCGGATCTGTGGCCTATGCCTCCGAAGCGGGGATGCCGCTGATTGCCGATCCGGGGTTTGAGCTGATCCGCGCGGCCCGTACAGGGGGCGTGCCGGTGCATTGCGCCCCCGGACCCAGCGCTGTGGTGACCGCTTTGGCGGTCGGCGGCTTGCCGACGGATGCGTTTCTTTTCGGCGGTTTTCTGCACAGTGCCAAGGCGGCGCGGCGCAGTGCGCTCGAAGGTTGGGGAAATGTGCAGGCGACTCTGGTGTTCTACGAATCACCCAAGCGGCTGGCGGCCATGCTGGCAGACGCAGCCGACGTGCTGGGCGGAGACCGTCAGGCAGCTGTGTGTCGTGAGTTGACCAAGAAATTCGAGGAAGTGCGCAGCGGAACCCTGTCAGAACTGGCCGAACACTATGCCGATGCAGCGGTGAAAGGCGAAATCGTGGTTTTGATCGACCGCCGTTTAGAGAAAATTAGGGAAGATGATATTGAATCAGACCTGATTGAAGCGCTGGGGCGTATGTCGATGCGCGATGCGGTGGATGCCGTATCGACGGCACATGGTGCGCCCCGTCGCAAAGTATACCAACTGGCGCTGACCCTGCCCAAGGGGAACAGCGAGGATTCCTGAGGGATGGCATGGAACAACTGGCATTTGATTTTTCCGTTGAACATGCGCAGGTGCCGCCTGTGATGTCCAAACCATCCGTTCCCGATACGCGACGCTTGCGTGGTAAAATGGCCTATCATGCGGGCGCCGCCGCCGAAGGCCGGATTTCGACCGATTACGAACGGCGGGGTTTTCCTGTTGTCCAGCAACGCTGGCGCGGCAAAAGCGGCGAAATCGATCTGATCGCGCAAGACGGTGATGGTTTGGTCTTTATCGAGGTTAAACACAGCAAGACATTCGACCGCGCCGCCGCCCGGTTAAACGCAGCGCAGATGCGCCGGATCTATGCATCTGCCGAAGAATACCTTGCCCGGATGCCGCGCGGCAGCCTGACCGAGGTGCGATTTGATGTGGCGCTGGTGAACGGGCGGGGCGAAACGCGGATCATAGAAAACGCTTTCGGATTTGACTGACCCATTGCGCCTTGGGCGTTGCTGATCCATCAAGGAACCTCAGCAAAGCGAGGTGCCGCGATGAAGATCGCCTTTCAGATGGACCCTATCGGGGACGTGAATATCAACGCAGACAGCAGTTTCCGTCTCGCCGAAGAGGCACAGGCGCGGGGGCATTCGCTGTTTTTCTACACGCCGGACCACCTGGCCTATCAAGAGGGTCGCATCACCGCACGGGGGCAGGATTTTACCGTGCAGCGGGTGCAAGGCGACCATGCGCAGCTGGGCGAGATGCGCGAGGTCGATCTGTCCGAGTTTGACGTGGTCTGGCTGCGGC
The DNA here is from genome assembly GCF_022788695.1 of Pseudosulfitobacter sp. DSM 107133. Classification (NCBI taxonomy): domain Bacteria; kingdom Pseudomonadati; phylum Pseudomonadota; class Alphaproteobacteria; order Rhodobacterales; family Roseobacteraceae; genus Pseudosulfitobacter; species Pseudosulfitobacter sp. DSM 107133. The sequence continues at coordinate 419,260 of NZ_CP085154.1, forward strand.
AAGACCCGCCTTTTGACATGCACTACATCACGTCGACACACCTTCTGGATCGTCTGAAAGAGACGACGCTGGTGGTGAATGATCCGTTCTGGGTGCGCAACTTTCCGGAAAAGCTGCTGGTGCTGGATTTCCCGCAGCTGACGCCGCCCACCACGATTGCGCGTGATCTGGATACCATCAAGGCGTTCAAGGCCAAGCATGGCGATGTCATCCTCAAGCCGCTTTACGGCAACGGCGGTGCAGGCGTGTTCCGGCTGGACGCGAATGACCGCAACCTGAGCAGCCTGCACGAACTGTTCACCGGCTTCAGCCGCGAGCCGTTGATCGTGCAGAAATTCCTGCCAGCGGTCAGCAAGGGCGACAAGCGGGTGATTCTGGTTGATGGCGAGGCTGTCGGTGCAATCAACCGGGTGCCGGCCGAGGGCGAGACCCGGTCGAACATGCATGTGGGCGGGCGCCCCGAAAAGGTGGGTCTGACCGACCGTGACCACGAGATTTGCGCGGCGATTGGCCCCTTGCTGAAAGAGCGGGGGCAGGTTTTTGTCGGCATCGATGTGATCGGTGACTATCTGACCGAGATCAACGTGACCTCGCCCACGGGCATTCAGGAACTGGAACGGTTCGACGGCGTCAACATCGCCGCCAAGATTTGGGAAGCGATCGAAGCCAAACGGGCATGAGCTGGCAACGGCCCCTGTTGAACGGGTGGCTGCGTCTGGTTGAAAAGCGCAGCCTGACCCATGCCGCCTCGCCCGGGGTCATACGCCGCAGGCTGGAACGGAACGCGCGTTTCTTCTTTCATGGTCCGCGCGAAGTTGCCCAGCGATGGCATGATCTGGGCGCGGACACGGCGCTTTGGCTGGAACCGGCAGAGGCGAACTGCGGCAATATTGTGCTTTATTTTCATGGCGGGGGCTATGTTTTTGGCAGCCCGCGCACCCATGCGGCGATGGTTTCGGTTCTGGCCAAGGCGTCGGGCGTCCGCGCGGTTTTGCCGGTCTATCCGCTTGCCCCGGAACATCCTTTTCCCGCAGCGCTGGACCGGGCCGAGGATGCTTATCATGCGCTTTTGGCCTCCGGCGTTTCGGCCGATCATATTGTGATGGGCGGAGACAGCGCAGGCGGTGGTCTGGTGCTGGCCTTGCTGGCGCGCCTGATCGCTGCCGGGGCTGATTTGCCGCGTGGCGTTTTTGCCTTTTCGCCGCTGACAGACTTGACGTTTTCGGGTGCAAGCCTGCGGGTGAATGCAGACCGCGAGGCGGTGTTGCCCGCGGGCCGTGTGGCCGAGCTGGCAGCGGGCTATCTGGCAGACACAGCTGCCGACGATCCGCGCGTGAGCCCGCTTTTTGCGGATTTCACGGGCGCACCACCTGTCTGGATCACGGTCGGCGATACTGAAATCCTGCTGGACGATGCCCGTCGGATCGTGCCGCACATGCGGGCGCAGGGCGTGCGGGTACAGATGCACATTGCCCATGACCTGCCTCACGTTTGGCCGATGTTTCACAACATGTTGCCCGAAGCGCGCGCGACGCTTGATAATCTGGCGGGCTGGATCAACTCCCGTTGGGATGCGGCACCCGGTAGCTGACCGCTTCGGCAACGTGGCGGTGACAGACGTCCGCTGATCCGTCCAGATCGGCGATGGTGCGCGCGACGCGCAGGACGCGGTGATAGCCGCGCGCGGACAGGGCAAAGCGTTCCGCCACACGGCTCAGAAGGGCGCTGCCTTCGGCGTCGGGTGTCGCGATTTCCTTTAGGATTTCCCCTTCGGCGTCGGCGTTGGATCGCATGTCGGCGCGCCCTTCGAACCGCGCGATCTGGAGGTCGCGCGCCGCTTTGACGCGTGCGGCAATCTGCGCCGAGGTGTCGCCCGATGCGGGAAGGTCCAGGTCGGTGTAGCGCACGGGCGGCACGTCCACGCGCAGGTCGAACCGGTCCATAAGCGGGCCGGAAATGCGGCCCATGTAATCCTCGCCACAGATCGGGACGCGTGCACAGGCGCGATCCGGGTCTGTCAGATAGCCACATTTGCAGGGGTTGGCGGCGGCGACCAACATGAAAGCACAGGGGTATTTCACATGGGCATTGGCGCGCGCGATCATTACCTCGCCGGTCTCGATGGGCTGGCGCAGGGTTTCCAGCACGGTGCGGGGAAACTCGGGGAACTCATCCATGAACAGCACGCCGTTGTGGGCCAGCGACACCTCGCCCGGTTTCGCGCTGCGCCCGCCCCCGATGATCGCGGCCATCGACGCAGTGTGGTGCGGTTCTCGGAAGGGGCGTGCGCGGGAAATGCCGCCTGCGTCCAGAAGGCCCGCCAGCGAATGGATCATCGAGGTCTCCAGCGCCTCGGAGGGGGTCAGCGGTGGAAGGATACCCGACAGCCGCGCGGCCAGCATGGATTTGCCCGACCCCGGCGTACCGACAAGGATCAGGTGGTGCCGCCCTGCGGCGGCGATTTCCAGCGCGCGTTTGGCACGTTCCTGCCCTTTGACGTCGCGCATGTCTTTCAGGGGATCATCTGGCGTGACTTCTCCGGGCGTGCTGGGTTCAATCAGGGACTGGCCCGTAAAATGGCGTACGGCTGCGCCCAGATCTGGTGCGGCAATCACTTTGGTTGCGGACACCCAGGCGGCTTCGGCACCCGAGGCGGCGGGGCACAGCAGCGTGCGGTCGTCTGCGGCGGCGGCCATGGCGGCGGGCAGGGCGCCGATGACAGGAACCAGCGTTCCATCCAGCGACAGCTCTCCCAAAGCAACGACGCCCTCGGTGGTGTCCTTGGGGATGATGTCGAGTGCGGCCAGTAGCGCCAGTGCGATGGGCAGGTCAAAATGCGACCCTTCCTTTGGCAGGTCCGCAGGCGACAGGTTCACGGTGATCCGCCGTGAGGGCAGGGCGATAGCCATTGCCCCCAGCGCCGCGCGCACGCGGTCGCGGGCTTCGGACACGGCCTTGTCGGGCAGGCCGACGATTGAGAACGCAGGCAGCCCCGGCGACAGGGCGCATTGCACTTCGACGGGGCGGGCCTCGACCCCCTGAAATGCCACGGTATAGGCGCGTGCGACCATTCTATCCCTCTGCGATATGGTTAATCGGTAGAGGGTGGGCGTTTACGAATGGTTAATGCCCGCCGTGGGGAGGCGGGCATCGGGATTGGATATTTAGGGCCAAAAGAAAGATCAGGGCCAGTTTGCGATCGGTGTGCCCATATCATAGGGGAAGGGATCATATGTGGTCTTCAGCCCCTCCGCGCGCCAGGCCTTGAACGCAGGATCGGAAAGGGTTGTCGCGCAATAGGCGCGGGCGGCCTCGGACACGGGCAGATCATAGCCGATGATGCGGGCGCAGACCGGCGCGTAAAAGGCATCGGCCAGGCTGTAGGCCCCGAACAGCCACGGACCGTCTGAGGCAAAGCTGCGCGCGTGGGTCCACAGTGTTTCGATGCGGGCCAGATCGGCGCGGGTCGCCTCGGAGGGTTGAAAGCCCGTGTTGACGTGTTGCAGTTGCATCGGGCACTGGTTGCGCAATGCACCAAAGCCTGCGGCCATTTCGGCGCAAAGCATCCGTGCGGTGGCGCGTGCGGCGGGATCGGCGGGCCACAGGCCTGCGTCGGGGTGACGCTCGGCCAGTGTCTCGGCAATCGCCATGCTTTCGCCCACCACCGTGCCGTCGGGCAGTTGCAGGGCGGGCACCAGTTTTGCGGGGGCCAGATGCGCCATATCAGCGGCCATTGTGCCGCCATAAAGGCCAACAAGGTGCGTGCGGAAGGGCAGGCCGAATTTCTCGAGCATGAGCCAACCGCGTAAGGACCAGCTCGAAAAAGTGCGGTCACCGATATAAAGATCATATGTCATGGCGTGAACGTTAACCGCGTGATTCCTGACAGGTAAATCGCTGTTTTGTGCGGACGTCCATCACGGAAGGTGATTAAGCAGCGGGACAGGGTTTGCCGCATCTGGCCCGTCGATACGGGTCACCGACAGGTTGTCGATCTTGTGGGACAGCGCCTGTTTGGGCGTCCAGCCCATCGCCGCCTGAACCTGCGTCAGGATCACGCCGATGTGGGCCACGGCAATGATGTGCTGTGCGGGATGTTGCGCGCTGATCCGGCGCACGGCGGTGGCGACGCGGGCGGCGGCCATGTTCCAGCTTTCACCGCCGGGGGGGAGAATGTCGCCGGGGTCTTCCCAATAGGCGCGGCTGAGGTCGGGGTAGGCATCGCTGACGCGGGCGAAATGCCAGTTGTCCCATGCGCCAAAGTGGAATTCGCGCAGCATCGGGTCCGAACGCAGGCGGGTGCGACCGCCCGCAATCGCATCGGCCGTGGCATGCGCGCGGATCAGGTCGGACGAGATGACCAGCGCGTCTTCAGGCAAAAACGCCTGTATCCGCGCAATCTGCGCGCTGTCGGACAGATCGGCGGGCACGTCGCGCCAGCCGACAAATGTTTTCTGATGGGTCGGGCCGTGCCGTACCCAGTGCCATGTGGTCATAGGGTGCCTTTCAGGATGTTGGGCAGGCCCGCTATGACTTGAACTGCGGTGTCGGCCTGTGCGGCCAGCGCGATGTTCAGCCGCCCCTGGGCCTCGCGAAAGGCGCGGGTTTCGGCATCGGCGGGGACAATGCCCTGGCCCACTTCGTTGGAAACCATGACGACAGGTACAGCGCAATCTGCAAGCGCTTGCAGCAAGGCCGTTTGCGCAAGTTGCAGATCGGCGCCATCCATAAAATGGTTCGTCAGCCACATGGTTGCACAATCGATCAAAACGGCCTCGCCCGCGCGGCGCTCGGACAGGACAGGGGCCAGATCGTGGGTGGCTTCGCAATTGATCCAAGCGGAAGTGCGCCGGTCACGGTGGATTTGCACACGCGACTTTATTTCGGCGTCCCATATGCGGGCCGTGGCCAGGTAGACAGGAGTTAAGCCGCTGTTAACTATTACGTTTTCTGCAAAGACGGATTTGCCCGAAGCAGCCCCACCTAAAACGAAAGTTGTCGAAGGCAACATATTTTTCACCTTTCGAGTGAACCAAACCCTGTGCTGATGCGTAATTAAGTCAACACCGCATAACAAGCAGCGATCGGGGAGACGTCATTATGGCACTGGACAACGCAAGGGATGTTTCACTGTCCCGCACCGCGATGAAGGCCGAATTACTGGACGCGGAAACCGAATTGAAGCTGGCCTATGCGTGGCGCGACGAACGTGACGAGGCAGCGCTGCACCGGCTGATTACGGCCTATATGCGGCTGGCCATTTCGATGGCATCAAAGTTCAAACGCTACGGCGCGCCGATGAACGACCTGATCCAGGAAGCGGGTCTGGGCCTGATGAAAGCCGCTGACAAATTCGACCCGGATCGTGGGGTGCGGTTTTCGACTTATGCGGTCTGGTGGATCAAGGCGTCGATTCAGGATTACGTCATGCGTAACTGGTCGATGGTGCGCACGGGCTCGACCTCTTCCCAGAAATCCCTGTTCTTCAATATGCGCCGCGTTCAGGCGCGGCTGGAGCGTGAAAGCGCCGCGGCGGGGGAAACGCTGGACCGGCACCAGTTGCGGCAGATGATTTCGACCGAGATCGGCGTGCCGCTGCGGGACGTGGAAATGATGGAGGGGCGTTTGGGTGGATCGGACTATTCGCTGAACGCCACGCAATCGTCCGAGGACGAAGGGCGCGAATGGATTGACGCGCTGGAAGATGATGGCGCGCAAGCCGCCGAGCTGGTCGAAAACGAACATGATACGGCGCAGTTGCGCGAATGGTTGCTGATGGCGATGAATGCGCTGAACGAGCGTGAACGGTTCATCGTGCGCGAACGAAAGTTGCGCGATGAGGTGCGCACACTGGAAAGTCTGGGGCAGGAACTGTCGCTGAGCAAAGAGCGGGTGCGTCAGCTGGAAGCCGCCGCTTTTGCCAAGATGCGGAAATCGCTGGAGACACAGAGCCGGGAAGTGCATCACTTCCTCTTATGAGACATATGATTCCCGCACTGCTGTCGTGGGCCGTCCTTGCCGGGGCGGCCTTTGCTTTTGAACCTGCTGATGTGTCGGAGGCCGACATTGTGATTGTTGGCGAGGTACACGACAATCCGGCCCATCACGCGGCACAGGCCGCAGTGGTGGCGCAGGTGCATCCCAGGGCGATTGTCTGGGAAATGCTGACGCCTGCACAGGCGGCCATGGTCACGCCCGCATTGATTGCGGACGCTGACAAGATGGCCGAAACACTGGGCTGGGCCGAGGCGGGATGGCCGGATTTCTCTATGTACCATCCCATTTTTGCAGCGGCCTCTGACGCTGTCAGCTACGGCGCTGCCGTTCCGCGTGATATGGCCAGCCGCGCTGTAAAAGGGCCGTTGGGTGCGGTCTTTGACGCGGCCCCGGCCTATGGGCTGGACCGCGACCTGAGCGATGCAGAGCAAAGTGCGCGCGAGGCGCTACAGCGGGCCGCCCATTGCGATGCGCTGCCCAAAAAGTTGCTGCCCGGAATGGTCAAGGTTCAGCGGCTGCGCGATGCGACACTGGCGCAGGCGGCGGTCAAGGCGTTGGCCGACACCGGCGGGCCGGTTGTCGTGATCACCGGCAACGGCCACGCGCGCAAGGATTGGGGCGTGCCAAGCTATCTGGCACAGGTTGCGCCCGGCACCCCTGTGCGCACCATCGGACAGGGCGAAGCGGGCGAAGTCCCCGATGGCGGGTTCGATGCGGTGTGGGACAGTGCGGCACAGACGCGCCCCGACCCCTGCGCGGCCTTTGAATAGGGCAGCGCTTACGGGCTGGCAGAATGCGCATGTGCGGCATATGGTTGGGCGAAAGTGACGGCAGCGGGGACGCAGGATGCTGAACGGCAAAAGAATTCTTCTGATCATCGGCGGCGGGATTGCGGCGTTCAAGTCGCTGGACCTGATCCGGCGGCTGCGTGAACGCGGCGCGATGGTCACGCCTGTGCTGACGCAGGCCGGGGCCGAATTTGTCACGCCTTTGTCTGTCTCGGCACTGGCCGGGACCAAAGTGTATCGCGATCTGTTCGACCTGACGGATGAGGCCGAGATGGGCCATATCCAGCTGTCGCGCTCGGCCGATCTGGTGCTGGTGGCTCCGGCAACGGCGGATTTGATGGCGAAGATGGCGCAGGGGCTGGCGAATGATCTGGCGTCGACGCTGCTGTTGGCCACCGACACGCCCGTGATGATCGCGCCCGCGATGAACGTGCGGATGTGGGACCACCCCGCGACCCGGCGCAATCTGGCGACCCTGCGCGGGGACGGCATTGCGGTGATCGGGCCGAACGACGGCGACATGGCTTGCGGCGAATTCGGGCCGGGGCGCATGGCAGAACCGCTGGAGATTGTCGCCGCCCTTGAAGGCGCGCTGGACGGTGGGCCGCTGGCGGGCAAACGGGTGCTGGTCACGTCAGGGCCGACGCACGAGCCTATTGATCCGGTGCGCTATATCGCCAACCGCTCGTCCGGTGCCCAAGGTACGGCGCTGGCGGCTGCACTGGCCGCTTTGGGGGCCGAGGTGGTCTTTGTCACCGGCCCCGCGGATGTACCCCCGCCTGCGGGGGTGCAGGTGGTCAGGGTGCAGACCGCACAGCAGATGTTGCAGGCCGTGCAGGCGGCGCTGCCCTGTGACGCGGCCGTTTTCGCGGCGGCTGTGGCCGACTGGCGGGTGGCGTCTGCGTCGGACCGGAAGCTGAAGAAAACCAAGGACGGAATGCCGAAGCTGGAGTTTGCCGAGAATCCCGACATTCTGGCGACAGTCTCGCAAATGACGCAGGGGCGGCCCGGGCTGGTCGTGGGCTTTGCCGCCGAGACCAATGACGTGGTCGAAAATGCCACCGCCAAACGCAAGCGCAAGGGCTGCGACTGGATCGTGGCCAATGACGTGTCGCCCGAGACGGGGATCATGGGGGGCAGTGAAAATGCGGTGCATCTGATCTCGGATGCGGGCGTCGAGGATTGGCCGCGTATGGGCAAGGGTGCGGTGGCACAAAAGCTGGCGGCGCGGATTGCGGACGCCTTGGAATAGAACTTTTATGCCTCCGGCGGGAGTTTTCTGGGCAAGATGAAGAATGAAGCTGTGACGTTGCAATTTGTCTGGGATGCGGGCGCAGATACCGATCTGGGTTTGCCATCTTACGAAACTTCGGGCGCCGCGGGTGCAGACCTGCGGGCGAATTTTGTGGATCAAACGGCTGTGGTGCTGAAACCCGGCGCGCGGGCGCTGGTGCCGACGGGGCTGCGGCTGGCGATTCCTGACGGTTTCGAGGTGCAGGTGCGGCCCCGCTCGGGGCTGGCGTTGAAACACGGGGTGACTCTGGTGAACACACCCGGGACCATAGACAGCGATTATCGCGGACCGTTGGGGGTGATCATGATCAATCTCGGCGATGCCGACTTTGTGGTCGAGCACGGGATGCGCATCGCGCAGATGGTGGTGGCCCCCGTGGTGCAGGCGCGGTTTGATCTGGTCGAGGTGCTGGACGACACAGCGCGCGGCACCGGCGGCTTTGGGTCGACGGGCGCGCAATGATATTGGTTCTGGGCCTTGCTGCGGCGCTGTGGGGCGTGGGGGCGATGATGGGCGCGCCGCGCGCGGTGCGGCTGAATATGGTCCTGCTGCTGTATGTGGCGGTTCTGGCGCTGCATCTGGTGCTGCCGGATGCGCATCCCTTGCGTCTGGCCACAGGCGAGAGCGCGGCGCTGTGGTTGATCCTTGGCGGCTTTGTCGTGCTGGTGCTGGCCTATCGTTGGGGCCTGCGGCGGTTAAAGGCGCGCGCTATGGGCGAACAGGCGGCCCCGCCATCCGGTGGGCCGATGACCGAGGTCGAACTGAACCGCTATTCCCGCCACATCGTGCTGCGCGAAATCGGCGGGCCGGGTCAGGTGGCGTTGAAAAACGCGCGCGTGCTGGTCGTGGGGGCGGGCGGCCTTGGCGCGCCTGCCTTGCAGTATCTTGCTGCCGCAGGCGTGGGCACGCTGGGGGTGATCGACGCCGATGTCGTCGAAGGCAGCAATCTGCAACGACAGGTGATCCACACAGATGCGCGCATCGGCATGCCCAAGGTGTTTTCGGCCCAAGCCGCTTTGGAGGCGTTGAACCCCTTCATCACCGTGCGCCCCTATCACCGCCGCTTTGACGCGGACATCGCCGCCGAACTGGTCGCGGAATATGATCTGGTGCTGGACGGCACCGACAATTTCGACACCCGCTATCTGGTCAACCGCACGGCGGTCGCGGCGGGCGTGCCGTTGATCTCGGGCGCGCTGAGCCAGTGGGAGGGACAGCTGAGCGTCTTTGACCCCGCCCGTGGCGCGCCGTGTTACCAGTGTATTTTCCCGCAGGCCCCCACCGACGGACTGGCCCCTAGTTGCGCCGAGGCGGGCGTGCTAGGGCCATTGCCCGGTGTGGTCGGGGCGATGATGGCGGTCGAGGCGGTCAAGCTGCTGACCAATGCTGGCACACCGCTGCGGGGCGAAATGCTGATCTACGACGCGCTTTATGGCGAGAGCCGCAAGATCACTTTGGCGCGGCGCGGCGATTGTCCGGTTTGCGGCGACAAGGGGTGATTTCCTGCGCCAGATCGGGCGGATGCGATTGCAAGTGGCGAGGCAAGGTTTAGGTTGAGGTCAAAGGAGACCCCACATGACCAACCCCTTGCTTGCCGAATGGGATACGCCGTTCCAGATCGCCCCGTTTGATACCATTTCCGACGACGACTTTACCCCCGCGCTGGATCAGGCGCTGGCGGCGCATAACGCCGAGATTGACGCGATTGCCGGCAATGCCGATGCGCCGACCTTTGACAACGTAATCGGCGCGCTTGAGGCCGCCGGGCGTGATCTGGACAAGGTTCTGGGCGTGTTCTTTTCCGTCGCAGGGGCGGACAGCAATCCGGCGCGCGAGGCGTTGCAGCGTGAATTCTCACCGCGGCTGGCCGCGCATTTTTCCGATATTTCGGCCAACACCGCGCTGTTTGCCCGCGTGGCCGCGGTTTGGGGCCAACGCGACAGTCTGGACCTGAGCGACGAGCAGGCGCGGGTGCTGATGCTGACCCATCGCGGCTTTGTCCGTGCCGGCGCTGCGCTGACCGGGGCCGAGGCCGCGCGGATGAAAGAGATCAAGGGGCGTCTGGCGGTTCTGGGCACCGAGTTTACGCAGAACCTGCTGGCGGATGAACGCGACTGGCATATGGACCTGCCCGAGACCGATATGGCGGGCCTGCCGGATTTCGTGATCCGTACAGCACAGGAAGCAGGTAAGGAAAAGGGCGCGGATGGGGCCGTGATCACCCTGTCGCGGTCGCTGATCGTGCCGTTTTTGCAATTCTCGACCCGGCGTGACCTGCGAGAAGTGGCTTACAAGGCATGGGCCGCGCGCGGTGCCAATGGCGGCAAGACCGACAACCGCGAGATTGCCGCCGAAATCCTGAAACTGCGCGAAGAGCGTGCCAGGCTGTTGGGTTATCAGAATTTTGCAGCCTACAAGCTGGAAACCGAAATGGCGGGCGACGCGGCATCGGTTCGGGCCTTGTTGATGCAGGTCTGGGAGCCGGCCAAGGCACAGGCCGAGGCCGACGCATGGGTGTTGGGCCAGATGATGCAGCAGGACGGGGTGAACGGAGATCTGCAAGCCTGGGACTGGCGGTTCTATTCCGAACGCCGCCGCCAGCAGCTGCATGATCTGGATGAGGCCGAGCTGAAGCCGTACTTCCAACTCGACCGGATGATCGAGGCATCGTTTGACTGTGCGTCGCGGCTGTTTGGCCTGTCGTTCGAACCGCTGGACGTACCGCTCTATCACCCTGATTGCCGCGCGTGGAACGTGACGCGGGGCGGCGAACATATCGCGGTGTTCATCGGCGACTATTTCGCACGCGGCTCGAAACGCTCGGGCGCGTGGTGTTCCGCGATGCGGTCACAGGCGAAACATCCGCAGGTGCAGACACCGGTGGTGATCAACGTCTGCAACTTTGCCAAGGGCGATCCGGCGCTGCTGTCTTATGATGACGCGCGCACGCTGTTTCACGAATTCGGCCATGCGCTGCACCAGATGCTGTCGGATGTGACCTATGAAAGCGTGTCGGGCACATCCGTCGCGCGTGACTTTGTCGAGTTGCCAAGCCAGTTGTACGAACACTGGCTGGACGTGCCCGAAGTGCTGAGCACATTTGCCATCCATGCCGATACCGGGCAGGCGATGCCGCAGGTGTTGCTGGACAAGGTGCTGGCGGCGGCGACCTATGACATGGGCTTTCAGACCGTTGAATATGTGGCCTCGGCCCTTGTCGATCTGGAGTTTCACGACGGCGACGCCCCAGCCGATCCGTTGGCGCGTCAGGCCGAAATTCTGGAAGGGTTGGGCATGCCTCAGGCCATCGGGATGCGCCACGCGACGCCGCATTTCGCCCATGTGTTTTCGGGCGATGGCTATTCGTCGGGCTATTACAGCTACATGTGGTCCGAAGTGATGGACGCCGATGCTTTCGCCGCCTTTGAAGAGGCGGGCGGGGCATTCGACAAAGAGGTGGCGAAAGCGCTGGAGGACAATATCCTAAGCACAGGTGGCAGCCGCGACGCAGCCGAACTGTACACCGCGTTTCGAGGGCGTTTGCCGGGGGTCGAGGCCTTGCTGAAAGGACGCGGTCTGGCGGCGTGATGCGCTATGCCGCCGCTCTTTCGGGGCGGCGGCATCGGTTGGCCGCTGACGACGTAAGATTAATGGGTCCGGACCCTAAGCAAATGCGGAGAAGATAATGTCACAAGATCCTTATGCCGCGCTTGGTCTGACCAAAACGGCCACTGCCGACGAAATCAAGAAAGCCTATCGCAAGATCGCGCGCACGGACCATCCTGATCTGAACCCCGATGACCCAAGGGCCGAGGCGCGGTTCAAGGCGGCGGGGCGCGCCTATGATCTGTTGAAAGACCCCGAACAGCGCCGCCGTTTTGACGCCGGAGAAATCGACGCATCCGGTGCGGAACACGCGCCGCGCGGCTTTTATCGTGACGATGCGCGCAGGCCGGAAAATCCCTATACCCAACGCCGCACCGCTGCCGGAGGCAACCCGTTTCAGGGCGGTTTCGCCCCGAATGATTTCTTTGCCAACTTTGCCCGCAATCGCGGCGCAGGACGTGGTGCGCCCGGTGATGTGCCGGGGCAAGACAGACAGTATCGTCTGGGTGTGCCGTTTCTGGATGCCGTGCTGGGCACCAAGACCCGGATCACCTTGCCGGATGGCGGCGCGCTCGAAGTCACGATTCCCGAAGGCGCGCGTGACGGCCAGATTTTGAGATTGCGCGGCAAGGGTGCGCCCGGCTACGGAGCCGGTCAGCCAGGGGATGCTTTTATCACGCTGGACGTGATCCCGGACCCCGCTTTCGAGCGTGACGGAGATGATATTGTCGTCACGTTGCCCATTACAATTGACGAGGCCATTCTGGGCGGCAAGGTGCCGGTGCGCACGGTGTCGGGAACGGTCAAGGTCAGTGTGCCGGCCGGTGCCAGCTCGGGGCAGGTTCTGAGGTTGAAAGGGCGCGGCATCAAAGGTCGCGCGGGCAAGGGTGACCAACGGATCACGCTGCGCATTGTCAGCCCGCCCAAGATTGATGCCGCCCTGAAAACTTTCATGGAAAACTGGCGGGCAGATCACCCCTATGACCCGCGCGCAGGAAAGGAGACAGCATGAAACATGTCTACGCCCGCGCGCAGGTGATCGAAAGCGTCACCTCGCTGACGGCCGAGCGCCTCAGCCATTTTGAGCGGCTCAGCATCGTGACCCCGGTCAGCACCCCTGACGGGCCACGCTACCGCACCCTGGACATTCGCCGGATCACCCTGCTGTGCGAGCTGACGGATGATTTCGAGGTGAACGAGGATGCGCTGGTGATCATCATGTCGCTGCTGGACCAGCTGCACGGCGCACGCGGCCAGCTGGATCAGGTGATGCAGGCGATAGGCGCCGAGCCGTCAGAGATCAGACAACGCCTGTTGCAGCGCTTTGCGGATGGCGCGGCAAGCGACTGAACGCGGCGGGTCAGTACCCTGCCGTGCGATCCACCAGATGCAGCAGCGGCTCGCCCGCTTCGCCGCGCCGGATGTTTTCAGCGACTGTCAGGGCCGAATATTTTGCCCGCGTTTCTGCCGCCACATGCGGCGTTACGGTCACGCGCGGGTGGTGCCAATAAGGGTGTGCTTCGGGCAGCGGTTCGATGCGGAACACGTCCAGCGTCGCATGGCCGATCTGGCCCGAATCCAGTGCCGCCAGCAATGCGTCGTCGTCGATCAGGGGACCGCGTCCAGGGTTGATGATACACGCACCCTGCGCCAGCAGCGCCAGCGTGTCGGCGTTCAGCGTGTTTTCGGTCGCGGGGGTGTCGGGCAACAGCAGCACGACGATCTCCGCCCCCGTCAGCGCCTGTGTCAGACCCGCATCGCCCGAAAGGCAGCGGATGCCGTCAATGTCCTTGGCACTGCGCGACCAGCCGGTGACGTCAAAGCCGATCTGTGACAGCATCTGCGCACAGGCCGTGCCCAGTTCGCCCAGCCCCAGCACCGTCACCTTGCGGTCCCATGCCAGCGGCGGGGCCACGTTGACCCAGTGCCCGGGCGCGCAGTTGATATGCGCGTCCATGCCCAGATGGTGACGCAGGGTGTGGCCGGTGACCCATTCGCACATGCCCTGGCTCAACCCGCTGTCGACCATCCGCGTCAGCGGAATGTTCAGCGTCGGATTGCCCACGATCTTTTCCACCCCCGCCCACAGGTTCAGCACCGCCTTGGCCCGCGTGTAGGGGGTAAAGTCCTGCAAGGGAGAGCTGGGCGCATAGACGATGTAATCTACGTCTTCGGGCGGAATATCCCTGGCCAGAAATGCCGTGACACCCGCATTGGCAATGGCCTGTTTCAGCGGGGTTTCATAGCTGTCCCAACCGTCAGGCTGGGCGGCGAAAAGTACGTTGATCATAGATTACCTTGGTCGGTGGATATGGGCGCTTTGAACAAAGCCGAAGGCGAGCATGAGCACAAGCATTGCCGAGCCACCATAGCTGACCAGCGGCAAAGGCACACCCACAACGGGCGCCAATCCCATGACCATCGACATATTCACCGAGAAAAAGAGGAAAAAGTTCAGCGCCAGTCCCAGGATCAGCAGCGACGAAAACCGGTCGCGGTTGTTGATGGCTGATACGACGCAGAAAAAGATGATCAGCGCATAGAGCACCAGCAGGGAAAACCCGCCGACAAAGCCGAACTCTTCAGCCAGCGTGGTAAAGATAAAGTCGGTGTGTTTTTCGGGAAGGAAGTTCAGCCGCGATTGCGTGCCCTGCATGAACCCGCGCCCGGTCCAGCCACCCGATCCCAGTGCGATTTTGGACTGTGTGATGTGATATCCGGCGCCCAGCGGGTCCGAGGAGGGATCAAGAAACGTGTCGATCCGGCGGTACTGGTAATCCTTGATCAACTGCCAGGGCGTGCCGCGCGACTGGAACACAGCGGCAATCAGCCCGATTCCGGCCGCCAGAACAGCCGCGAAATAGGCCCAGTGGACACCGGCGAGAAACATCAGGCCGCCACCCGCCGCCAGCAACAGGATGGCGGTGCCCAGGTCGGGCTGGCCCAGCACCAGTGCCGTGGGGATCGATATCATCACCACCGGTATCAGCACCCAGACGGGGCGCGACTTCTTGGCCGGGGGCAGCCAGTCGTAATAGGCCGCCAGAAACATCACCAGCGTGACCTTCATCAGCTCGGACGGCTGCAAGCGCATAAAGCCCAGATCAATCCAGCGTTGCGCCCCCATCCCGACAGACCCGAACAATTCGACCGCAACCAGAAGCATCACAGAAATGCCATAGGCCACCGATGACACCGAACGCCAGAACCAGATCGGCACCATCCCGACCAGCACCATCAGGACCAGACCCACACCAAAGCGTTCCATCTGCGGCTCGGCCCATGGCGTATAAGAGCCACCCGCCACCGAATAAAGCATCAGAAAGCCGACACCGGCGACGGACGACAGCAGGATCGTCAGCGGCCAGTTCAGATACAGGATTTTGCGAAATCCCGAGGGGACGGATTTGACGGAGTATTCAAGATAGCTCATGCCTGATCTGAGCCACCCAGATCGGCCAGGGGACGCACGCTGCGCAGGTGCTCTTGCTGGGTCTTGATCCGGCCCCGGTCTTTGGTTGGATAGGCATCAAGCGGCGGCTCACCGCCATAGAGAGCCTGCAAGGTGATATCGCGTACAATCGGCGCCGCAGCGGACGACCCGCCACCGCCATGTTCGACGATGACGGAGACGGCATATTTGGGGTTTTCGAAGGGGGCAAAGCTTACGAACAGCGCATGGTCGCGCCGCTCCCACGGCAGGTCGTTGTTGTTGACAACACCGCGTGCGCGTTCGGCGGCGGTGATGTTGCGAACCTGGCTGGTGCCGCTTTTGCCTGCCATGCGCATGCCTTCGGTGATGATCCGGCTGCCATAGCCCGTGCCGCGCCGGTCGTTCACCACATCGTACATCGCGCGGCGCATCTTGCGCAGGTTGTTTTCGTTCAATCCCATGCTTTCACCGGCGCCTGACGGCTCTTCGATGCCGTCCACCGACTTCACTAGACGGGGCGTCACAGTGCGGCCTGTTGCAATACGGGCGGTCATGACCGCCAGTTGCAGCGGTGACGCCAGCATATAGCCCTGACCGATCGAGGCGTTGACCGTGTCGCCAATCACCCAGTCCTGGCCGTGGACGCGCCGCTTCCAGTCCTTTGTCGGCGTCAGGCCCTGCGAAATGGCCGACATCGGCACATCATGACGCACCCCAAGACCAAAGCGTTGTGCCATGGCCGAAATCTTCTCGATCCCGACCTTCAGGGCCAGATCGTAATAATAGACATCGCAGGACTGTTTCAGACTGTTTTGCAGATCGACATAGCCGTGCCCGCCCCGCTTCCAGCAGTGAAAGCGACGATCGGCCACTTCCAGATAGCCGGGGCAATAGACCGTCTCGTCAGGCTGGGCCATGCCCTCTTCCAATGCAGCCAGCGCCGTCATCATTTTGAACGTTGACCCCGGAGGATAAACCCCCTGCACTGATTTTGACGCCAGCGGACGGTGAAGGTTTTCAGTCAGTTCCTTGTAATTGGCCACGGAAATGCCGCGCACGAACAGGTTGGGGTCGAACGACGGCGACGAGGCGATGGCCACCAGATCGCCGGTCTCGCAATCGATCACCACCGCGCTGGCGCTTTCTTCGCCCAGCCGGGCCTGAACGTAGTTTTGCAGATTTGCGTCGATGGTCAGCTGAATATCTGCCCCCGGTCGCCCCTCGCGGCGGTCCAGTTCGCGCATGACGCGGCCCGTGGCGTTGACCTCTTCACGTTTCACGCCGGCCTTGCCGCGCAGACGTTCCTCTTGCTTGGCTTCGACTCCGACCTTGCCGATCTGAAAGCGTGGAATCAGCAGCAATTGGTCGGGCGCTTCGATCTGTTCAAGGTCATAGTCGCTGACCGGTCCGACATAGCCCAGCACATGGGCAAAGTCCGAACCCAGCGGGTAAATGCGGCTGAGCCCGACTTCGGGTGTGACGCCGGGCAGGGCAGGGGCATTGACGCTGACGCGGCTGATATCCTCCCAAGACACGTTTTCGGCAATGGTAATCGGATGGAACGGGGCCGAGCGTTTCATCTCGATCATCGCGCGTTCCAGCTCGTCAGGATCCAGCTTGACCACGCGGGACAGCCGTTCGAGCGCGGCGTCGACATCGCCGATGTCCTCGCGTTTGACGACGATGCGGTAGGACGGGACATTCTTGGCCAGTTGCACGCCGTTGCGATCAAACACTTCGCCACGGGCAGGGGGAATCAGGCTGTCCTTGATGCGGTTGTCTTCGGCCAGCAGCCGGAACTGATCGGCCTGGTCGACCTGCAAAAAGTTCATCCGCGCGGCCAACCCGCCGACAAAGGCCAGTTGCATGCCGCCCAGAACGGCGGCGCGGCGCGAAATCGTGCGGTTGCCGGCTTCGGCCTCGGCGCGTGTGCGTTTCATATGCGGCCTCTTGTCGTTTCCAGATCGCCCGGTCCGGTTTTGCGGACCCGCATGATGCTGTGGGTGACCAGCACCACCAAGGGATAGCTCAGGATGGTCAGCCCCAGTTGCAAAAGCGACAGGCCCATCGGTGCTGTGTCAATCAACATCACTTTGTGAACCAGACGATACGCCACAGCGACCCCGACCATCAACATGGCCACGGTCAACAATTCGGCAACAAGCGTCGACGCGCGCAAGGCACGGGCACGACCCTTGAGGTTTTCGCAAGCCAACAGCACCAGCGCAGCATACAGGCCGGGAGGGCGCTGCAAAAGCAGATCCGCCAGCAACAGCAGCGCGGCCAACATCAGGGCGGGCACATATTCGGGCCGGCGCACCGACCAGGCAAAGGCAAAGCCCATCAACAGGTCGGGCGGCGCCCATTGTCCCGGCTGGGTTTGCAACGGCAGCAGTTGAAAGAAAAGAATCAGCAGCACCAGCCCGCAAAAAGCGGCACGCATCAGCCACAGACGGGGTTGTGACTGTTCACTCATTCACCGCCCCTGTAGCCTGCTCCGGGGTTATGATCCGGGCTGTGTCGCTGACCGGTTCGTTGCCATAGTGGCGCAGCACCCGCAGGAATTCGAGCCGCTCGTAATCGGCCGCCAGACGCACGCGCAAGCGCCCGCCGGGGTCTTTGGCTATCTCGCCGATCAGCAGGCCCGCCGGAAACACACCGCCATCGCCCGAGCTAAACACACGGTCACCGGGGCGCACCAGATCGGGGTTTTCCAGAAAATCCACCGGCGGGTTGGGGCTGTTGTCGCCGGCCACAATGGCACGCTGTCCCGACGGCTGGATCGTCGCGGGAATGCGGCTTGAGGCATCTGTTAACAGGATCACCCGCGCCGTGTTCTCGGCCACGCCTGAAATACGCCCGACAAGGCCGATGCCATCCATTGTGGCCCAGCCGTCAACCAGCCCGTCGCGTGCGCCCACGTTCAGCAACACGGATTGGCGAAAAGGCGATCCGCTGTCTGCCAGGACCATGCCGGAAATCACCGTCAAACGCGGGTCCAGCCGCACGTTGTTCAGGTCCAGCAGCCGCGCGTTCTCTTGTTCCAGCTGAACGGCGGCCTCTTTCCACGCCTGCATCTTGCGCAGCTCGCGGCGCAGTTCGGCGTTTTGTTCCGCGATACGCTGATAGCTGCGGAAGTTGCGCACCAGATTGATGGTGCCGGTGACGGGGGCCATCGCCCAGTCGAAATTCGGCACGATCCGGTCCGTGACCTGCGCGCGGAACCGTTCGACGCGCGGGCTGTCGATGCGCCAGACGACAAAGGTGGCAATCAGCGCCAGAACCAGAACAGCCGTCAGCAGCCGCCGGATCGGAGCGACATAATCAGATGATGAGGAACGGTCTTTGGCCAACGTAAAATCTCACCTGCGGTTTGATCGGCGCGGCGAAGGTATGCATCGACTGTGCCGCAAATGGCCCCTTTTTGCAAAGGGGCCCAAGGCTTAGCTGTCGTAGTCGATGGCGTGACGCAGCTGCTTTTCGAACTCCAGCGCCTTGCCGGTGCCCAAGGCCACGCAGTTCAGCGATTCGTCGGCAATCGACACCGCCAGACCGGTCTGTTCGCGCAGGGCCAGATCCAGATCACCCAGCAGCGCCCCGCCGCCTGTCAGCATCACGCCACGGTCGACAATGTCCGCCGCCAGATCGGGCGGCGTGGTTTCCAGCGCGGTCATCACCGCTTCGCAGATCTGCTGCACGGGTTCGGCCAGCGCTTCGGCGATTTGCGCCTGGGTCACTTCGATTTCCTTGGGCACACCGTTCAACAGGTCGCGGCCACGGATTTGCATCGAGGTGCCGCGCCCGTCGTCGGGCATACGGGCGGTGCCGATGGATGTCTTGATGCGTTCGGCAGTGGTTTCACCGACCAGCAGGTTTTGCTGGCGGCGCAGATAGCTGATGATCGCCTCGTCCATGCGGTCGCCACCGACACGGACCGAGCGGGCATAAACAATGTCACCCAGCGACAGAACGGCAACTTCGGTTGTGCCGCCGCCGATGTCCACGACCATGTTGCCGGTCGGGTCGGTGATGGGCATCCCGGCACCAATGGCCGCCGCAATCGGTTCGGCAATCAGCCCGGCGCGGCGGGCGCCTGCGGACAGAACCGACTGGCGGATTGCGCGTTTTTCAACGGGGGTCGCGCCATGGGGCACGCAGACGATGATCTTGGGTTTGGAAAATGTCGATCGTTTGTGCACCTTGCGGATGAAATGTTTGATCATCTCTTCGGCGGTGTCAAAGTCGGCAATCACGCCTTCGCGCATCGGGCGGATCGCCTCGATGCTGCCGGGCGTCCGGCCCAGCATCAGCTTGGCATCTTCACCCACGGCGAGCACTTTCTTGACGCCATCCTTGATATGATAGGCCACAACCGAAGGCTCGGACAGAACGACGCCCTTGCCTTTTACGTATATCAGAGTGTTAGCCGTTCCGAGATCAATGGCCATATCCGAAGAAAACAGACCACCCAAATTTCCAAACCACGACATGCGCGTACCCTTCGTCAATACGTTTTGGCCCGCGAGTCATGATTGCTGCGGGCGCTCGACTTATAGGGATGTGTCGCGCCAGACGAAAGGGCCGATTGGGTCTTGGTTACGCGGGTTCCCGCGCAGCTTGATAGATGCGCAGCCTTTGGGCGCAGATCGCAAAAACGTACTCCGGCCAACAGGATATGGCGCACAGGGCTGCGCGTGCTAAGTTCCGCGATGAAAAAGGGAGAATAATCATGCGCAAACTTCAGGTTCTGGGTGTTCATCACATAACCTTGACCGGTGCCGACCGGCAGACCACGATTGATTTCTGGGAGGGTGTGTTGGGTATGCCGTTCATTTTCGATCAGCCCAATCTGGACGATCCCGATCAGGGGCATTTGTATTTCGATCCCGGAGACGGGCGGCTGATAACAGTCTTTACCAACGACGCCCGCAAGGCCGACAACCGTCGCACGCCGATGGAAGTGGGCTGTGTACACCATCTGGCGTTCGAAGTGGACCGCGCCACATTCGGGCAGGTGCCTGACCGGCTCAAGGCGCGCGGCATCGGCAATTCGGGCGTCAAGGACCGCGGGTTCATGGATTCGATCTATTTCAAAGACCCCTGCGGGTTGCTGATCGAACTGGCCTGCTACAAATTCATCCCTCCGCGCGGGTCCAGCCATGCCGCCGTTCTGATGGAAGCGCACAAGATCCGGGTCGCGGCAGGCGATGACCACATCGCCGAAGTACATCTGGCCGACGCCGTTGAGCGCATCGTGCTGCGGTCACAAGAGTCGCTGAGCGAAAATAGGGAGGCGAAAGACCCCTACTGACAGCGGCAGACAGTCAAGCCATTGATAAATAATCGTTAAGCTTGGCGCTGATTGTACAGCGCCTTATGGCTTGTGGCGTGAAGGTCACAAGCCGGCGGTACATTTTGGACAACCTGCGGTTCACCCTGTCGGCGGCGGACCAAAGGCGTATTCCGACCTTCCGAGTAGCAAACAAGAAACGAAGGTACATCATGTTCCGCACCGCAATCATCGCCACAGCAATCTGCGCAACGGCATCTGTCGCCGCCGCTGGTGAACTGACCTACGGCAACGCATTCATCAAACAACACCGCCTGGACGCGGACGGCGCCGGCGCTGCCGACCTGACCGTTCTGGGTGTCGGCATTGAGTACACAGCCAACGCATGGACGTTCTCGGGCGAGGCGGCGCACTTCGATCTCGAAGGCACCGATCTGGACTATGGCTCGCTTGCCGCAGAATACCGCCTGAACAATGGCGTGTCGTTGGGCCTGGATTACAGCTCGCTGGATCTTGCCGGTTCGGACACCAGCCTGACATCGGTTTTCGCTTATTACGATATGGGCACCTATGCACTGGGCGCCGCAATTGGCGAGTCGTCCGATCTGAACGACACTGTCTACACCCTGTTCGGGTCGTGGGACGTTGCGCCGACCGGCACCGTCGGTCTGGATATCATCCGCATCGAAGGTGAAACACTGTTCGCAGGCTTCGCCGACTATGACATGGACATCTACAACGTGCAGGCCGACGTGATCTCGACAGACGGTCTGGACCTGGTCTCGGTTGCCGGCGGCTACAGCTTTGGCAACGGGTTCTCGGCCATCGGTTCGGTGTCCTATTTCGATCTGGCCGGTACAGACGGCACATCGGTTACCGTTGGAGGCCAATATGAGTTCGTCGAAGGCGCGAATGTCGAGCTGGCTTTGGGCCGCATCAACATCGACGGCGCACCGAACATCGACCAGGTCAGTTTTGGCGTGAACTATGAATTGGGCCGCCGCACCTCTTCGCGTCGCACATTGGGCAACGTGATCAGCAGCGCGACAGGTTCGGTTGCAGGTCTGACCAGCTTCTGATCTGCGCTGACAAAGCATGAACGACTGAAGCGGCCGGGTGGAGACATCCGGCCGCTTTTGCGTGGGCAGGCAGGGTATTCAGCGCATCGGCCACGAAAAAAGGAGCACAGGATGATCCCTCTGCCCCTTTTTCATGTTTCACGAACTGCGTGTGGCTCAACTCACGTCTTTGTAGTTGATTTCGCGCTTGTCAGTCCCGCCCTTTTCGCGGCGCACCAGCAAACGGTTCAACGCATGGACATAGGCGCGAACCGATGCCACGACCGTGTCTGTATCGGCTGACTGACCGGTCACAATCCGCCCGTCTTCCTCAAGCCGCACAGAAACAGTGGCCTGCGCGTCGGTGCCTTCGGTCACGGCGTGCACCTGATACAGTTGCAAGCGTGCTGTGTGCGCAACCAGTGCCTTGATGCAGTTGAACGATGCATCCACAGGGCCGTCGCCCGTCTGGCTGGTCTTGTGCTCAACGCCGTCGACGTCCAGCGTCATGTCGGCCTGCTGCGGGCCCTCGGTGCCGCAGATGACACGCATCGACACCAGCTTGATCCGGTCCTCTTCGGGATCGGTCGTGGTGCGCATCAACGCAATAAGGTCGTCTTCGTAGATTTCCTTTTTGCGGTCGGCCAGTTCCTTGAAGCGAACGAACACGTCCTTCAGCTGGTTGTCGCCCAACTCATACCCGAGGTCTTCCAGTTTCGAACGCAGCGCCGCGCGGCCCGAGTGTTTGCCCATCACGATGTTGGTCTCGGTCAGGCCCACATCCTCGGGGCGCATGATCTCGAAGGTTTCGGCGTTCTTCAACATGCCGTCCTGATGGATGCCGCTTTCGTGGGCAAAGGCGTTCTTGCCGACGATGGCCTTGTTGAACTGCACGGGGAAACCGGAAACAGTCGCAACACGGCGCGAGATGTTCATCAGCTTGGTGCTGTCCACGCCGGTCTGGAACGGCATGATGTCGTTGCGCACCCGCAAGGCCATCACGACCTCTTCAAGCGCGGTGTTGCCCGCGCGTTCGCCAAGCCCGTTGATGGTGCATTCGATCTGGCGCGCGCCGGCCTCGACAGCGGCCAGGCTGTTGGCGGTCGCCATGCCCAGATCGTTGTGGCAATGGGTGGCAAAGATGATCTCGTCGGCGCCGGGAACACGTTCCAGCAACATACGGATCAACGCCGCACTTTCACGCGGGGCGGTATAGCCGACCGTGTCGGGGATGTTGATCGTGGTCGCCCCCGCTTTGATCGCGATTTCCACGACGCGGCAAAGATAATCCGCCTCGGTGCGGGTGGCATCCATGGGTGACCATTGCACGTTGTCGCACAGGTTGCGCGCGTGGCTGACGGTCTGGTCGATACGTTCGGCCATTTCGTCCATGGTCAGGTTGGGGATCGCGCGGTGCAATGGCGAGGTGCCGATAAAGGTGTGAATGCGCGGGCGGGCCGCGTGTTTTACGGCCTCCCAGCAGCGGTCGATGTCGGGCAGCTGCGCGCGGGCAAGGCCGCAGATCACCGAGTTTTTCGCGTTCTTCGCAATCTCGGAAACGGCGGCAAAGTCGCCCTCTGATGCGATGGGAAAGCCTGCTTCGATGATGTCGACGCCCATTTCATCGAGCAGGCCGGCAATTTCCAGCTTCTCGGCGTGGGTCATGGTGGCCCCGGGCGATTGTTCACCGTCGCGGAGGGTCGTGTCAAAAATGACAAC
Source organism: Pseudosulfitobacter sp. DSM 107133 (assembly GCF_022788695.1). Classification (NCBI taxonomy): domain Bacteria; kingdom Pseudomonadati; phylum Pseudomonadota; class Alphaproteobacteria; order Rhodobacterales; family Roseobacteraceae; genus Pseudosulfitobacter; species Pseudosulfitobacter sp. DSM 107133. The sequence continues at coordinate 442,445 of NZ_CP085154.1, forward strand.
GCGGTCTTGTTCTTGGGTCATGTGAGATCTCTTTATTGTCCTAAAAGCCAGTGGCGCGCGGCACTCCCCTCTGAGCGGGCGCGCCGAATGGCACGCTCAGAGGCGAATTAGGATCAGTAGGTCACGCAGGATCGCACGCGAAGCGCGGGCAGTAGGGATATGTGCGACCTGTATCATGGAGAAATCTTATACAGGCCTGCGAATGAATGAAAAGGGGGCAGAATTATTATTTGCACCACGCTGGCGCGCGGCGCGGTGCCTCCGGCGGGGATTTTCTGAACCAAAGAAGACGGACCCGCCTGTGCAGCGTGCCGTTTCGGCATAGCATAGGGTCTGGACCCTAACCTTCCGGCTTCAGCGCGCCGTTGTCCCAATCGCCCGAGGCTTCCTCGCCGGTGGCATAGCGCATGGTGCCGTTGCCCTGACGTTTGCCCGCGCGGAAGGTGCCTTCGTACACATCGCCGTTCACATATGTCGCTGTGCCGGTGCCGCTGATCTCGCCGCGCACCCATTCGCCTTCATAGGTAAACCCGTCCGACATCACGATTTTGCCGGTGCCGTGGCGCTGGCCGTTTTCAAAGTTGCCCTCATAGACGGTGCCATCGGGGTAGGTGGCCTTGCCCGCGCCGTGGCGTTGCCCGTCCTGCCAGCCGCCTTCGTAACGGTAGCCATCGGCATAGGTCATAACGCCTTGACCGTCATTCTTGGCATTCTTGAAACCGCCTTCGTAGACGACACCGTTGGGATAGACCGCCTTGCCTTGCCCTTCGATGACGCCCGCGGTCCAGCCACCCTCGTAGGTCGCGCCGTCGGCATAGGTGATCTTGCCGGTGCCATCGGCCAGATCGTCGCGGAAGTCGCCTTCGTAGACCGAGCCGTCAGGGTAGGTCACGCGGCCCTTGCCCTCGATCTGGCCCGCGACCCAGTTGCCGATATAGGTGTAGCCGTCGTTGCCGATAAAGGTGCCGGTGCCGTCGCGGCGGTCGTCCTTGAAATCGCCTTCGTAGACATCGCCATTGGCATAGGTCACGCGCCCCTTGCCCTCGCGGCGTCCGGCGACAAGGTCGCCTTCGTAGATGTCGCCGTTGGGTTGGGTCAGTTTGCCATTGCCGTCGATCTGGCCGTTGACCCATTTGCCTGCATAGACCAGCCCGTCGGGCATGGTCAGCGTGCCGGTGCCGTCACGTTCGCCGTTGGCAATCTCGCCGTCATAAACCGCGCCGTCGGGGTAGGTGATGGTGCCCACACCCTGTTTGACGCCATCAACCCAGTCGCCTTTGTATTCATAGCCACCGGGGCTTTGCATCACGCCTTTGCCGTGGTGTTTGGCATTGCGGAACGCGCCCTCGTAGCGCACGCCGTTGGCATACAGCGCCACACCCTGACCCATGATTGCGCCGGCTTGCCAGTCGCCTTCATAGGTGCCGCCATCAGAAAAGGTGATCTTGCCGAAACCTTCGGGTTTGCCCTTTTCAAAATTGCCCTCGTAGACAGACCCGTTGGGAAAGCGCGCCACGCCCTCGCCCTTGATTTCGCCGTCGACCCAGGTGCCGGTGTATTCATAGCCGTTGGGCAACCGATAGGTGCCGGTGCCGTTTTGCAGGCCGTTTTTGAACGTGCCTTCGTAAATGCCACCGTCGTCATATTGCTTGGTCAGCACCTGACTGTCCTGCGCATGGGCAATGGCAGGAAGCAGGGCGAGGCAAAAGAACAGGCTGCGTGTGGACATTTGGCACCTTTGGCGATGAAGGGGTGGCCCCCGTGGATCGTTGCCAAAGGGTAAAGAAACCGCGAGGGGGTCGCAATGGCTTTGCCGCCATTCAGGGCAACACAAGCGCGTGGTTGCCGCGAATTGCCTGCGGGGGTCTTTCACGCCGGGCGGCCAGACCGTATAGGGGCAATGAGCAATTTTCGGAGCGCAGGCATGGCCGACACTTTTCGCATCACCCTGGGACAGATGAACCCCACTGTCGGTGACATCGACGGCAACGCGGCCAAGGCCCGCGCGGCATGGGAGGCAGGCCGCGACGCAGGTGCCGATCTGGTGGCCCTGCCCGAAATGTTCATCACCGGCTACAACGCGCAGGATCTGGTGATGAAGCCCGCGTTTCACATTGCAGCGATCGAGGCGGTCAAGGCGCTGGCGGTTGACTGCGCTGACGGGCCGACGCTGGCCATCGGCGGCCCCTGGGTCGAAGGCACCGAACTGTTCAACGCCTATCTGATCTGTCGTGGCGGGCGCATTGTCAGCCGCGTGCTGAAACATCACCTGCCGAACGAGACCGTCTTTGACGAGGTGCGCATCTTTGATGCAGGTCCCCTGGGCGGCCCCTATAGCGTGGGCAACGCCCGTGTCGGCAGTCCGATCTGCGAAGATGCATGGCACGAGGATGTGGCCGAGACCCTGCAAGAGACCGGCGCGGAATTTCTGCTGGTGCCGAACGGATCGCCCTATTACCGCGACAAGATGGAAACGCGGCTGAACCATATGGTTGCCCGCGTGGTCGAGACCGGCCTGCCGTTGATCTATCTGAACATGGTGGGCGGTCAGGACGATCAGGTGTTCGACGGCGCATCCTTTGCGCTGAACCCCGGTGGCAAGCTGGCCATGCGGTTGCCGGTGCTGGCCGAAACCATCGCCCATGTCGATCTGGAACGCGGCCCTGACGGCTGGCGCGTGGTCGAGGGCGAGATTGCCCCGCAGCCGGACGAGTGGGAGCAGGACTATCACATCATGGTGCGCTCGCTGCGCGATTACATGGCCAAGACGGGATTCAAAAAGGTGTTGCTGGGCATGTCGGGTGGCGTCGACAGCGCGCTGGTGGCGACCATCGCCGCCGATGCCATCGGCCCCGAAAACGTGCGCTGCGTGATGTTGCCGTCGGAATACACCAGCCCGGACAGTCTGGAAGACGCCGAAAGTTGCGCCAAGGCGCTGGGCTGCCACTATGACTATGTCCCCATCGCCGAAGGGCGTGCCGCGATCACCAACACGCTTGCGCCACTGTTTGCGGGCATGGAGCCCGGCCTGACCGAGGAAAACATCCAGTCGCGCCTGCGCGGCCTTTTGCTGATGGCGATGAGCAACAAGTTCGGGGAAATGTTGCTGACGACTGGTAACAAATCCGAGGTCGCGGTCGGCTATGCCACGATCTATGGCGACATGGCCGGTGGGTACAATCCGATCAAGGATATGTACAAGACGCGCGTGTTCACCACCTGCGCATGGCGCAACGCCAACCACCGCGACTGGATGATGGGCAATGCGGGGCAGGTGATCCCACAGCGGATCATCACCAAACCCCCCAGCGCCGAACTGCGCGACGACCAGAAAGACAGCGACAGCCTGCCCGATTACCCCGAACTGGACGCGATACTGGACATTCTGGTGGATCAGGACGGCAGCATTGCCGATTGCGTCGCCGCAGGCTTTGCACGCGAGACAGCGCAAAAGGTCGAGCGACTGTTGTTCCTGAGCGAATACAAACGGTTCCAGTCGGCACCGGGGGCGCGGCTGACCAAACACGCGTTCTGGCTGGACCGCCGCTATCCCATCGTGAACCGCTGGCGCGACAAAAGCTAGGGGGCGCTGCGGTTCCCCAAAAATCTGTCTTCGGTCAAAAATAGCCAAAACATTCACGAGGGTTGGCAAGAATCTGCGCACAGGTCATGCATTCGCTCGGCCCCCTGATTTGGGACGGAACCGCCACTCTCCTGCACCGTTGTTCCCGCAGTCAAGCAGCGGTTTTCAGGCGGCATCCATAACGGAGCCCGGCCGTTGCGGAGGAACGACCATGAGCATCACCAAACTTGGAATGGCGTCGATCATTGTGCTGACAGCCGCCGCCCCCGTCCTTGCCCAGAATACCGCAGCCGTCGCCGCCACAGATCTGAACATTCGCAGCGGCCCCGGCCCGCAATATGACATTCTTGGCGTAATCCCCGGTGGCGAATCCGCCGTGGTTGATGGCTGTCTGACCGACGCCGCGTGGTGCAAGGTTGTCTTTGACGGCAAGTCGGGCTGGTCTTCGTCCGACTACCTTGCCGTCGCTGTTGACGAACAGGCCGTTGCCCTCAGCACGCGCCCCGCAACGGTCGAGGTGAATAGCGTGACCTATGAAGACACCGCACAGACACAAGCGGACAAGAACACCGGAGCCGCCGCCGGTGCAACCATCGGCGCGCTGACCGCCTATGCTGTGGGTGGCCCGATCGGGGGCATTATCGCCGGTGGCATCATCGGGGGCGCGGCGGGGTCGGCGGCTGTTGAACCGACGACCGAAACCGTGACCTATATCACGACCAATCCGGTCGAGACTGTATATCTGGACGGTGAGGTTGCAGTGGGCGCGACCGTGCCTGCCAACGTTCCGACCTATGAGGTGCCGCAAGAGGGGCTGCGATACCTGACCATCAATGGCCAGACCGTTGTGGTGGATGCGCAGACCAATGCCATCGTGCAGGTCATGCGCTAGGCACCGGCCAGCGCGGCACCACCGGGCCCGGGCTGATGTCCGGGCCTTTTCGATTGCCCGGACCCGCTGAATCGCGGCTGATCTGGACAAATCCCGCGCCCTGTGACACTTCGGCGCCTAACAGGAGAGCGCCCATGTCCAATCAGATCACCACCCGTTTTGCCCCGTCGCCCACTGGCTATATCCACGTCGGCAACCTGCGCACGGCGTTGATGAATTTCATGATCGCACGCAAGGCAGGCGGCACGTTCATCCTGCGGATCGACGACACCGACCCCGAGCGGTCGAAACAGGAATACGTCGACGCCATCAAACAGGATCTTGAATGGCTGGGCCTGCACTGGGACCGCGTCGAGCGCCAGTCCGAGCGGCTGGACCGTTACGAAGAGGCCGCCGACAAACTGCGCGCGGCGGGTCGGTTCTACGAGGCGTTCGAGACGCCGACCGAACTGGACCTGAAGCGCAAGAAACAGCTGAACATGGGCAAACCGCCCGTCTATGACCGCGCCGCACTGGCGCTAAGCGATGCAGAACGCGACGCCCTGCGGGCCGAGCGGGGCAATGGCGTGTGGCGGTTCAAGCTGGACCAGGAGCGGATCGAATGGACCGACGGCATCCTGGGCGACATCTCGATCGATGCGGCCAGTGTCTCTGATCCGGTGCTGATCCGGGGCGACGGTCAGATGCTGTATACGTTGGCATCGGTTGTGGATGACGTCGAAATGGGCGTGACCAACGTGGTGCGCGGGTCGGACCATGTGACCAATACCGCGACGCAAATCCAGATCATCAAGGCGCTGGGCGGCACACCGCCTGCCTTTGCACACCACTCGCTGCTGACCGGCCCGCAGGGCGAGGCGCTGTCGAAACGTCTGGGCACCCTGTCGCTGCGCGACCTGCGTGCGGCAGGCGTGCAGCCGATGGCGTTGCTGTCGCTGATGGCGCGTCTGGGGTCCTCCGATCCGGTCGAACTGCGCACCGACATGGGCGCGTTGATCGACGGCTTTGACATCAACCGCTTCGGCTCGGCCCCGACCAAGTTCGACGAGGCGGACCTGTACCCGCTGACCGGCCGCTATTTGCAGACGCTGGCGTTGGAAGACGTGCGCGCGGACATCGAGGCACTCGGCGTGCCTGCGGACCTGGCTCCGGCGTTCTGGGCCGTGACCCGCGAAAACATCAACACGCTGAACGATCTGGACGCGTGGTGGGTGATGTTCCGCGATGGCGCAGAGCCCGAGATTGACGCCGAAGACGCGGATTTCGTGGCCCAAGCGATGACATTGCTGCCCGAGGGTCCGTTTGACGAAACCGCCTGGGGCACATGGACCGCTGCCGTCAAAGAGGCCACGGGCCGCAAGGGCCGCGGGTTGTTCATGCCGCTGCGCAAGGCGCTGACAGGGCAAAGCCACGGGCCGGACATGTCCGCCGTGATGCCGCTGTTGCAGGTCGTCAAAGCCCGCAAGTAAGGCGCTTGCGGCGGGCCGACCCTCCGGGGGGAGTTTTCGGGCAAGATGAAGATGAGGGCTGCGCGTCTCCGCGGCCCTTTTTTATATTACAGATCCGCTTTGACGCGGGCGACGTGGTGATCGACCAGAGCCATTTCGGCCGTGCTCAGCACTTGCGCGCGGGGATAGAGCGGCTTGTCGCGGTCATCCAGAATCGGCGTGTCCCAGCCCGAGGTGGTGGCAAAGAATTCGGCCACGCCGTCTTCCCCGAACTCGTTGAGAAACCCCTGCACGACCACATCCAGATAGCTTTGCAGGATGTGGTGCCGGCCTTCGTTGAGCATATCGGTGGGGTCGATGGCATAGACGGCGATGGATTCGGCATCGGGCGCCCCGTGGGTTACCGCATCTGTGGCCTCGCGGCGGCGGTAGCCGGTTTCGCGCGCGTCCAGCGCCGCCCAGTCGGCGTTCGGCACCGCTGCGATCAGGCCGGAGATTCGCGCCGTCGGATCGGGCACAGCCGTCAGGAACACCAGATCGTCCCGTTCGCGCGCGCGCACCCAGGCGCGACGCCAGCCGGACAGGGTTGCGGTTTGCGCCTGCGGATAAGCGTGCGTGGCGCGGTTGACGAGGCTGCCGTAGCCAAAAAAGTATGGTGCTTTCATGGGCACTGGTGTCATTCGCTGCGCCCGCAGTGTCAAGATGCAGCATCGGCTATTGACTGTATCCGACGCTCTTGGCTACTTATCCGACATCGACATGGGAGAACCGGCCTCAAGTGCCGGTGCCGAAGGAGCAACCGCCCCGGAAACTCTCAGGCAACAGGACCGTGGCGATATTGAGGACTCTGGAGAGTGGTGCCGCGTGCACCCGCCGAAGGGATAACGATCTCAGGCGACAGGACAGAGGGGGCATCGCAGGCGCAGCCGTTGGGGCGCGTCATATGATGCCGGCCTGTTTTTCCAAAAACGGACCCGGTCGAAGGAGAGACCGATGTCTGACGATCTGCGCACGCCGCTTTATGATCTGCACGTGGAACTGGGCGCCAGGATGGTGCCCTTCGCAGGCTACGCCATGCCGGTGCAATATCCGATGGGCGTGATGGGCGAACACAATCACACACGCACCGCGGCTGGCCTGTTCGACGTCAGCCACATGGGGCAGGTGATCCTGTCGGGTTCATCGTGGGAGGCGGTGGCGCAGGCGTTCGAGACGCTGGTGCCACAGGACGTGCTGGGCCTGGGCGACGGGCGGCAACGCTACGGGTTTCTCACCAATGACGCAGGCGGGATCGAGGACGATCTGATGTTTGCCCGCCGGGGCGACGATCTGCTGGTGGTGGTCAATGCCGCCTGCAAGGGCGCGGATATCGCACGGATGAAGGCCGCCTTGGCGCCATCGGTGACCGTCACCGAACTGGCCGACCGCGCGCTGGTCGCGGTGCAGGGGCCGGGGGCCGAGGCGGCTGTCGCGGCGCTGGACGCGCGTGCGGTGGACATGCGGTTCATGGATGTGGCCGATCTGTCGCTGGACGGTGTTGACGTCTGGGCCTCGCGCTCGGGCTATACCGGCGAAGACGGCTACGAGATTTCGGTGCCCGCGGCCCAGGCCGAGGCACTGGTGCGCACCCTGCTGGCACAGGACGGCGTCGCCCCCATTGGCCTCGGCGCACGCGATTCGCTGCGGCTCGAGGCGGGCTTGTGCCTCTATGGCCACGACATCGACACCACCACCACGCCCGCCGAAGGCGCGCTGATGTGGGCGGTGCAAAAGGTGCGCCGCCCCGGCGGCGACCGCGCAGGCAGCTTTCCGGGCGCGGACAAGGCGCTGGAAACACCCGCCCGCAAGCGCGTCGGCCTGCTGCCCGAAGGGCGTGCGCCCATGCGCGAGGGCGTGGCCATCTATGCCAGCGAAACCGCGACCGATCCCGTGGGCCATGTGACCAGCGGCGGCTTTGGCCCCACGGTCGGTGGACCTGTGGCCATGGGCTATGTCAGTGTCGATCATACCGGCACCGGCACCCCCCTGTGGGGCGAGGTGCGCGGCAAACGGATGCCGGTGCAAGTGGCGGCTTTGCCCTTTGTGCCTGCCAACTTCAAAAGATAACCCTTCAGGAGACGACCCAAATGATTTTCACAGAAGAACACGAGTGGCTGCGCGAGGAAGACGGCGAAATGGTCGTGGGCATCACCATCCATGCCGCCGAACAGCTGGGCGACGTGGTGTTCGTTGAACTGCCCGAGGTTGGCACCACTGTCAGCAAGGACGACGAGATCGTCGTGATCGAATCGGTCAAGGCGGCCTCGGACATCCTGGCCCCCGTCGACGGCGAGATCACCGAAGTGAACGAGATGCTGGTCGACAACCCCGGCAAGGTCAACGACGACCCGCAGGGCGAAGCCTGGTTCTTCAAGATGACTGTCAGCGACCCGTCACAGCTGGAAGAGCTGATGGACGAGGCCACCTATCAGAAGTTCATCGCCTAAGATCAAATGCGCTGCCCGTGCCGGGTGGCCCCATGACTGAAACCTAAATGCAGGGGACGCATCCATGTCGTTCACGCCGACCGAGTATTTGCCATATGATTTCGCCAACCGCCGCCATATCGGCCCGTCTCCGCACGAGATGGCCGAAATGCTCAAGGTTGTCGGTGCCAAAGATCTGGACGCGCTGATCGACGACACGCTGCCCAAGGGTATCCGGCAAAAGCAGCCGCTGGATTTCGGCAAGGCCAAATCGGAACGCGAGTTGCTGCACCACATGGCCGAGGTCGCAGGCAAGAACCGCGTGCTGACCAGCCTGATCGGGCAGGGCTATTATGGCACGGTGACGCCCCCCGCGATCCAGCGCAACATCCTGGAGAACCCCGCGTGGTACACCGCCTACACGCCCTATCAGCCCGAGATTTCCCAAGGGCGGCTCGAGGCGTTGCTGAACTTCCAGACCATGATCAGCGATCTGACGGGGCTGGAGGTTGCCAACGCCTCGCTGCTGGACGAATCCACTGCCTGCGCTGAAGCGATGACCATGGCACAGCGGGTGTCCAAGTCGAAAGCGCGCGGGTTCTTCATCGACCGCGACTGCCACCCGCAAAACATTGCCGTGATGAAAACCCGGGCGGCCCCGCTGGGCATCGAGGTGATCGTCGGCAAACCCGAGAATCTGGACCCCGAGGCCGTCTTTGGCGCGATCTTCCAGTACCCCGGCACCTACGGCCACGTGCGCGACTTCACCGCGCAGATGGACGCGCTGCACGCGGCCAAGGCCATCGGCATCGTCAGCGCCGATCCCCTGTCGCTGACCATCCTGAAAGAACCCGGTGCTATGGGCGCGGACATTGCCGTCGGCAGCACCCAGCGCTTTGGCGTTCCCGTGGGCTATGGCGGCCCGCACGCCGCCTATATGGCCTGTCGCGATGAGATGAAACGCGCCATGCCGGGCCGGATCGTGGGCGTCAGCATCGACAGCCACGGCAACCGCGCCTACCGCCTGTCGCTGCAAACCCGCGAACAGCACATCCGCCGCGAAAAGGCCACGTCGAACGTCTGCACCGCGCAGGCGCTGCTGGCGGTGATGGCGTCGATGTATGCCGTGTTCCACGGCCCGCAGGGGCTGAAAGCCATCGCCCAACGCATCCACCGCAAGACCGTGCGCTTGGCGCGCGGACTGGAAGCGGCAGGCTTTGCCGTCGATCCCAAGGTCTATTTCGACACGGTGACTGTGGACGTGGGCCCGCTGCAATCGGCAGTGATGAAATCGGCGGTGGACGAGGGCATCAACCTGCGCCGCGTCGGTGAAACCCGCGTGGGCATCAGCCTGGACGAACGCACCCGCCCCGCAGACATCGAAGCGGTCTGGCGCGCCTTTGGTCTGGACGCCAAGGACAGCGACTATGCCCCCGAATACCGCGTGCCCGACGATCTGGTGCGAACGTCCGACTACCTGACCCACCCGATCTTTCACATGAACCGGGCCGAAACCGAGATGATGCGCTATATGCGCCGTCTGGCCGACCGCGATCTGGCGCTGGACCGGGCGATGATCCCGCTGGGGTCCTGCACGATGAAGCTGAACTCGGCCGCCGAGATGATGCCGGTGACGTGGGAAGAATTCTCGCTGCTGCATCCTTTTGTCCCTGCCGATCAGGCGGCGGGCTATGCCGAGATGATCGGCGACCTCAGCGCCAAGCTGTGCCAGATCACCGGCTATGACGCGATCTCGATGCAGCCCAACTCGGGCGCGCAGGGGGAATATGCGGGTCTGCTGACCATTGCGGCCTATCACCGCGAGAACGGTCAGGGGCACCGCAACATCTGCCTGATCCCGATGAGCGCCCACGGCACCAACCCCGCCAGCGCCCAGATGGTCGGCTGGAAGGTCGTCCCGATCAAATCCGCCGCCAACGGCGACATTGATCTGGACGACTTCAAGGCCAAGGCCGAACAGCACGCCGACAACCTTGCGGGCTGCATGATCACCTATCCCTCGACCCACGGCGTGTTCGAGGAAACGGTGACCGAAGTCACAGCCATTACGCACAAACATGGCGGTCAGGTCTATATCGACGGGGCCAACATGAACGCGATGGTGGGCCTGTCGCGTCCCGGTGATCTGGGCGGTGACGTCAGCCACCTGAACCTGCACAAGACGTTCTGCATCCCGCATGGCGGCGGCGGCCCCGGCATGGGTCCGATCGGTGTCAAAAGCCACCTGATCCCGCATCTGCCGGGCCATCCGTCGACAGGCGGCACCGAGGGTCCGGTCAGCGCCGCCCCCTTCGGCTCGCCGTCGTTGTTGCCGATCAGCTGGGCCTATTGCCTGATGATGGGCGGGGATGGTCTGACCCAGGCGACGCGGGTTGCGATCCTGAACGCCAATTACATCGCCAAACGGCTCGAAGGAGCGTTTGACGTGCTGTACAAAGGGCCCTCGGGCCGTGTGGCGCATGAATGCATCCTGGACGTGCGTCCCTTTGACGACGCAGCCGGTGTGACGGTGGAAGACATCGCCAAACGTCTGGTCGACTGCGGTTTCCACGCGCCCACGATGAGTTGGCCGGTGGCAGGCACGCTGATGGTCGAGCCGACGGAAAGCGAGACCAAGGCCGAACTGGACCGTTTCTGCGACGCGATGCTGGCGATCCGGGCCGAGATCGACGACATCACGGAGGGGCGGATTGATGCGGTCAACAACCCGTTGAAGAACGCCCCGCACACGATGGAAGATCTGGTGCGCGACTGGGACCGCCCCTATTCCCGCGAACAGGGCTGCTTCCCCCCCGGTGCGTTCCGTGTGGACAAATACTGGCCCCCGGTGAACCGCGTCGACAACGTGCACGGCGACCGCAACCTGATCTGCACTTGCCCGCCGATGGAGAGCTACGCAGAAGCGGCCGAATAGGGGGCTTTGCCCCCGCGCCGTGCGGCGCTCCCCCAGGATATTTGGGGCCAAAAGAAAGACGGCCAAAAAAGACGGGGGGTGTTGATGCCAATACCCCCCGCCCGAAACGGTAAGTCGTTTCTTCTGGCACGGCCATCGGCGTCCCCGCCTGTGCCGTGCCCGATACTCACCCGGAAATGGTTAATAATTCATGTCTTCTTTTGGCAGGAAATATCCCCGCCGGAGGCATAAAAGTTCTACTCCCGCGCCCGCAGCACATGGGCCGGTCGCGCAGCAAGTGGCCCCCAGGCAAAGGCCAGCCCCGCCACCAGCGTCGCCACGATGCCGCCGGCGATGATCGCCAGCGCCGAAGGCCAGATCACTTGATACCCCGTCTCCATGACAAAGCGCGACACAGCCCAGCCGCCCGCGATACCGGCCCCCAATGCCACCAGCCCGGCGGCAAGGCCCAGCAGGGCCGCACGCAGGGCAAAGCTGATCAGGATGCGCTTGCGCGACGCACCCAGCGTTTTCAACACTGCCGCCTCATAGGTCCGCGACTGGGTGCCCGCCGAGGCCGCGCCGATCAGCACCAGAAAGCCGGTCAACAGCGTCGCCGCAGCCCCGTATGAGCTGGCGGCGGCAATGCCCGCCAGCACCTCGGCGACGCGGTCGATGGCATCGCGCACGCGGATCGCGGTGATGTTGGGAAAGGCGTTTCCCAGATCGCGCAGGATCGCCGCTTCGGCTTCGGGTTCGGCATAGACGGTCGAGATATAGCTGTGCGGCGCCCCCGACAGCGCGGCGGGGTTCATCGTCATGACAAAGCCGATGCCCGCGTTGGAAAAGTCGACCTCGCGGAAGGACGCGATGGTGCCGGTGATCTCGCGGCCCAGCACGTTGATGGTCATGGTGTCCCCCAGCTTCAGGCCCATTTCCTCGGCTTCTTCGGCGGCAAAGCTGATCAGGGGCGGGCCTGCATAGTCGGGCGCCCACCATTCGCCCTGGGTGATCTTGGTGCGCGCGGGCAGTTCCGTGGCATAGGTCACGCCCCGGTCGCCGCGCGTGACCCAGTGGTCGCCCGCAACCTCGCGGGCAGGGCGGTCGTTGATGCGGGTGATGACGCCGCGCAGCATCGGTGCGCTGTCGACACGGCGCACGGCGGGGTCGTTCGCCAGACGCGCGTTGAACCCGTCCATCTGGTCCTTTTGAATGTCGACGAAAAAGTAGGACGGCGCAACTTCGGGAAGATTGCCCGCGATGGCATTGCGCAGGTTGCCGTCGATCTGGCCGACGGCGGCCAGCACCGACAGGCCAAGACCCAGCGACAGAACCGTTGACGTGGCCCCCTCACGCGGACCGGAAATCGCCGCCAGCGCCCACCGCAGGGCAGGGTGCCCCTGCGCCAGCCGCGCACCCCGCCGCGAGGTCCAGCGGATCACCCAAGCGGCCAGCGCCAGCAACACCAGCGCACCGGTGATGCCGCCCGCCATCCACAACGTCAGCTGCCATGTGCCCGAAAACAGCCCCGCGAGCCCCACCAACAGCGCCAGCCCCGCGCCCACGGCCACGACATAGCGCGCCTTGGGCAGCAGGGCCGTACTGCCAAGCGCATCGCGGAACAGGGTCGCGGCGCGCACGTCTTCGGCACGGGCCAGCGGCCAGAGTGTAAATATGAAGGCTGTCAGCAACCCGTAAATGCCCGCCTCGACCAGCGGACGGGGATATATGGCGATGCTGGCCGGGATCGGCAAACGCGCCTCGATCAGCGGCGCCAGCAACAGCGGCGCCACCGCGCCCAGCACAAGGCCGATGAAAATGCCCAGCAGCGACAGCGCACCGATCTGGAGGAAATAGGTCTGAAAGATCGTCGACCGCTCTGCCCCCAGGGTGCGCAGGGTGGCGATCACGCTGGTTTTCTCTGCCAGATAGGCCCGCACCGCCGCCGACACACCAACCCCGCCCACGGCCAGACCGGACAGACCGACCAGCACCAGAAACGCGCCCAGCCGTTCGACAAACCGCGCCACGCCCGGCGCACCGTTGCGCGAATCGCGCCAGCGCATGCCCGCGTCGCCGAATTTGGTCGCGGCCGCCTGTTCCAGCGCCTCAAGGTCCGCGGTGGGGGGCAGGGTCAGGCGGTATTTCGTGTTGAACAGCGTCCCGGTTTCCAGCAGCCCCGAATTGTCCAGCGCCTGTGTGCGCACAATCGTGCGCGGCCCCAGACCAAAGCCTGCTCCGGCACTGTCAGGCTCGCGGGTCAGCAGGGCGCTCAGACGGAAGTCCTGCGTGCCCAGCCGCAGCGTGTCGCCCGTGGCCAGCCCCAGCCGGTCGGCCAGCACCTGTTCCATGATCGCACCGGGCAGGCCGTCCTGTTCCCCCAGCGCCTGCGCCAGCGGCAAATCGGGGGACAGCCCCACGCTGCCGATCAGCGGATAGGCATCATCGACGCCCTTGACCTGTGTCAGCCCGCGCTCGGACTCTCCGTCGTGGTCCACCACCGCCATCGACCGAAAGTCGACCACCTGCGAGACGTTCTGCGCAATTTGCGCCATCCACGCGCGTTCGTCCTCGGTGGCGAACCGATAGGTGAAATCCATCTCCGCCTGCCCACCCAACAGGGCAGCCCCCTCGCGGGCCAGCCCCGCTTCGATGGCCGACCGGACCGAGCCGACGGCGGCGATGGCGGCAACCCCAAGCGCAAGACAGGCCAGGAAAATGCGAAAGCCGTGCAAGCCGCCGCGCAGCTCGCGGCGGGCCAGACGGGCGGCAATGCGCAGGCTCATGCAGCGGCCCGCGCGGCGATGCGGCCATCGACCAGCCGCACCACGCGGTCACAGCGTCCGGCCAGCGCGTTCGAATGTGTCACCAGCACCAGCGTCGCCCCGTGCCGGTCGCGCAGGTCGAACAACATGTCCATGATCGCGTCGCCATTGGCCAGATCCAGATTGCCTGTCGGTTCATCCGCCAGCAGGATACGGGGCCGCGTGACAGAGGCGCGCGCCAGCGCCACCCGCTGTTGTTCGCCGCCCGACATCTGCGAAGGGTAATGCCCGCTGCGATGGGCCAGCCCCACGGTGGCCAGTTCCGCCTCGGCCCGCGCAAAGGCGTCCGACACCCCGGCCAGTTCCAGCGGCGTGGCCACGTTCTCCAGCGCGGTCATCGTGGGGATCAGGTGGAACGACTGGAACACCACCCCCATGTTGTCGCGGCGAAAGCGGGCCAGCGCGTCTTCGTCCATCTGCGTCAGATCATTGCCCAGTGCCATCACGGTGCCGGCCGTTGCGCGCTCCAGCCCGCCCATCAGCATCAGCAGCGATGACTTGCCCGAACCAGAAGGCCCCACCAGCCCGACCGTTTCACCCGCGTTCACCTGCAAGTCGATGCCGTGCAGAATTTCGATGCGTCCGGCATTGCCCTCAAGCGATAAAGTTGCATTTTCAAGGGTCAGGACTGGATCGGACATGCATGGGTGCCTTTATAGAGGGTAAGCATGGATATGGAGGCTGAAACACAATGCGCAAGGCGATAGTCGGTATTCTCGCAGTTTTATCAGGGCCGGCCCTGGCCGAACCGGTGGTGATTGCGGCCTTGGGTGACAGCCTGACCCAGGGGTACGGGTTGCCGCAGGAGGACGGCTTCGTGCCGCAACTGGAAAGCTGGCTGCGCGAACACGGTGCCGATGTGCAGGTGCTGAACGCAGGTGTGTCCGGCGATACCACCGCCGGTGGCCTGTCGCGGGCGGCGTGGACGCTGACGCCCGAAGTGGACGCGATGATCGTCACGCTGGGCGGCAACGACCTGTTGCGTGGCATTGATCCGGCAAACAGCCGTGCCAATCTGGACGGGATATTGCAAGCCGCAGCCGAGGCAGATGTGAAAGTGCTGCTGGTGGGAATGCAGGCGCCGGGCAACTACGGGCCCGAGTACAAGGCCGCCTTTGATGCGATGTATCCCGAGTTGTCGGCCAAGTACGGCACGCTTTATGCGCCCAGCTTTTTCGAGGGCTTGGGCGGCGCGGATACTGATCCCGCGGCTGTGCGCGACCTGATGCAGGCGGACGGGATTCACCCGAATGCGGACGGTGTTCAAAAGGTTGTGGAAGGGCTGGGCCCCGAGGTGCTGGAGCTGATCGGGCAAGTGCCGTCGGGCTGATCGGGCAGCGGGCCATCGCGCGGTTGTCGAACGTCAGATGACCGTTGCGTCATCAATTGGCCCGAACCAGAAAACCCGGCGTTCGCGCAGATTGCAGCGAATGGCAGTTAGGGACCTGACTCTAAGAATCCTTGTTGAAGCGATTCTGCGCGATGCACCAACATCACGTCTTGGTATTTGCGAGCTTTCCCAGAAGGCGCACCAGCTCGTTGAGTTCGGGTTCGCTGAGCGATTGCTGAACCGATTTGACCAACATCTCTTCATAGACCGGCCAAATTGCTCTGCGGGTTTCCAGTCCTTTCGAGGTGAGCCTGATGATCTGCCCTCTACCATCGCCAGCTACATCCTCACGCGTGATGAGACCTGCCTTCGTGAGTCTATCCAACAGACGCGAGGTTCCATATTGAGGGAGCAACAGCCGCTCTTTCAGCTCGTAAGGGCGTATGCCATCGGCCCCGGCTTTTTCAATTTCCAACAAAGCATCATACCAGCTCAGTCTTGGCAGGCCGCGTTCTTTCAACTCGATTTCAATCCCTTGAAGCAGCGTTTGGCTGACAGAGAGAAGGGATATCCATGCCCGGGTTGTTTGTGCGCTGAGTGTGGTCATAGGGTACATTAACGCAAAAGATGCAACTGCATCAACCTTGACGTTCCGTTGGTTGCTCCCATATAGATGCAACTGCATCTACATGGAGATTCCGAATGACCCTGCATCTGATAAGCCATTCACTTTGCCCATATGTTCAGCGAGCCGCGATCTCGATGTTGGAAAAAGGCGTTTCTTTTGAACGCACTGACATCGACCTTTCAAACAAGCCTGACTGGTTTCTAACCATTTCGCCGCTGGGAAAGACGCCGGTTCTGACCGACAGGCAAGAAGCGATATTCGAATCCTCTGCGATCTTGGAGTACCTGGAAGATACCCGGCCGTCGCCTCTCCACCCTTCGGCTGCGATAACGCGCGCGCAGCACCGTGGATGGATCGAGTTCGGGTCGGCCACCCTCAACGACATAGCGGGACTTTATAACGCGCCGACTGCCGACACGTTCAATAAGAAACTCCAAGCACTGGAGGCAAAATTCACACAACTTGAGCGACAACTGGGACAAGGCCCGTATTTCGCAGGGAGTGAGTTCACTCTTGTTGATGCCGTCTTTGCACCGGTCTTTCGGTACTTCGACTCGTTCGATGAAATCGGCGATTTCGACATCCTGACCGATAAAGAAAAGGTTCTGGCGTGGCGCGAAGTTCTGGCCGCGCGGCCATCGGTCAAACAGGCTGTATCTGAAAAATACCCAAGTCTTCTGAGGGCTTTTTTGCTCAACCGAAACTCCCACCTGTCTCGGCTCATGACGCGCCAAATCAGTGGAGACTAGACCAGGGTCCAGATCCAGGGGCTGAAACGAAAACGGCCCCCGCGCGATGCGGGGGCCGTTGGATTGGACTGTAAAGCGCAGCTTAGCCGATGATCGCGTTCAGCGTTTTGGACGGACGCATCACAGCAGCGGTCTTGGCGGGGTCGCCGTGGTAGTAGCCGCCCAGATCCGCGGGCTGGCCTTGCACGTCTGCCAGCTCGGACAGGATCGCCTCTTCGCCTTCACTCAGCGCCTTCGCAATCGGGGCGAAATGGGCGGCCAGTTCGGCGTCGCTGTTCTGTTGCGCCAGTGCCTCGGCCCAGTAGCGGGCGAACCAGTAGTGGCTGGCGCGGTTGTCCGGCTCGCCGACCTTGCGCGAGGGAGAGCGGTCGTTGTCCAGGATGCCCTGGGTTGCGGCGTCGACCGCCTGCCCCAGAACACGGGCCTTTTCGTTGCCCTTGCTGTCGGCGAGGAACGTCAGGCTTTCACCCAGAGCGCAGAATTCGCCAAGGCTGTCCCAGCGCAGGTGGTTTTCCTCTTGCAGCTGCTGGACGTGCTTGGGGGCCGAGCCGCCCGCGCCGGTCTCGAACAGGCCGCCGCCGTTCATCAGTTTGACGATGGACAGCATTTTCGCGGAAGTCGCCAGTTCGAGGATCGGGAACAGGTCGGTCAGGTAGTCGCGCAGCACGTTGCCGGTGATGGCGATGGTGTTCTTGCCTTCGGTGATGATCTCCAGCGAGCGGCGGGTGGCTTCGCGGGGGGCCATGATCTCGAACTTGTCGGCGACGCCTTTGGCCTCGAGGATCGGTTTGACATAGGCGATCAGTTCCGCGTCATGGGCGCGGGCCGCGTCCAGCCAGAAGATGGCGCTGCAACCTTCGGCCTTCTGGCGGTCGATGGCCAGGTTCACCCAGTCTTCGATGGGCGCCTTGCGGGCCGAGGCGGAACGCCAGATGTCGCCTGCTTCGACGGTGTGCTGGTGCAGCACGGTGCCGTCGTCGAGGATCATCTTGACGGTGCCCGCTTCGGCAATCTCGAAGGTGGTGGGGTGGCTGCCGTATTCTTCGGCTTTTTGCGCCATCAGGCCGACGTTTTGCACGGTGCCTGCGGTGGCGGGGTTCAGTTTGCCGTTCTCTTTGAAGAACTTGATCGATTCATCATAGACTGGCGCGTAGGAATTGTCGGGGATCACGCAGTTGGTGTCGTGTTCCTTGCCATCCGGTCCCCAGCCCTTGCCGCCTGCGCGGATCAGCGCGGGCATCGAGGCGTCGATGATCACGTCGGACGACACGTGCAGGTTGGTGATGCCCTTGTCCGAGTTCACCATATACATCGGCGGACGCGCGGCCATGCAGGCGTCGATGTCGGCCATGATGTCGGCGTTGTCCTTGACCCGTGCCAGCAGGTCGCCCAGGCCCGAGTTGGGGTTCACGCCCAGATCGCGCATGGCATCGCCGTGCTTTTCGAACACGGGCGCCAGGAACGCCTTGACCGCGTGGCCGAAGATGATCGGGTCCGAAACCTTCATCATCGTGGCTTTCATGTGCAGCGAGAACAGGGTGCCGTCGGCTTTGGTCTGTTCGATCTGCTCTTCAAGGAAGCTTTGCAGGGCGTCGGCGCTCATGAAGGTCGCATCGACAACGGTGCCTGCGGGATAGGACAGGCCGTCCTTCAGCACGGTTTCGCCTGCGTCGGTGACCAGCACGATCTTGGCTGTGGTGTCTTTGTCCAGCGTGGCCGAGCGTTCGTTGGAAAAGAAGTCGCCGCCCGACATGGCAGACACCTTGGTCTTGCTGTCCGCGGTCCAGTCGCCCATGCGGTGCGGGTTGGCCTGGGCAAAGCTTTTCACCGCTTTGGCGGCGCGGCGGTCCGAGTTGCCCTCGCGCAGCACGGGGTTCACGGCAGAGCCTTTGATGGTGTCGTATTTGGCACGCACTTCCTTTTCCGCGTCGGTTGCGGGGGATTCAGGGTAGTCGGGCAGCGCAAAGCCTTGCGACTGAAGTTCCTTGATGGCGGCGACAAGCTGCGGCACCGAGGCCGAGATGTTCGGCAGCTTGATGACGTTGGCGTCGGCGGTTTTCACCAGTTGGCCCAGCTCGGCCAGATCGTCGGACTGGCGCTGGTCCTCTTTCAGGTGCTCGGGGAACGTCGCCAGAATGCGGCCCGCAAGGCTGATGTCCTTGGTGCCGACGGACACACCGGCGGCAGCGGCAAATTTCTGGATGATGGGCAGGAAGGATGCCGAAGCCAGTTCGGGGGCTTCGTCGACTTTGGTATAGATAATATCGGACATGGGAATCTCCTTGATCTGGGATTTGCCCTCTCATAGCCGACCCTTTTGCCAAGGTCGACAGTATACCTTTGCATACCGAGATTTGTTTGCAGACAATGCTGAATGTTTTGGCGAAGTAAGGCCGCCCGCCCTTGGCCGCACGCGCGCGCCCGTGCTAAGGCCCGCCAAGCTGCCCAGACAGTATCGCAGACCGGCCGGACCGGTCGACCACGTTCACCCCACGCAAGGGCGGCCCCACGGTCGCCCGATTTTATGTGAGACACAGCCATGACCATCACGCACCTCGTCACCCATTCCGGCGGTTTTCATGCAGACGAGCTTTTGTCCTCGGTCATCCTGACGCGGCTGTTTCCCGACGCGCAGCTGGTGCGCAGTCGTGACAAGGCGTGGATCACCCCCGCGTCTGACCGGATCATCTATGACGTGGGTGGCCAGTTTGATGCCGGCGCGCAGATTTTTGACCACCACCAACGCCCCAACCCGCTGCGTGAAGATGGCCAGCCCTACAGCTCGTTCGGGCTGGTCTGGGCGCATTATGGCCGTGATTATCTGGTTGCGATGAACGTGCCGCAGCAAGACGTCGAAACAATTCATGCCTCCTTTGACCGCGGCTTTGTGCTGCCGGTTGACCTGCTCGACAACGGCGCGGTGAACGCGTCCGAAGCGGGGCCTTTCGCGGGGCTGACGCTGCCGGTGCTGCTGGAAAGCCTCAAGCCCGTGTTCGACGACCGTGCCGAAGGCGCTGACGACCGTGCCTTTATGGCGGCCCTGCCGGTGGCGCGTACCTTTGTCGAGGCGCAGATCAACCGCAGAGCCGCCAAACACCGTGCCGAAGCGATGGTGATGCAGGCCATCGAGGCTGCGGGCTCGGGGCGCATACTGGAACTGCCGATGGGCATGCCCTTTCGCGCCGGTGTTGAAAAGGCCGGCGCCGATCAGTTGCTGTTCGTTGTCCACCCGCGCGGCGACGACTGGGCGCTGACCACGATCCGCACCGGCGAGGACACCTTTGACACCCGCGCCGACCTGCCCGCCGCTTGGGCCGGTCTTGCAGATGCGCCTTTGGAAGCGGCGAGCGGCGTCAAAGGTGCCAAGTTTTGCCACAACGGGCGCTTTATTGCGGTCGCTGACAGCCGCGCGGCGATTTTGCAGATGGCGCAGCTTGCGGTTGCCGAAGCAGGTTAGCGCAAAAGCCCAAGGTCTGGATCATGCCCTATATCATCGCTCAAGCCACCGCCCAGGACGCCGATGTCATTGCCCTTCTTGTCCGGCATTTGCAGATGATGCAGGCCCAATCGCCCCCCGAAAGCTGCCATGTGATGAACCCCGCATCCCTGTTCGACGCCGGGGCGATTGTTCTGGCTGCGCGGGAAAGCGATGTGGTTCTGGGGGTTGGCGCGCTCAAGCCGCTGGACGCGCAGCACGGCGAGTTGAAATCAATGCACACCGCCGCCGAGGCCCGCGGGCGCGGCATTGCGCAGGCGGTGTTGGGCGCGTTGATTGCACAGGCCCGGACCAGGGGGTTGACCCGGCTGAGCCTGGAAACCGGCGCCACGCAGCTTTTCGCCCCCGCCCGCGCGCTTTATGCCCGCAATGGTTTCGAAGAGTGCCAACCGTTTGGCAAATATGATCTGGATCCGCTGAGTGTTTTCATGACACGACATCTTTGACGCCCTGCGGCGCGCCCCGTCTTTCGGGCGATCTGTGAAGGGTCGGAAAATGCCGAAACCGAATTTGACATTCGTATCTATTCGCTCCAGAAGCTAGTCCAACGGTCCCGTAGCTCAACCGGATAGAGCACCTGACTTCTAATCAGGGGGTTGGGGGTTCGAGTCCTCCCGGGATCGCCACTGCTGCGTCGTTACCAATGAAGCATAAGCTTGCACGATTTGGCGGTTTTCATGCACACCCTGTGTCAAGCGCTTTATGCGCCGACGCAGTGTGGGGCTCGGATTTTTATTCGCAACGACGCAGATTGGGAATGAAGCACGAAGCTGACGTTCGTGCCGTGTGCAGCGAAAGTCTCAAATGAGCCCGAAATACCGTGCAACACAGGGCAGTGCCTGACCGCGGGTGGGCATCGGAATGCCAGTGGCCGCCACTTTATTTCTCGTCTTTGGCGTGCGGGAGAAGAGGTGAAACACGGTGAGGAAGCGCCCGCCCATGGGGCGGTCGGGCGCTGCCCGGCGGTGCTACGCACCTTGATTCCGGGCTTTGGTGAACGGCAGCAAAGTCCGCTGAGCCGCCATTCACGACGACCACGATCAATGTCCCGAAACATCCGATCTGTGCATGCTTATGTGTGCAGTGTGCAAGATTATGCCCATGTTGAAAGACGGGTCGTCCCTAAGTCGCTGTTTGAAAATCCCTTTTCACATCATGATCAGGGCCGGATCGGTCGGGTGTGCAAACTTATGGTACATTGTCACGTCGTTGAACCTCAGATGACTTTGGCCTTTGCATCATCAAATGACCCAAAATGGAAAAGATGCCGTAATGGGGCTTTCGGCGAATCGAGCACGTTTCGCTTGTTTGTCAGCATGATCTGAAGTGCCGTTGCCCTTGATGCGCCTGCAGCGCGTCTACGAGGTCGTATGTTTCCATGCGCCTCAATTCCTAAGAATAGAAGGGCAACGACATGAATGTATTTATCGGATTGGATGTATCTCTGGCAAGCACTGCGATTTGTGTGCTGGGGCCACAGGGGAGGATCGTTGAAGAATTACAGGCGGAGAGCGAGCCTGAGGCATTAGTACGTGCAATAGCGTCATTGTCATATTCGATCGATGCGATCGGGCTCGAAGCCGGACCTTTGTCCCAATGGCTGAGCAAGGGAATGGAAGAAGCTGGCTTTGACGTGGTCATGATGGAAACACGATTGGTGAAGGCAGCCTTGAAAGCCATGCCGATCAAGACCGACAGGCGCGATGCCCAGGGCATTGCGCGCTTGCTTCAAATGGGATGGTACAGGCCCGTGCACCGCAAATCTGTGTCCTCCCAGGAAATCCGCGCGTTGCTGACGGCGCGCAAGTCAGTTCAGCAGGCCATCATCAACCTTGAGCTTTCGATGCGGGGTGTTCTGCGAAACTTTGGCATGAAGCTGGGGCATGTCACCAGGATTAGGTACGAGGCCCGGGTGAGGGAACTGGTTGAGCAGAATGAGATCCTGTCCGCGTCGACTGAGGCTCTTCTGCGCGCGCGTTCCCAGTTGCGCGCCGAGTTGGCTGACTTGGATGCCAAAATCGCGGGTCTGGCAAAACACGACGATGTTTGCCGTTTGATGATGACGATGCCAGGTGTCGGTCCGATCGTCGCCCTGACAGTCAAATCTGCGATTGATGATCCGACCCGCTTTGCGCGGTCGAAGGATGTCGGACCGTGGGCGGGGCTTACGCCAAGGCGCACGCAATCCGGAGAGATGGACATCGTTGGACAAATCACGCGAGCCGGTGATCGCGGGCTTCGAACCGCGTTGTATCAGGCAGCGATGATCCTGATGCACCGTGGTGCCCCGAACTGGCTGCAATCTTGGGCACTTAAAGTAGCGCACAGGCGTGGGGCGAAGAGGGCCATGATTGCACTTGCTCGACGCATTGGCGTCGTCTTGCACCGCATGTGGATAGACGGCACGCCGTTCCGCTACACGCAGAACTCCGGCGCGACTGCATGAGCGGGAAGCTTCAAGGACAATTCAGAGCGGAGGGTTGAGCTGCGCCTCATGACAGGTACGTCGAGGTCCCTTGCCGGGACGAGGTTCCTGGAGATGCCGAAGGCCCGCAAGTTATCAGCAAATGCTGAATACGCGGGAAAGATGGGCACCCAGGACCAGATTTGGACCAGGCATAGAGTGGCAGCTATGAGGCTGACTACGGACGGAAGAACGAAGCCCGGGTAGGGGGTGTCCCTCAGTCCTGATGTGCGGTTGCAGTGAAAAAGGAAAAGTAAGCTTTTGAATTTGTGTCTTAAACTTGGTGAGGAATGAGATCCTCGCCGGGATTTTTGACTTGCCCGAAACCCTTGACAGAGGCCCGCCCCATTACGGAAGCGGGCCTTCGCACAGATCGTCGCGAACGGCAGGAACGAGCCCAACTTGACCAATGCCGCAAGCTGCGTGAATGTCTGCTTTGGCAGACCTGTCGATGTCGGCCTTTGAACCATGAAACGATAGATTTTCAGAGCAAAGGGCGCATACTTTGAAAAAGACTTCTGTTGTTCTGAAACGTCAAGTTCCCATTCGCTTCGATGAAGCGCCTCGATCTTGGCTGGGTGGGCTTCCAATGATGCCAAGGCTCACCAAGTGGCCACGCGACGATGAAGGTGCTCCACTGCACTTTGTTGCACAGATTTGCTGCGGTGATTTACCCCGAACTCTCTGGAATGGTTTGGGGCCGCGCAAAGGATGGCTATTGCTTTTTGTGGAGACCCTGAAACTTGAAGATCACGCCGAAAACAATACCGTGCAGGTCTTGCACACCCCTCGCTTGGGCTCCGAGCGCCAACCACCAAAGGACACGCCGACCGTCCGCCACTCGATGTCCGAATATATCGACTATACATCGCCCAAGATCAGGCCAGGTGTCCCGAAGTTCTGGCGCAGGTGGCCTATCGACATCGTTGTACAAGAGTTTGAATTTACCCAGATTGGCCCTGAAGAGGGTGGCCCTTCCGCGATTCAGGGTGAAGACCTTTACGAAGCACCTGTGGCGCAGAACGGCTTTAATAAGATTTCTTCCGCATTAAATCGCCCTCTAACATGGCGTGGCGCTCGCTATGTTGTCGAAGGAATTCTGAGAGATCTGAAACCTGATGAGTTCGAGCGCAGTTTTGTCGGGAATAGCGGATTACTGAGTGCGCCTGAATTCGACCATAGCGGGTTAACGGAAGAGATAAGCAAGCGCGCCATGCAAAGCACGGACTACCAAGGTGGGCCTATCAATAAATTTGGTCGATACAGCGCTCTTTTCGAACGTACTGAAACCGAGGTGCGTGCCGAACGTTGCACCGGATGGGTCAAACGGGCTTACGCGTGTATTGATGCGGAAATCGCCCAATTCGCTGCCATGAAGGCCGAGCTTGAACAAGCGCATGCAGAGGGACGGACAGACGCGCTTGCAAGAAAGGGCAGCGTCAGTCTTCCATTGGAAGGGGTGCTATGGAACCTTGAGCGCTATGTGGGATATCGCAACGCTTTGGACAAAACGCTCGCAGAATATCCCGGTCCCGATCCTGAGGCGGCGTTAACAGAAGAAATAGAGCGCCTTGGCCGGGCCTATCTGACCTGGGGTACGCGAATGGCTGAGGGGGCAAAGGCCGCCATGCAGAAAATAGAATCGCAAGATCCTCAGACGCCCATTAGCGCGTTGGACTGGGTAGAGCTGACCGGTGCATTTTGTGAAACCTCCGCTGAGTATTGGGTCAAGAGCGGCGAAGTCTTGGCCAAAAACTCCCATAGCATTAACATGGAAAAACACGTCAAGATGGCAATTCGTGAAGATCTCCTTGACCTGTATACACATGACAATAATGCCCCACAGACGCTCCCACGGGATATGCTTGAAACCTTAGCAGAGTCTGCAAAATACATCGAACCGGGCCTGCCACATCGAATGGGAGGACTGCCCGATCTCATCCAAAGTGACGCCTTTGATCAAATTGATCAGCTACTTTTTCAATTGGCAAGCGACCGGGCGATGGGGTGGATGTGGGGCGATGTCGGCGCTCTCTATGTAACTATCTCTGAGAGCGACTTACGCAAAAGTCGATTTGAACATGTCGAAGCATGGCTTGAGGGGCATTGAAAAATAGAGGCCGTTTCAGAGTAAGAGTTTAATCCCGCAAGCTGACATTCAGGTATCCGGTTTGAACGCCCGCTTCGTCCGCACAGCCGACTTGGTCCCAGACCGCGCCCAAGGTCTGGTTTGGGTCTGAAATGCTTGACGTTTTGACCAATATTGCGTGAAGCGGCTCGTCTATAGGATTCAGAAAATCCGGTGCATCGATGCAAAGATGTGCGGCGTTCGACATACGTTGTCAGATGACTTTGGCCTTTGCGTCATCAACGAACCAAAATTGGCAGACGGAACCTTCGCGCAGATCGCGGCGAACGGTAGGTTCGCGGCCTGTCCACATGCGCCCGCCGACCGCCGCCTTAGGGTCTGGACCCTAGGTCACCGGCCGTGTGCGCAGGAACAGATACAGCGGCAACCCGCAGCTTACCCCGATGCAGAACGTCGCCGGAATCGCCAGCAGCGCCACCCAGTTGCGGCGCACCCGCACTTCGGCGCAGATCCACACCGTCAGGGCAATTGCGGCAATCGTCAGATCCCAGACCAGACCGCTGGAGGCCGCATTGACATGCCATGCGTCCACCATCAGGCCAAGATCAAAGCCGTTTTCCCGAAACCATGCCAGAAACCAATACATCGGGTGCATCGCCCCCCAGACGGCCAGTCCCAGATACATCAGGCGCAGCGGCGACATCAAAACGTTTTCACCACGCCGACCTTGGCAAAGCCCGAAACACGCAATCCCGGTTCGGTGGCCGACGGCTGCTGATGGTCATGCGGCGCGTCGGCTTGTGTTGCGGGGTCACAGGCCGCCAGCGCCGCCAGCGCGATCATGAAAGCGATGGCCCGGATCATTGAACCCGGTATCCCACCGAAAGCGGCCCCTTGCGCAGACCCACGCCCACATGGGTTCCGATGCCGGACGTTCCCAGACTGATACCTGCGTTCATTGTCGGCTGTACGGGTTCGCCGTCGGCACCGCAGGCCGCAAGGGCCAGCAGCGACAAAACAGCAATCGTTCGGATCATTTCAAAACCTCGCGCCAGCGTTTGACCTGCGCGCGCACCTGCGCGGGGGCCGTACCGCCATAAGACATACGCGAATTCACCGAATTTTGCACCCCCAACACGTCAAAGACAGCTTCGGTGATGTCGCCGTGCACCGATTGCATGTCGGCAAGGCTGAGGTCGGGCAGATCGCAGCCCTTGGCTTCGGCCATGGCGACCAGCGATCCGGTGACGTGGTGGGCATCGCGGAACGGAATCCCCGGCACCCGCACCAGCCAGTCGGCCAGATCGGTGGCGGTGCTGAAACCGGCCCCTGCGGCAGCGGCGAGGCTGTCGCGGTTGGCGGTCATGTCGCGCACCATGCCCTCCATCGCGGCCAGCGCCAGCATCCAGTTGTCGGCGGCGTCGAAGACCTGTTCCTTGTCTTCCTGCATGTCCTTGGAATAGGCCAGCGGCAGCCCTTTCATCACCATCATCAGGCCGACGTTGGCGCCCATGATCCGGCCCACCTTGGCGCGGATCAGCTCGGCGGCGTCGGGGTTTTTCTTTTGCGGCATGATGGACGAGCCGGTGCTGAACCGGTCGGACAGGGTGACAAAGCGGAACTGGGCAGACGACCAGATCACCAGCTCTTCGGCAAAGCGGCTGAGGTGCATGGCGCAGATGCTGGCCACGCCGAGAAATTCCAGCGCAAAGTCGCGGTCGCTGACCGCGTCCAGCGAGTTGGCGGCAGGGCGGTCAAAGCCCAGTGCCTGTGCGGTCATGTCACGGTCGATGGGAAAGGACGTGCCGGCCAGGGCTGCAGCCCCCAGCGGGCTTTCGTTCATCCGCGCGCGCGCGTCGCGCACACGGCTGAGGTCGCGGCCCAGCATTTCGACATAGGCCATCATGTGATGGCCCCATGTGACGGGCTGCGCGGTTTGCAGGTGGGTAAAGCCGGGCATGACCCAATCGGCCCCCGCCTCGGCCTGTGCCAGCAGCGCGTCGATCAGCGCCAGCAGACTGCTTTCGGCGGCGTCGAACTGGTCACGGACCCACAGTTTGAAATCGGTCGCCACCTGGTCGTTGCGGCTGCGGCCGGTGTGCAGGCGGCCTGCCGGTTCGCCGATCACCTCTTTCAGCCGCGCCTCGACGTTCATGTGGATGTCTTCGAGGGCGGTGGAAAACTGGAAGGTGCCGCCTTCGATCTCTGACAAGACCGTGAGCAGCCCTTCCCGAATGGTGTCGGCATCGTTAGGACTGATGATGCCCACCGCGCCCAGCATCGCGGCATGGGCGCGCGAGCCTGCAATGTCCTGCGCCGCCATCCGCTGGTCGAACCCGATCGAGGCGTTGATCGCCTCCATGATCGCGTCCGGTCCGGCGGCAAAGCGGCCGCCCCACATGGTGTTTGCAGTCTTGTCTGTCATGGTTTGGACCTTTGGAGGGAATATGAAGAAACTCTTTGCTGCGCTCGTGTATACGGCCCTTGCCTTGGGTGCAAATACTGCCCTTGCTGACGTTCAGGCCGCAGCGGGCCTGCGCGACGGGTCGATGAAGAAGCTGGTGTTCCATGACAGCCCCCAGGCCACTTCGACGGCAGCTTTCCAGTTGGAAGACGGCGGCGGCGAGGTGACGCTGGAGGATTATCGCGGCAAATGGGTCTTGCTGAACTTCTGGGCCACATGGTGCGCGCCCTGCCGCAAGGAAATGCCGATGTTGTCGGCCCTGCAAGAACAGTTCGGCGGCGACACTTTCGAGGTGCTGACGCTGGCCACGGGCCGCAATTCGCCTGAAGGTATCAAGAAGTTTTTCACCGAAACGGGCATCGACAACCTGCCCCGCCATCAGGACCCGCAACAGGCTCTGGCCAGCCAGATGGGCATTTTCGGCCTGCCGATTACCGTGATTCTCGACCCTGATGGCCGCGAAGTCGCGCGCTTGCGGGGCGATGCCGACTGGAGCTCGGACAGCGCCAAGGCGATCATTGCCGAACTGACGGGGCAAGACACGACTGGCAACTGAACCCGTACATACCGTCAGGCAATGCGCGGTATTTCCGTGTCGTTTGCGCTTGGGCAGGGTCGTCGATTATGTTATTTTGGAGCCAAACCTTCTCTTTTCACGAGTGTTCTTGTGCCGATCGAGTGCCTGATATTACCCGAACACCGACTGGTTTGGTTGCGCTATTGGGGCAACCTGACCCGACCGGAGATTTTTGAATCATTCGAAGGTTTCAGAAACGTTCCCAACTACGATATTTCCTTTGACGTCTTGCAGGACTTTCGCGGGACAGAGTCGAATGATCTGACCCATTCCGATGTGATCCTGCTGGCCGAAAGCATCAATAACCGCCGTCAGAGTCTGGGGTTTTCGGTGCGTATCGCGGTGCTGGCGCCTGGCGATCTGGGGTTTGGTATGGGGCGCATGTTTGTGACCCTGTTGGGCGAAAGCAAATTTATCACCGCATCCGCATTTCGTGAATTGAACGAGGCTGCGGCCTTTCTTGGCCTTTCGGGCGAAGCCTGCGAGACAATCCGCAGCGCAACCCCCGAGCAACATTTGTCGCATCAGCCTGCCAAGCGCTGATCGGGCGGGGCTGTTTCAGACCGGTGCATCAGGGGTGTATGGTCCTGTGGTATTACAGCCAATAGCAGACGCTCAGACCGGGCAGGTTGGGTGTCAGTTATGCGGGACATAGCGCCCATTCACCAAACCCACCCACCAAAGCCCGGAATCAAGGCGCGAAGTGCCGCCGACCTCTCGGTGTTCGCAAAGCGAACACCTGCCGGCAACACATTGCTTTGCAATGTGTGAGAGGCAGCGCCCGACCGCCCCATGGGCGGGCGCTTTTTCACCGTATCGCGTTTCTGCATCCCCACGCCAAAGGTTAGACATAAAGTGGCATCCACTTTCGTCATGATGCCCACCCGCGGTCTGGCGCTGCCCTGTGTGGCAAGGTCACGCAGGGCTCGATCCGAACCTTCGGCGCGCCCCGTACCAAGGTCCGCAGCGCGGACGGAGCCGCCGTTCAGCGGAAAGTCAGGAAGGAAATAAGAAGCAATGCTACAAACACCGCAATGCTTATCAGCCAAGTCTGTGCATCCCCGAGTTTTCCGTAGGACTCCCAGTTAAAACACACGATTCGCTTACAGGCATAGGCGGCCCGCTCTGCGAACCCTCGCCAGAACATATCTGCCGGAAACCTTGGTTTTTGGGTCCTGATCCTAGGCCGCGTGCCTCAGAATAGCCGCCTCTGACCCCGACAGATTGCGTCGCGCAAAGCGTCCGTAGATATGCGGGTCGTAGTCCAGATTGGGAAACCGGTCCAGCAACCGTTTGCGGTCACCCGAGGCCAGCGTGGTCAGCGCAGTATTGGCCGGATGAAAGCTTTCGGTTTCGACTCCGTTGGCCCACAGGATTTCGTGGCTGGGCAACATCAGATGCACATAGGTGACATTGGGCATCTGCAAATCCACGGTGATCGTGCGCCCGTTTATCAGATCCTTGGCCGCGACCAGAACTTCACGCGTGTTGAACAGCGCCTGCGCCACGTCGCCCTTGACCAGCATCCGGTGCTCGGGCGAGACGAGCAGAGATTCATCGGGGCGTTCAACGCCCAGTGCGCCGGCGCGGATGCGGATCGGACGCATGTGCGGCATCGCAAACAGCCGTGCGCCGGTCATCGGGCGGCTGCCGACCCATTCGATGGGTTGCGCGCCGCTGTCCTTGGTCTGCACCAGATCGCCTTCGCGCAGATCCTCGATCAACCGCGCGCCATCCGGCGTTGTGATCCATGTGCCGGGGGTAAAGCAGATCACGCCGCCCGCATCGCGCCCCGTGGGGTTGCCGCGATTGGCGCCCAAGGTGTGATGCACCACCCAAAGATCGCTGTTGCGCGGGGGGATGTCATTCAGGAACATCAGCAAGGGCTGCGTCCCGCGCCCCACTTCAATCAAGGTGACGGTGAACGTGCGTGCGCCATCCGTGACAACAAAACTGCTGTCCAGAAGCGGCGCTTCCTCGTCCCATTTCACCCGATCCGCTGGCGTGTAATCCAACGCTGCGCCCACCAGGCGATGCACCATGCGTGCCGCCCGCTTGCGCAGATTCTCTGAACCGTCCGCACCGTCCAGTCGCAAAATATCCGACGGCCCATCCACGCGCACGGGATCGCCATACCATGACCACGCCGCCCCTACGTTGAGGGACTGCATCGGCGCGGCCTCAAGGCCGTCTATTTCTGTTTGCGACCAGGAGATGACAAACGTGCCACGAAAGCCCGTTCCCATTGCCTGCTTGCCTGCCTCTTCGTTTTTTATTGAGGTCAGGCTATCAAAACTGATTCCCTGCGCATAGGGGGTATTTTCGTGCATCCGCAAACTGTTGCAGGATGAACCTCATTCAGAACCGGAACTGCGCGTGAAAACTGCCGATAAACTGGCCTTCGCCTTGCCCTTCGAATTCCTGCCCCAGATAGCTGAGCCCGTAGAACACGCCGCCGCCGTTTTCGCCGCGCCATTCCACGCCGGCACGGGCGCGCAGCCGCGCATCGCGCAGGGCATAGCCGCGATCCCGGGGCAAAAACACGCTGTCGGCGACATGGGCCACATCGGCCCCCAGCACAAAACCAAGGCCGGCCGCGCCTCCGTCAATCGCGCGGTATTGTTGGCCGCTGACCGGATCACGCACCATCAGCGCAGCGCTGTCCAGTCCGCCCCAATGCATGTCAAAACCGGCCCTGACCAGTGTCTCGGCCCCCGCGCGCCCTTCGACAAAGGGGCGCAGGGTGTGGCCGCCAAAATCATAGCTGCGCCCTGCTTCGACCACCAGCGTCGGATAAATCCCGTTGTCGATCTGTGCGCTGCGGGTGGCATCCGACACTTTGGGCCCGCCAAAAGCGTCGTGCAGTGCACCATGAAAGCTGTCCAGTCCGGTTGATGGTCCGACCACCACCAGGTCACCGCCCACCGACATATCCAGCCCCTGCGCCTGAAAATGGCTGTGCACCCCAACCGACACGGCGCCCGCATAGGGCCGGTCAGAGGGCGCGGGTGTTTCCAGATTGTCGGGGGCGATAATCTCGGCCCCCAGCCGCAATTCGATCAGCTGTCCAAAGCCGGTGGGCAGCGCGCCATCCCAACCCCGGCCCCAGACACGGGACGAGGCGACAGAGCCGGTGCGCCAGCGGTCCTGCCCGTCACCGATAAAGTCATTGGTCAGCAGATAGCCAAAGCCCAACCGCGTGAACTCTTGCGCCTGTGCGCCAAGGGGCAGCAGCGCGACCAGCGCTGCAAGTGCGTGTTTGAACATGGTTCTGTCCCGTCATCTGCGCCCCCACGGCTTGCTGGATATCTAATACATAGCCGCCAAAGGTGAAAACGCCCTTAGCGTTTTTTCCCTGCAACAGTCTGTATCCGTGTCCTGCGAGACGCAGCGCCGCAGAACCGCAGTGCGTCAAAGCCCTGCGTTCTGTGCGTTTTTGCGCAGGTCAAATCACCGTATACCCTGCCTATCTGATGTCGGGAAAGGAGACCGCCATGACCGATCTCATCCCGATCCGCACCACTGATATGCCCGCTGAAATGGGCGTGCTGCTGCACGACTATCCCCGTGACGCCTGGGCGGCCAATCCGCATTTTGCCAAATCCACACGCCAGTGGATGCGCGCCCACGAAAAGTTTCGCGTGCTGGCGGACCATCTGCACGACCAGACCAAGGGCTTTCTGGACCGCAACCGCGATCCCGAAGACTTTGCCGACCATCTGGGCCGCTATGGCACGGCTTTGGTGCGCAATCTGCACGGGCACCACCACTTTGAGGACCGTGAGTTTTTCCCCGAACTCTCTGCCGCCGATCCGCGCTTTGATACGGGTCTGGAGATTCTGGAGAAAGACCACGAGGCGCTGGACCGCGTGCTGGACAATTTCAGCCGCACCGGCAGCCGTGTCATCAAACTGGTGCAACTGGACGAGGCCACCGCACGCGAGGAAGCGGGGGAACTGGTGACGCAAACCGCCGCCATCCGCGCCTTTCTCGACCGCCATCTGGGCGACGAAGAAGATCTGGCCGTTCCCGTGATCCTGCATCACGCCTTGCGCGGATAACAGGCAATCTGCCCAAAACCGGACCTCCCGGCGGCATCAATTCACGCCGCCGGGAAATTTCTGTTTTACTTCGCTTTCAAAATGTTTCATTTGACGAACTAAATTTGTAGCCGCTATACGCTTGCAGCCCGAATCTGCTGTCGCGCACCGGAGACCGCCGAGATGTCGAACGAGATTTTCCTGATGAAAAGCATCAACGCCTTGAGCTCGGTCTTTGAGACGCGGGTTCAAAGCCTTGAACATGAACTGGACCTGTCGCGCCGCGAATTCCACATCCTCATGCAGCTGACTGAAGCCAAACGCATGGGGGCGTTGGCCGAGGAGTTGCAGATTCTGCCGTCAACGCTGACGGCGATTGCCGACCGGCTTGAACACGGCGGCCTGGTGTACCGCCTGCGCGACACGCAGGATCGCCGGGCGTGGCTGCTGGACGTGACCGACGCCGGGCGCGACTTGCAGATACATCTGGGTGAATTTGCTGCCCAGGAATTCCGCGAAGTGACCGGACTGAACAATCAGGAAATCGAGACCTTTGTCATGATGATGCAAAAAGTGATGAACAATATGACCTCTGACACCTGCTCTGAAGGGATGAAACCATGACACTGCGGGTCTTTGGGGGCCGCCAAGCCCTGCAAACCTTGTCTTTCTGGGCAGCTCTGACGCTGGCCGCCACAGGCGCAGTCGCGGAAGAGCCGCTGGCGGTCGAGATTGTCACCACCACACGCAGCGCGCAAACGCTGACCTATTCGCTGACCGGCGAGGTGGTCGCCCGCGACACGCTGCGCGCGTCGTTCCCGTCGGGGGGCCGCATTGCCAAGCTACAGGCCGAGGAAGGCGACAAGGTGAAACAGGGGGCCGTTCTGGCGCAGATGGACAGCGTGCAGCAGGTGCAGGCGCTGCGCGCCGCGCAGGCGGGGCTGTCCACCGCCCAGGCCAACCACACACAGGCCATCGAAGATCTTGACCGTCAGGATGCGCTGCTGGAACGCGGTGCCACCACACGGATCAGCCGCGACAGCGCCGAAGACGCTTTGCGCATCACCGAAGGTGCGCTGACGCAGGCCAATGCCGATCTGGAACGCGCGCAACGGGCGCTGGATGACACCACCCTTGCCGCCCCGACGGACGCAACCGTGATCGAGCGGCTGGCCGAACCCGGTCAGGTTGTCGGCGCCGCACAGCCGGTTCTGGAGCTGGCTCTGGGCAGCCAGATCGACGCGATCTTTGATATGCCCGAAGTGTTGATGTCCACGCCGCGACTTGTCGACGAGATCGACCTTGCCCTGATCGACCGGCCCAACGTCCATTTCAGCGGCACCGTGCGCGAGGTCTCTCCGCTGGTGGACGCCGGGGCGGGCACAGTTGCGGTCAAGATCACGATAGAGGACACCGCCCCCAATATCACTTACGGCGACGCCATTCGCGGCACGGTAACTGTCACGGATCAACCCCGCATCGCCGTGCCCTATACCGCGATGTCGGCCACGGCCGCGGGGCCTGCGGTCTGGGTTGTGAACCCTGACACGATGGCGGTGTCGCTGCGTCCCATCACCGTCGAACGCTATCAGACCGGCTGGATCATACTGTCGGGCGGATTGGACGAAAACGAAGAGGTCGTCACACGCGGGGCGCAACTGCTTTACCCCGGCCGCATTGTACGTGCCGCAGGAGACAGCCAATGAAATCGCTCCCTGAACTGACACTTGTCCTGACCTTGCTGGCCGCGCTCGTTACACCGGCCCTTGCCAGCGACGACGCAACGCCCGCGCCGGACACTCCGCGCCCCGTGGTTTCCGAAA
This sequence comes from Pseudosulfitobacter sp. DSM 107133, assembly GCF_022788695.1. Classification (NCBI taxonomy): domain Bacteria; kingdom Pseudomonadati; phylum Pseudomonadota; class Alphaproteobacteria; order Rhodobacterales; family Roseobacteraceae; genus Pseudosulfitobacter; species Pseudosulfitobacter sp. DSM 107133. The sequence goes on from NZ_CP085154.1 coordinate 476,232, forward strand.
TCGTGGACGCGCACGCAAGCTATCGCAGCCGCTTTGTCGGGATTGTCGGCGCGCGCACCGAAACCGATCTGGGCTTTTTGCTGGCGGGCACCCTTGCCGAACGCCCCGTGGAAACCGGCGACCTGGTGCAGAAAGGGGCCGTTCTGGCCCGCCTTGATCCCGAAGATCTGGACGCAGACGTGCGCGCCGCCGAAGCGGGTGTTCAGGTGGCCATGGCGCAGTTGCGCGCCGCGCGCGACGCTGAAAACCGCGCGCGCGAACTGCTGAGCCGTGGCACGGACAGCGCCACCCGTCTGGAAGACGCGGAACGCGCCCTGACCGGGGCCATTGCCACGGTTGAACAGTCCCGCGCCGCCCTTGCCCAGGCGCGCGACATGCGCAGCTTTGCCACGCTGACCGCGCCGCAGGACGGGGTGATTATTGAAACCGATGTGGAAGCAGGGGCTTCGGTCAGCGCGGGCCAGCGCGTCGTGGTGCTGGCAAGCACGGATATGCGCGAAATCACGCTGGACGTGACCGAGCGCGACGCGGCCGCGTTGAATGTGGGCCTGCTGTTCGATGTGACGCTGGCCGCCAACACCGACGTGACCGCACAGGCCGCGCTGCGGCGCATTGATCCGGTGGCCGCCACATCGACCCGCACGCGGCGCGTTCACCTGACCCTGCAAGACCCGCCAGACGGCTTTCGTCTGGGCGCGCTGGTGCGCGTCTCTCCGGCCACCACGGCCGCGCTGGACATCACACTGGACCACAGCGCCGTTCTTGACCCCGAAGGCAGCCCCGCCGTCTGGATGGTCAGCCGCAGCGCGGATGGCGCGACAGGCACTGTCCATCGCACGCCGGTCGGTCTGGGCAGGCGCTTTGGCCCGCGCGTGCGCATCACCAGCGGCATCTCAGCCGGTGACGAAGTTGTCACCAAAGGTATCCATTCTCTAGAGGAGGGCCAGACTGTCGGCCCAGGCGTGTCCCAATGAACCGTTTCAACCTGTCCGACTGGGCGCTGCAACACCGGTCTTTCGTGTGGTTCCTGATGATCGTGTCGATCGTTGCAGGGGCGCTGGCCTATAGCACCATCGGGCGCGAGGAAGACCCCAACTTTGCGATCAAGACCATGGTGATCTCCTCAGCGTTGCCCGGCGCGGATGTTGAAGAAATGCGCATGCAGGTCACCGACCGGATCGAGAAAAAGCTGGAAGACCTGCCTGAACTGGATTTCACCCGCTCGGTCACGCGCCCCGGCCAGACCGTTGTCTATGTCAATCTGCTGGACACCGTGCGCGGCGACAAGCTGCGCCAGACCTGGCAAAAAGTCCGCAACATGATGAACGACATTCGCGGCGATTTCCCGGACGGGTTTTCCGGGTTTCAGTTCAATGACGACTTTGGCGATGTCTTTGGCAACCTCTACGCCTTTACCTCGGACGGGTTCAGCCCGCGCGAGGTGCGTGACTATGTCGAACAGACCCGCCGCGCGATTCAACAGCTGGACGATTCCGGCAAGATCGAGATTTTCGGCACCCGCGATGAAGTGGTCTATATGGAATATTCCACCGAACGGCTGGCGGCCCTGGGGCTGAACCAGCAGGCGGTACAGGCGACACTGGCCGCCCAGAACGCGATTGTGCCCAGCGGTGTGATCGACGCAGGCCCCGAACGGGTTCTGGTGCGGATCGGCGGGCAGTTTACCGATGCTGCAAGCCTTCAGGACATCAACCTGCGGGTCGACGGGCGGTTTTTCCGGCTGACCGACGTGGCCGACATTCACCGTGGTTACGAGGACCCGCCGTCGGAACTGTTCCATTACAACGGCCAGGAGGCCATTGGCCTTGCCGTTGGGATGCGCTCGGGGGCCAATATCGTCGATTTTGGCACGGAGCTGGACAAGGTCATTGCTCAGGCACAGGCTGATCTGCCCGTGGGCATCCAGATCCAGCAGGTCGCGGACCAGCCGCATGTGGTGGAGGAGGCCGTGGGCCATTTCATTCAGGCGCTGGTCGAGGCCGTGCTGATTGTTCTGGCTGTCAGCTTTGTCAGCCTGGGGATGCGCGCAGGCTTTGTGGTGGCGCTGACGATCCCGCTGGTGCTGGCGATCACCTTTGTGATCCTGAACTATCTGGATTTCACCCTGCAACGGATTTCGCTGGGGGCGCTGATTATCGCGCTGGGGCTGTTGGTGGATGATGCGATGATTGCCATCGAAACCATGATCTCGCGGCTGGAGCGGGGCGAAAGCCTGACCAAATCCGCCTCTTACGCGTGGACCTCGATTGCCTTTCCGATGCTGTCGGGCACGCTGGTGACGGTGGTGGGCTTTATCCCGATCGGGTTGAATTCGTCTTCGGCGGGGGAATTCACCTTTTCCCTGTTCGTCGTCATTGCGGTGTCGTTGCTGGTCAGCTGGATCGTCGCGGTTCTGTTTGCGCCCTTGTTGGGGGTCACTTTCCTGCCCGCAAAGTGGAAGCATCACACAGGTGAACCGGGGCGCGTGCGCGGGGCTTTCCACCGCATCCTGCGGGGGGCCATGCGGTTTCGCTGGGTGACAATTGCGACCACTGTCGTTGTCTTTGGTATTTCGGTCTGGGGGCTGGGTTCGGTTGAAAACCAGTTCTTCCCCAGCTCGGACCGCCCCGAGCTGATCGTTGACATGACCCTGCCACAGAACGCGTCGATTTCCGAGACACAGGCGCAGGTCGAAAAGATGGAAAACCACCTGCAAGGCAACGAGAACATATTGTTCCATTCGTCCTATGTCGGACGCAGCGCCCCGCGCTTTATTCTGGCCTATGACGTGCTGACGCCCAGCCCGAACACCGCGCAGATCGTGATACAGACGCCATCGGTTGCAGCGCGCAATGCGTTGCGCGACGATATCGAAACCTATGCCGCCGACGCCTTTCCCGGCACCGATATCTTTGTGAAACTGCTGGAAGTCGGCCCGCCCGTTGGCCGCCCTGTGCAATACCGGATCAGCGGCCCCGAGAGCGACCGCGTGCGTGATCTGGCACGCGGGCTGGCGGCTTTGGTCGCCTCGGACCCGCGCACCAAAAGCACCGTGATGGACTGGAACGAACCGTCGCGGGTGGTGCGGGTGAACCTGTTGCAGGACAAGGCGCGCCAGCTTGGCCTGTCCTCCTCGGACATCGCCAATGCCCTGAACGCGGTCTATGTCGGCGCGCGGGTCACGCAATTGCGGGATGCGGCCTATCTGATCGACATCGTGGCGCGTGGTGATGACACGGCGCGCCAGTCGGTCGAGGCGTTGGAGGAATTGCAGCTGAACCTCTCGGACGGTGTCACGATCCCGCTGCAATCGGTTGCCACCTTTGAATACGACACCGAACAGCCGGTCTTGTACCAGCGTGGCCGTATGCCCACCGTGACGGTGATGGCGGCAATTGCCACCGACGATCAACCGGCAACCGCGGTCAACGATCTGGCCGACAAGGTCGCGGCCTTTCGTGCCGATCTGCCGCTGGGTTACAAGGTGGTTGTGGGCGGGTCGGTTGAATCCAGCGCCGAAAGCCAGGGGCCGATCGCGTCGGTCATGCCGTTGATGATGTTGCTGATGCTGGTTCTGATCATGATCCAGATGCAAAGCTTCCGCCTCGGCTTTGTCGTGCTGTGCGCCGCGCCGCTGGGGCTGATCGGTGTGGTGGCGGCACTGTTGCTGTCGGGGGCGCCTCTGGGGTTTGTGGCGATCCTGGGCGTTCTGGCGTTGGTCGGCATCCTGATCCGCAACTCGATCATTCTGGTCCACGAGATCGAAGTGCTGCGCGAAAAGGGCCGCACGGCGTGGGCTGCGGTGTTCGAGGCCAGCGACAGCCGGGCGCGTCCGATCCTGCTGACGGCGGCGGCGGCGAGCCTTGCGCTGATCCCGATCTCGCGCCAGATTTTCTGGGGGCCGATGGCCTTTGCGATGATGGGCGGGATCATTGTCGGCACGATTGTGACGCTGCTGTTTGTGCCTGCGCTGTATCTGGCCGTGTTCAATGTGAAGCCGGACGGGGAGGATGGCGCGGCGTGATTTTCGGCGTCAGATGGCTTTGGTCTTTGGGTTGGTAAATGACCCTTGGTGGGAAAGATGCCGTAATGGGGCTTTCGGCGAATCGAGCACGTTTCGCTTGTTTGTCAGCATGATCTGAAGTGCCGTTGCCCTTGATGCGCCTGCAGCGCGTCTACGAGGTCGTATGTTTCCATGCGCCTCAATTCCTAAGAATAGAAGGGCAACGACATGAATGTATTTATCGGATTGGATGTATCTCTGGCAAGCACTGCGATTTGTGTGCTGGGGCCACAGGGGAGGATCGTTGAAGAATTACAGGCGGAGAGCGAGCCTGAGGCATTAGTACGTGCAATAGCGTCATTGTCATATTCGATCGATGCGATCGGGCTCGAAGCCGGACCTTTGTCCCAATGGCTGAGCAAGGGAATGGAAGAAGCTGGCTTTGACGTGGTCATGATGGAAACACGATTGGTGAAGGCAGCCTTGAAAGCCATGCCGATCAAGACCGACAGGCGCGATGCCCAGGGCATTGCGCGCTTGCTTCAAATGGGATGGTACAGGCCCGTGCACCGCAAATCTGTGTCCTCCCAGGAAATCCGCGCGTTGCTGACGGCGCGCAAGTCAGTTCAGCAGGCCATCATCAACCTTGAGCTTTCGATGCGGGGTGTTCTGCGAAACTTTGGCATGAAGCTGGGGCATGTCACCAGGATTAGGTACGAGGCCCGGGTGAGGGAACTGGTTGAGCAGAATGAGATCCTGTCCGCGTCGACTGAGGCTCTTCTGCGCGCGCGTTCCCAGTTGCGCGCCGAGTTGGCTGACTTGGATGCCAAAATCGCGGGTCTGGCAAAACACGACGATGTTTGCCGTTTGATGATGACGATGCCAGGTGTCGGTCCGATCGTCGCCCTGACAGTCAAATCTGCGATTGATGATCCGACCCGCTTTGCGCGGTCGAAGGATGTCGGACCGTGGGCGGGGCTTACGCCAAGGCGCACGCAATCCGGAGAGATGGACATCGTTGGACAAATCACGCGAGCCGGTGATCGCGGGCTTCGAACCGCGTTGTATCAGGCAGCGATGATCCTGATGCACCGTGGTGCCCCGAACTGGCTGCAATCTTGGGCACTTAAAGTAGCGCACAGGCGTGGGGCGAAGAGGGCCATGATTGCACTTGCTCGACGCATTGGCGTCGTCTTGCACCGCATGTGGATAGACGGCACGCCGTTCCGCTACACGCAGAACTCCGGCGCGACTGCATGAGCGGGAAGCTTCAAGGACAATTCAGAGCGGAGGGTTGAGCTGCGCCTCATGACAGGTACGTCGAGGTCCCTTGCCGGGACGAGGTTCCTGGAGATGCCGAAGGCCCGCAAGTTATCAGCAAATGCTGAATACGCGGGAAAGATGGGCACCCAGGACCAGATTTGGACCAGGCATAGAGTGGCAGCTATGAGGCTGACTACGGACGGAAGAACGAAGCCCGGGTAGGGGGTGTCCCTCAGTCCTGATGTGCGGTTGCAGTGAAAAAGGAAAAGTAAGCTTTTGAATTTGTGTCTTAAACTTGGTGAGGAATGAGATCCTCGCCGGGATTTTTGACTTGCCCGAAACCCTTGACAGAGGCCCGCCCCATTACGGAAGCGGGCGTTCGCGCCGGGTGTCGCGAAGGGGCGGTTCGAGCCCTTGCCGTTTGTCACCTGCGCGGCGATTTGGTTGCTGTTGCGCGTGACGGACAGCTGGGCTGTGCTTGGCTGCCATAAAGTGGCATGCACGACGGTCGGATCGCCGCACCACGGCCCGTCGATGCGCGGCTTAGCGAACATCAGCTATGTCGCGCTCACCGGACTTCGATGCACTATGCGACGAATGTCGGCTTGGAGCCCAGACTCAGCGATGCTGCGCATGGCACGAATGGCCGCTCTACAAGGTGTGGTCAAAATCGTAACCAAAACCTAAGCACGGATGCGTCGCCACGCCGAAATGATTGCCTCCGCTGAGCGCGCACCGTCTTCCAACGTCATGGGGCCAGAGCATACCGAGATCCGCATGGCCGTGCGTCCACGCCAATGTCCAGCACTTGGATAACATATTCCCTCAGCCTGAATGGCAGCAAGCGTTGCCTCCGTCTTGCGACCAGCGTCTGGGTCGCCGTCATCTCCACACGTCAGGACAACTTGATTCAGAGCCACATCATTGAGCACCGTCAGTCCCGACTCTTGCGCGAGACGCTCCGCAATATGTCTTGCAATTGAACAGTGACGGTCGATCATCTCAGCAACACCGGATCGTCCCAAGGTCTTTAGCATAGCCCAGACGGCAATTCCCCGCGCTCGCCGCGAAAGCTCGGGAGCGTAGTCCGCAGGGTTGCGCCGTTCCTCTTGGGGCAAATAGCTGGCAGTCGATCCCATTGCACGCTGTTGTGCCCCCCGGTCACGAACCACGACAACTCCACAATCATAGGGTATCTGAAGCCATTTGTGGGCATCTGCGGCCCAACTATCCGCACCGGCCATCCCTCTTGTTAGATGTTGGGTCCCCGGCGCTGCCGCGGCCCAGAGTCCGAATGCTCCATCTACATGCACCCATGCCGCGTGTTTATGAGCGATAGGAATGAGGTCCTCGAACGGATCGAAGGCGCCGCTGTTCACGTTGCCCGCCTGCAGGCACACTACGGTCGGGCCATCAAGGCTTTCCAATACTTCGGCAAGTCGGTCAGGCCGCATTCGGCCTTGTGTGTCGGCCTCTGCAATGTGGACGCGCTTTGAGCCGAAGCCCAGCATTCGAAGTGTCAGATAGACCGACGAATGCGCTTCCCCCCCTAGAACCACGTTGACCTGAGGAGCGCCAAACAACCCATCCGCTTCGACATCCCAACCAGCCCTGTCCAGAAGTGCGGTCCGGGCGGCGGCAAGTGCCGTAAAGTTCGCCATGGTCGCGCCTGTCGCAAAACCAAGACCCGCGTCTGCGGGCAAGCCAAGCAGGTCGAGCAACCATTCTGCCGCAACTTATTCAGCGGCCGACGCACCCGGCGCAATGTCGGCAAAGCTGGCAACCTGCCCCCAGGCCGACGTTAACCAGTCTGCTGCGACGGCTGCAGGATGCGAAGCACCAATGACCCAGCCAAGAAATCTAGGGTTGGTTGTGCCCATCAATCCCGGCTCTATTCGGTTGATCAGCTCTCCGATGACCGCATCAGCAGCCATTCCTTGTTCGGGCATGCATTCGCGAAACCGTTCCAGGGCGGCAGGTGCCGGTTCTGAAGGGCAAACCGGTCGAGTATGATCGTCGCGTCGATAAGCCAGTGCTGCTCTCAAAGCCAATGAAAATGCAGTTTCTTGGTCAGAGCTGAGAGCCATCTTATTCTCCACTAGTCGCCATTTGTAATGAAGACCACGGTACGAACGCAGAGCGAAATTACCAAGCAATTTGTAAGACTGGCTAACGTCGCTAGTTTGGGTCGCCCCAAGAACGAATGTCTTTGGCTAGCTGGTTCATACTATTAGCTGTCCTTTGGGCAGCTGCAGCGAAAGTTAACTTTGTCCCGCGCACCGGACTTCGATGCACCATGCGGCGAAGGTCGGCTTGGAGGCTAAATTGACTAGATTTCTTGTCCAACTTATCGTCACATCTCCCTGGATTTGGCTGGGCTGATAGAAGTGAAGTCGTTAAGTATCACTGATGCGTTAAAGTACTTGGGTGAAGACAAGTACGCGGTTTCCTTGGAGAACGCATGGTATCGGCGTCTTTTGTACAGAATTGGTGACAGCGAAGACGAGTCAAGGCGGATAGGACGCTTTCTTGATGCACATCCGTTTCAGCTCACCTATGTCTTTTTGTCGATGGTGGAGTGGCTTCCGAAAAATACACATCGGCTGCTTTGGATCGATCATTTTGCGGATGGGTTTCCATCCCAGAAAAATCACTTTCTCAATATTATAGGTGACAATCTGGCTTCTGATCATCTGGTTGAGAACCCAGCCATACTTTTTGGCCCGCTTTCCGACGACTTAGAGGATCAATTGGCTGGAACACCTCAGCAAAATGTAGAGGCCGAAGCGTTGGTTACACTTTGCATCTTGCTCAGCGTTGGACAATGGGATGCGAAATTGCTTTCGTGTGGGTCAACCGATTACGTCGAATTTTGGGAAGGTAACTTGCTGTTCTATTCGGAAAGTACCGAAGCCTTAAACCGTGCGGCTGAGATGTTTGATTTCTATGATCTCAAAACACCGTTGGCTTAGTCAGTCGAGGTTCTTCAGAGGCAGAAAAGTCCGCTCGTCTGCCCTTGCCCCAGACCCTGCCCAAGGACCGGTTTGGGACAGAAATGCGTGACGTTTCGGCCAGTATTGTGTGGCGTCGCCCCGTGGCCAGAGTCAGGAAACCAGCCATGTCAAAGATGCGCCACGTTCGCCCGTCGGGGCGCTGCGAATCGCCGATCGCACAAACAAAAACGGACGCCGAAGCGCCCGTTTCATCTATCATATCAACAAAAAGGCTTATGCCAGTGCGATGTTGATCGCGCTTTCGCGGTTGTCGCGGCCATTTTCGATGTCGAAAGTGACTTTCTGGTTGTCGGCCAGACCGGTCAGGCCCGAACGCTCAACAGCCGAAATGTGCACGAACACATCTTTGCTGCCGCCATCGGGTGCGATAAAGCCGTAGCCTTTTGTTGTATTGAACCATTTAACGGTGCCAGTAGCCATCGTTATTCTCCTTTAAAAAACTGCCCACGGAATGCGGCAGGTCGGCAAAGTCTAGACAGATCGAGAGACTGAGCCCGAAAAAGGAGCAGTGTGGTCGATAGGTGTAACGTCGCAGGTTGCATATGAGCACTCTTGGGCTCGAAATCAAGTAATATTCGACTCTGACCGGCTTTGGGCAAGACTGTGCCGATAGGTTTCGCTGCCCTGTTTTTGGGCGCCTGGCCTGTAAAAACCGGAGCTTTGGCAAGATAATTTTTTTACCAGTTGATAAAAAAATTATTCCATGAGAGCATTTTTGCGAAGATGACAGCAAAATGTCTTGGGAGCGTGAAGATGGTTGATGATGTGTTTACACCGGGGATCAAGGCCGGACGGCTGGAACAGGGTGCTTATGCGGCGCAGTTTTCAGACCTGCACCCGCCGTTGGACCACCACGAGGCGCTGGTCGCGGCGGATCGCTGCTATTTCTGCCACGACGCGCCGTGCATCACCGCCTGTCCCACGGACATCGACATCCCGCTTTTCATCCGCCAGATCGCCACGGGCACACCCGACGCCGCGGCCAAGACGATCCTGGGGCAGAACATCATGGGCGGCATGTGCGCCCGCGTCTGCCCGACCGAACAGCTGTGCGAACAGTCCTGCGTGCGCGAGGTGGCCGAAGGCAAGCCGGTGCTGATCGGCCAGTTGCAACGCTATGCGACCGATCATCTGCAACAGCAGGGCATCCACCCCTTCACCCGTGCCGACGCGACGGGCAAGACCGTCGCGGTTGTCGGTGCTGGCCCCGCGGGTCTGTCCTGTGCGCACCGGCTGGCGATGCTGGGGCATGACGTTGTGGTCTATGACGCGCGGCCCAAGGCGGGCGGGCTGAACGAATTCGGCATTGCGGCCTACAAGACCCCGAACGGCTTTGCGCAGGACGAGGTGGATTGGCTGCTGAAAATCGGCGGCATCCGCATCGAGACGGGCAAGGCGCTGGGGGATGGTCTGACGCTGGATGCATTGAAGGCGGAGTTTGACGCGGTGTTTCTGGCCATCGGTCTGGGCGGTGTGAACGCATTGGACGCACAGGGCGCGGACAAGGACGGCGTCACGGATGCGGTCGATTTCATTTCCGAGCTGCGCCAGTCCAGCGACCTGTCTGCTTTGCCCATCGGGCGCGACGTGGTGGTGATCGGGGGCGGTATGACCGCGATTGACGCCGCCGTGCAGGCCAAGCTGTTGGGTGCGCTGAACGTGACGCTGGTCTATCGCCGTGGCCGTGACCGGATGAACGCCAGCCCGTTCGAACAGGATCTGGCCGCCAGCAAGGGTGTGCGTATCGTCACCCATGCGGTGCCTGTGGCCGTGCATGGCAACGGTGCGGTCCGCGAGATCGAATTTGAATATGTCGATGGCGCGATGAAAGGCACCGGGGAAATGCTGCGCCTGCCTGCGGACCAGGTCTTCAAGGCTATCGGCCAGACCCTGCAGGGCGACGGGCTGCCCGATCTGGAGGGGCGCAAGATCGCCGTGACCGGTGCGGGGCGCACCAGCGTCAAGGGTGTCTGGGCCGGGGGCGACTGTGCCTCGGGCGGGGACGATCTGACGGTGACGGCTGTTGCCGAAGGCCGCGACGCGGCGATGGACATTCACGCGGCGCTGACCGCATGAGGTTTCGTGGCGAAACCTTCTTTATTAACAAAGGGTTAATCGAAAGCCCATGGTGCCCGGTCGAACCGTGCCCGCATATCCAACAACGGGAGGCCCTGAAACATGGCTGATCTGACTAGCGAATTCGTAGGCATCAAATCCCCCAACCCCTTCTGGCTGGCCTCGGCGCCGCCGACGGACAAGGAATACAACGTCCGCCGCGCCTTTGACGCGGGTTGGGGTGGTGTGGTGTGGAAGACATTGGGCATGGAAGGCCCGCCCGTCGTCAACGTCAACGGCCCGCGCTATGGCGCGATCTGGGGCGCGGACCGCCGCCTGCTGGGGCTGAACAACATCGAGCTGATCACCGACCGCCCGCTTGAGGTGAACCTGCGCGAGATGAAAGCGGTCAAGCGCGACTATCCCGACCGGGCGCTGATCGCGTCGATCATGGTGCCTTGTGAGGAAGAGGCGTGGAAGGCGATCCTGCCCCATGTCGAGGAAACCGGCGCGGACGGGATCGAGCTGAACTTTGGCTGCCCGCATGGCATGGCCGAACGCGGCATGGGCAGCGCCGTGGGGCAGGTGCCGGAATACATCGAAATGGTCACCCGTTGGTGCAAGATGTACACGCGGATGCCGGTGATCGTGAAGCTGACGCCGAACATCACCAACGTGCTGTACCCGGCCGAAGCGGCCAAGCGCGGCGGGGCCGATGCGGTGTCGCTGATCAACACGATCAATTCGATCACATCCGTGGATCTGGACAATTTTGCACCCGAGCCGATGATCGACGGCAAGGGCACGCACGGCGGTTATTGCGGCCCTGCGGTGAAACCCATCGCGTTGAACATGGTGGCCGAGATCGCCCGCAACCCCGCCACAGCCGATCTGCCGATCAGCGGCATTGGTGGCGTGACCACATGGCGTGATGCGGCCGAGTTCCTGGCGCTGGGTGCCGGCAACGTGCAGGTCTGCACGGCCGTGATGACCTATGGGTTCAAGATTGTGCAGGAAATGATTTCGGGCCTGTCCGAATATATGGACAGCAAGGAAATGACATCGGTTGACCAGCTGGTGCGCAAGGCGGTGCCGAATGTGACCGACTGGAACCAGTTGAACCTGAACTATGTCGCCAAGGCCAGGATTGATCAGGATGCCTGTATTTCCTGTGGCCGTTGCTTTGCCGCCTGCGAGGACACCTCGCATCAGGCGATTGCCATGTCCGAGGATCGCACATTCACCGTGATCGACGAGGAATGCGTGGCCTGCAACCTGTGCGTCAATGTCTGCCCGGTCGAGGATTGCATCAGCATGGTGCCGATGGAAGCAGGCACAACCGATCCGCGCACGGGCAAGGTGGTGGATCCGGCCTATGCCAACTGGACGACGCACCCCAACAACCCGTCGGCGACGGCGGCGGAGTAAGCGATACTCTTGCTGTCATAGGTCAGGCGAAATTGACCTTTGCGTCAAAGCTGTCCTGAAAGGGACAGCCGGACCTGTGCGGAGATGGCCGTGAATGGCGGGAATGAGGCCTTTCCGCCTGTCCTCGCGCGGGACAAGGCCGAAGGCCGCCGCGCATCATGCCTTAGGCATGTCTTCGACATGACGGGCCGCCCCACGGCACGGCGATTTGGTTTCTGTTGCGCGAGACAGTTCGGTCGGATGTGCTTGGCTGCCATAAAGTGCCAGACACTAAGGTCGGATCGCCGTACCTCGTCCCGTCGATGCGCGGCTTTGCGTTCTGTTTCGAACGGCGGCTTCGTCAACACTTACGCCGGGGTGCTGTTCTGCCCCGGTGTCAGCAGGTTCCGAAACATGGTCTGCAAGAATTGCGAGGCCGCGTCGGTCGGCTCTTGTCCCTCAAGCAGCACCGCGATCTGCGCCTGAAAGTCGGCATAGTGCTGTGTGGTGGCCCAGATCGAGAAAATCAGGTGGCGCGGATCGACCTGCGCCAGTTTGCCCGCGTCCATCCACGCCTGAATCACCGCGCAGCGGGCATCGAACAGCGGCTTGAGATCGGCACGCAAATGCGGGTCCATGCGCGGCGCACCTTGCAGGATTTCATTGGCAAACAGGCGGCTTTCTCGGGGCAGGTCGCGCGACATTTCCAGCTTGCGATGAACATAGGCCAGAATCTCGGTCAGCGGGTCGCCGTTGGGGTCCAGTTCGATCAGCGGGTCCAGCCAGGTCTCCATCAGCTGGCTGAGGAGTGTAACGTGAATTTCTTCTTTTCCGTCAAAGTAATAGAGGATGTTCGGCTTGCTCAGCCCCGCCTGTTCCGCGATCTGGTCCAGCGTGGCACCGCGAAAGCCGTGGGCCGAGAAAACATCAAGCGCGGCATCCAGAATTTTGCGCCGGTTGCGCTGCTGGATGCGGCTGGGTTTTTTCTGGGTCTGGTCGGCCAATGGACACGCCTTTTGGTTGCTGCAAATTCGGGCATTTGCGCAAAGCTTGCGCAATGCCTCCCAGACAGTTCTTGACTCAAAAGGTGCAGAGCGCAATCGTGTATTTACCAAATGGTCAAAAACAGGCGCCGCAGAGCGCGAAGGGGAGAGACATGGCAGCACCTGGGGAAAACCTGCGGATTGACGGACAACGGCTGTGGGACAGCCTGATGGACATGGCCAGGATCGGCCCCGGCGTGGCGGGAGGCAACAACCGCCAGACGCTGACCGATGCGGATGCCGAAGGGCGCGCGCTGTTCCAGTCGTGGTGCGAGGCCGCGGGCTGCACCATGGGGCTGGACCAGATGGGCAACATGTTCGCGCAGCGCGCGGGCACGGACCCTGATGCGCTGCCAGTCTATGTCGGCTCGCATCTGGACACGCAGCCCACGGGCGGGAAATACGACGGTGTTCTGGGCGTGCTGGGGGGCTTGGAAATCCTGCGCACGCTGAACGATCTGGACGTGAAGACCAAACATCCGATCGTGGTCACCAACTTTACCAACGAAGAGGGCACACGCTTTGCCCCCGCGATGCTGTCGTCGGGGGTTTTTGCGGGCATTCACACGCAGGATTGGGCCTATGCCAAGACCGACGCCGAGGGCAAAACCTTTGGCGACGAGCTGGCGCGGATCGGTTGGCGGGGCGACGAAGAGGTGGGCGCGCGCAAGATGCATGCGTTTTTCGAGCTGCATATCGAACAGGGGCCTATTCTGGAGGCCGAGGGCAAGGATATTGGCGTTGTTACCCATGGGCAGGGTCTGTCGTGGACGCAAATCACGGTGACGGGCAAGGATGCACACACCGGATCGACGCCGATGCCGATGCGCAAGAATGCGGGGCTGGGGATGGCGCGGATTCTGGAAAAGGTGGACGAGATTGCATGGAGCCATGCGCCGCATGCGGTTGGCGCTGCGGGGCATATTGATGTCTACCCGAACTCGCGCAACGTGATTCCCGGGCGGGTGGTGTTCACGGTCGATTTCCGCTCGCCCGACCTGTCGGTGATCGAGGACATGGAGGCGCAGCTGAAGGTCGAAGCGCAGAAGATTTGCGATGACATGGGGCTGGAGGTTGAATTCGAGAAGGTGGGCGGGTTTGATCCTGTCGCCTTTGACGAGGGCTGTGTCACGGCGGTGCGCACTGCGGCCGAGCGGCTGGGTTATTCGCATATGGATCTGATTTCCGGTGCGGGGCACGATGCCTGCTGGGTCAACCGTGTGGCGCCCACGGCGATGGTGATGTGTCCTTGCGTCGACGGGCTGAGCCACAACGAGGCCGAGGAAATCACCAAGGAATGGGCCGCCGCGGGGGCGGATGTGCTGTTGCACGCGGTGGTCGAGACGGCGCAGATTGTCGGGTGAGGGATGCTCTGCCATGATCGACCCTGACCTGAGCATTGCGGACCGGATCGGGCTGCTGGTTCAGGCCGAGGTGGAGGACGCGCCGGTGGACACGCCCAAGGACCGCGCCTATCTGGCGGCCTTTCGCGCGGCATTGGTCCGGCCCTTTGCGACCACGGTGAACTTTTCCGGCGGGCTGACGCAGACCTGCTGGACCGTGACGCGGACCGATGGCGATTACCGCGTGATCTATATGCCGCGTGCGGGGTATTTCGCGCTGTGTGTGGAGAGCGATTTCGGGCCGCTGGACATTGGCGTGCACGGGCCGGCGATGGGGTGCTTTGCCAGCGTGTGACGCGGGGCGCTGCCCCGGACCCCGGGATATTTAGGGCCAAAAGAAACAGGCCGTACAAACGAGACGACAGGAGAGACGAGATGAGCAAGGTGATCAAGGGCGGCATGGTCTGCACGGCGGACCGGACGTGGAAAGCGGATGTGCTGATCGAAGGCGAGAAGATCGTGCGCATTGGCGAGGATCTGGTGGGCGACGAATACATTGATGCGGAAGGGGCCTATGTGATCCCCGGCGGGATCGACCCGCACACGCATCTGGAAATGCCGTTTATGGGCACCACCGCCGCCGAGACATTCGAGACCGGCACATGGGCTGCTGCCGTGGGCGGGACCACGATGATCGTGGATTTCTGCCTGCCCGGCGAGGATGGCAGCATCAAGAACGCGATCAACGAATGGCACCGCAAGTCTGCGCCGCAGATCTGTTCGGATGTCGGCTATCACATGGCGATCACCGGCTGGAACGAGAACGTATTCAACGAGATGAAAGACGCCGTGGAGATGGGGGTGAATTCGTTCAAGCATTTCATGGCCTACAAGGGCGCGTTGATGATCGAGGATGACGAGATGTTCGCGTCGTTCAAACGCTGTGCCGAGCTGGGTGCGCTGCCGATGGTCCATGCCGAGAACGGCGATCTGGTGGCGGAGTTGCAGCAGAAGTATTTCGATCAGGGGATTACAGGGCCTGAGGGCCACGCCTATTCCCGCCCGCCCGAACTGGAGGGCGAGGCCGCGAACCGGGCGATCACCATTGCCGATACGGCAGGTGTGCCGCTGTATATCGTGCACGTGTCTTGCGAGCAGACCCACGAGGCGATCCGCCGTGCGCGGCAAAAGGGAATGCGGGTCTATGGCGAGCCGTTGATCCAGTTCCTGACGCTGGACGAGGGCGAATATTTCAACAAGGACTGGGATCACGCCGCGCGCCGCGTGATGTCGCCGCCGTTCCGCAACAAGCAGCATCAGGACAGCCTGTGGGCCGGTTTGCAGGCGGGATCGTTGCAGGTGGTGGCCACCGACCATGCAGCATTCTCGACCGAGCAGAAGCGGGCGGGGCGCAATGATTTCCGCATTATCCCCAACGGATCGAACGGGCTGGAGGAGCGGTTGGCGGTGCTGTGGACCGAAGGGGTTGAAACAGGCCGCCTGACGCCGAACGAATTTGTCGCCGCGACCTCGACCAATGTGGCGAAGATCTTGAACATCTATCCCAAGAAGGGCGCGATTGTTGAGGGTGCGGATGCCGATATTGTGGTGTGGGACCCGAAGATCACCAAGACGATCAGCCCCGCCAACCATCATTCCATTCTGGATTACAACGTATTCGAAGGCTTCGAGGTGACGGCGCAAAGCCGCTATACCCTGAGCCGGGGCGAGGTGATCTGGGCATGGGGGCAGAACAGCCAGCCGCAGCCCGGACGGGGCAAGTTCGTGCCGCGCCCTGCCTTTGCCGCGCCCAACGTGGCGCTGTCGAAGTGGAAAGAGCTGACCAGCCCAAAGATGATCAAGCGTGATCCGATGAACATTCCGGCGGGGATCTGATTTGTGGAAGTGAATAACCTGAAAGACGCGGGCAATCCTGCTGCAAATGGCGGGGCCGTTATCTCGGCCAAGGATCTCGACCTGACGTTTCAGACCAACGACGGCCCCGTGCACGCGCTGAAAGGCGTGTCGCTGGACATCAACAAGGGCGATTTCGTCAGCTTTATCGGCCCCTCGGGCTGTGGCAAGACGACGTTCCTGCGGTGCATGGCCGATCTTGAGCAGCCCACGGGCGGCAGTATTACCGTGAACGGTGTCAGCGCCGCCGAGGCGCGGGCGGCGCGGGCCTATGGCTATGTGTTTCAGGCGGCGGGGCTGTATCCGTGGCGCACCATCGGGGGCAACATCAGCCTGCCGCTGGAGATCATGGGCTATTCCAAGGCCGACCAGCGCGACCGTGTGGCGCGGGTTCTGGAACTAGTGGAACTGGCCGGGTTCGAGAAGAAATTCCCCTGGCAACTGTCGGGCGGAATGCAGCAACGGGCGTCGATTGCGCGTGCGCTGGCCTTTGACGCGGATATTCTGCTGATGGACGAACCCTTTGGCGCGCTGGACGAGATCGTGCGCGACCATTTGAACGAGCAGCTGTTGAAGCTGTGGGCGCGGACGGAAAAGACCATTGCCTTTGTCACCCATTCGATCCCCGAGGCGGTGTACCTGAGCACCAAGATCGTGGTGATGAGCCCGCGGCCGGGGCGGATTACGGACGTGATCGACAGCCCGCTGCCCAAGGAGCGCCCCTTGGACATCCGCGAGACACCGGAGTTTCTGGAGATTGCGCACCGGGTGCGCGAAGGGCTGCGGGCGGGGCATAACGATGTTTGAGGCTGTGACAGCGGGGCTGTGCTTATGACGCGGTCGATCCTTCCCGTTCTTACGGTCGTCGCTGCCATTGTGGTGATGTGGTATCTGGCTGCCGTGCCGATGAATGCGCAATGGGCCTATGACCGGGCGGCGCGGGCCGATGTTACGCTGTCGTTCAGCGATCTGGTGGCCGACACATGGAGCCAGGAGAAACCCCGGCTGCCCGCACCGCACCAAGTGGCGGTCGAGGTCTGGCAGACCACCGTCGACAAGAAGATCACCTCGAAACGGTCGCTGATCTATCATTCGTGGATCACGCTGAGCGCCACGCTGGTGGGCTTTGCGCTGGGCACGACGCTGGGCATTCTGCTGGCGGTGGGGATTGTCTATAACCGCGTGATGGACATGAGCGTGATGCCGTGGGTCATTGCGTCACAGACCATTCCGATTCTGGCGCTGGCGCCGATGATCATCGTGGTGCTGAACGCGGTGGGCATATCGGGCCTGTTGCCCAAGGCGGTGATCAGCATGTACCTGTCGTTCTTTCCCGTCGCCGTGGGCATGGTCAAGGGGCTGCGCAGCCCCGAGGTGATGCAGCTGGACCAGATGCACACTTGGCACGCCAGCGCGTCCCAGACGTTCTGGAAGCTGCGCCTGCCTGCGTCGATGCCCTATCTGTTCACCTCGCTGAAGGTGGCGATGGCGGCATCCTTGGTGGGGGCCATCGTGGGTGAGCTGCCAACAGGGGCGATTGCCGGGCTGGGCGCGCGTCTGCTGGCGGGCAGCTATTACGGCCAGACCATCCAGATCTGGAGCGCGCTGATCATGGCGGCGGCACTGGCGGCGGTCATGGTGTCGCTGATCGGGCTGATCCAGCGGATCGTGCTGAAACGGATGGGGATGGCGACATGAGCGCGGTAGTACAGAAACGGCCCGCGTGGCTGGGCTGGGCGCTGTTGGCGGTGGTTCTTGCGCTGGCGGCGGTGGTGGACTGGCGGCTGGTGCCGGTTCTGGCGATCTGGGTGGCAGGCTGGATGCTGAACGCGCTGATTGCGCGGCACGGCACATGGACCTGGGGTGGCTATGTCATTCCGGTGATCTTTGGCATCACCTTGCTGGCGATGTGGGAAACGGGTGAGCGGCTGTTCGAAATCTCGGACGTGCTGTTGCCGGCACCCTCCGAGATTGCCGCGCGGTTCTGGCTGTCGCGGGACATCCTGTGGGTGGATTTTGTGCAGACGGTGATCAAGGGCGCGCTGTCGGGTTTTGTCATGGGCTGCGGTGCCGCGTTCGTGCTGGCTGTGGTCATCGACCGCTTTCCGTTCCTGCAAAAGGGGCTGCTGCCGGTGGGCAACTTTGTCGCCGCGCTGCCGATTGTGGGGATGGCGCCGATTCTGGTGATGTGGTTCGGGTTCGACTGGCAGTCCAAGGCGGCGGTTGTGGTGGTCATGGTGTTCTTTCCGATGCTGGTGAACACCGTGCAGGGGCTGCAATCGACCGACAATATGCAGCGTGACCTGATGCGCACATATGCGTCGTCCTATTGGCAGACCTTGCTGAAACTGCGCCTGCCTGCGGCGATGCCGTTCATTTTCAACGGGCTCAAGATCGCCTCGACGCTGGCGCTGATCGGGGCGATTGTGGCCGAATTCTTCGGCTCGCCCATTCACGGCATGGGCTTTCGCATCTCGACATCGGTGGGGCAACTGGCGCTGGATCTGGTCTGGGCCGAAATCGTTGTGGCGGCCATCGTCGGTTCTGCCTTTTATGGTGGCATCGCTCTGCTGGAACGGCTCGTGACATTCTGGCACCCTTCACAGAGGGGCCGGACATGAGAATAATAAACCAAGAAGACGACCAACAAGGAGTATCATAATGAAGACGTTTACTTACGCGGTCACAACCGCTGCACTGGGCCTGATGGGCACCGGGGCGATGGCGGCGGACGATGTCACGCTGCAACTGAAATGGGTCACGCAGGCCCAGTTTGCAGGCTACTACGTGGCGCTGGACAAGGGGTTCTACGAAGAAGAGGACCTGAACGTGACGATCAAGCCGGGCGGCCCGGACATCGCCCCGGTGCAGGTTCTGCTGGGCGGCGGTGCCGATGTGATGGTTGACTGGCTGCCCTCCGCGCTGGCGGCACGGGAAAAGGGCGCGCCGATTGTGAACATCGCGCAGCCTTTCGCCAAATCCGGCCTGATGCTGACCTGCTTGAAAGAGCACGGCATCACCTCGCCCGCCGATTTCCCCGGTCACACGCTGGGCACATGGTTCTTTGGCAACGAGATTCCGTTGCTGAGCTGGATGGGCAAGCTGGGCTATTCCACCGATGGTTCTGACGGTGGCGTGACCATCCAGAAGATCAACTTTAACGTCGATCCGCTGCTGCAAAAGCAGGTCGAATGCGCCACGACCATGACCTACAACGAATACTGGCAGGTTATTGATGCCGGTCTGACACCAGATGATCTGGTGGTCTTCAAATACGAAGACGAAGGCATTTCGACACTGGAAGACGGGCTTTACACCACCGAGGCAAATCTGGCTGATCCGGCGATGGAAGAAAAGCTGGTGCGGTTTGTGCGTGCGTCAATGAAGGGCTGGAAGTACGCCGAAGAACACCCCGATGAGGCGGCAGAAATCGTTCTGGAAAACGACCAGACTGGCGCGCAGACCGAAAAACACCAGAAACGGATGATGGGCGAGATTGCCAAGCTGACCGAGGGCAGCAATGGCGCGCTGGACGAGGCGGCCTTTGACCGGAGTGCTGCGATCACCATGGAAGGTGGCATGATCACCAAGGCCCCCGAAGGTGCATGGACCCACGCGATCACGGATAAAGCGCTGCAATAAGCCGCTTTAGGGTTTGAAACTGAAAGGGCCAGCGCGATGCGCTGGCCCTTTTTCCGTCTGGTGAGAGCGGGTGATTGGTTCCGGTTGGATGAGTTGGGAACCAGCCTTGCAACCCGTAGCTGCACGTCTTGCAAGGCGATAAAGGCCACATTGTATCGAGGGGGGGCAATGGACCTTCGGACCCGTTAACCGTGAGTGCCAGACGAATTCCTTTTGTCTACCATGCCGGCCTCGACCAGCAGGCCGGTCAGACGCTTGGCTGCTTCCAGTTCTTCCACGGTCGTGGCGTCGGTGATCTGGTCAACGCAATACTCTTCCAGCAGTTGACGC
The DNA here is from genome assembly GCF_022788695.1 of Pseudosulfitobacter sp. DSM 107133. NCBI lineage: Bacteria > Pseudomonadati > Pseudomonadota > Alphaproteobacteria > Rhodobacterales > Roseobacteraceae > Pseudosulfitobacter > Pseudosulfitobacter sp. DSM 107133. Next base: position 496,246 of record NZ_CP085154.1, read on the forward strand.
ATCTGCGTTTCTTGGCTGACCGTGGCGGCCTTGGGCGTGCGGACGGTTGGCACATGGTCGTCGGACAGTTCAAAGGCACGTTGATCGGAAACGAAGATGTCTCCTTTGATCCCTGCAAAGGCACGGATCTTGCCGATACGTTCATCCGAACAGTCCAGCAGCGCGGCCATCGCCGAGACTTTGCCCATCGGCTTGGTCGAACCGACATAGCCGTATGGTGCGCAATCCGAACGTTTCAGCACCCGGTTCATCACCGGATCAATCACCGTGACAATGTCCGAGATACCCGAATTCTTCGCATATTCCAGCGAGGCGGCCATCAGTTCGCATGTCGCATAGCTGACGGAATTGCGCGAATTTCCGCGGTCAAGAATTTCGGTGTCGACGCAAAAGCGCGTTGATTCCCACAGCGTCGCGCTGCGCAGGGGCGGCTCGCCGTCCAGAATGTCGTGGAACACGTCGGACAGCATGTGCGGCCCTGTGGTTTGCAAGGCCCGAACACAGGACACAACATGCCCATCGTCGTTCAGCCCAATGACATAAGCCGGGTCAAGTCCGTCAAACTGGTCGATTTCCTTGCCGTCGGTGATGTTTACATCCCATCCCAGCCGCTGACCGAACACCCGTGCACGCAATGCAAACATTTCGTCCAGGAGTCGGCTGTAGCGATGCCGGTTAAGGCCGTCGATTACAATAATCATGATTTTCTCCGCTACCAAATCGTTAAGCAGATCATCATGTTTTTAAGGCTTGGCGGCTATAAGGGAAATCCCGTAGCGGGGGCTTAGCTGGGATGGACCATTCCCAGACCAATCGCGCGCCCGACGGCCTGCGGCGTGGTCAATGCGCCCAGTTTGGAACGGCTAGACCGCAAATGCACTTCGACGGTGCGGTTTGATATCGACAGAATGTCGGCAATGTCTTGCTGGCTTTTCCCTGCGGCAACCCACTGCAATATCTCAAGCTCGCGCGCGGAAAGGCTGGGATGGGTCAGCTTGCGGGTCAGCGCATGTGACTGAATGACGTTGTCATGCAGGTGAACAGCCGCAGTCTGTAATTCACCAAGGATCTTGGCCTTGAGCAGATCCCATTCCCGATCAGAACAGTTGCGTGTGACACTGAACAGCCCGACATCGCCATAAGGGCCGCGCACCGGCACTGTCAGGCCCTGTTCGGAAATCCCATGGTCACTCGCGGCGCGAAAGATGTCCTGGAACGTTCGTTCACCACGCAACCGCTGCCAGTCGACAGGGGCGATGCTGCGGCTGGCCAGCAGCAATGCAGGGTCGCGGTGTTGAAACCCTTCGTTGACATATTGTCGTTGCCATTCATCGGGATAGTTCACAAATCCGTGGACGGTTTGCGCGATCGGATCCATGCCGGCATAGGCCGCATAGTCCAGTTCGTGGGCATCGCAGACTGAATCGAGAAACGACCTTAAGTTGTTCCCGGGAAAGGGCAGATTGCTTAGATCTATGACAGACAAAGGCACCCTTTCTTGGCCTGCGTTAACAGAATGAGCATGAGCATTAATGTACGATAGTCTGCTTGCTGGGTGTCTAACGCAACAAGAAACAGCAAACTTGGCCGTTTCTGCCAGAACGCACCGTTTCCAATCTGGTAAACAGGGTCATTCCGGACAGTTTACAGCGGGCGCAAGATCGGGCGAACGACAGCCCCCAAAACAGGCACAGCGCTGGCGCAGGTTGATGTTTTCTGCATCAACACGGTTCAAGGTTGTTGCGGTTACAGGACGGTAACGACGGTTCCGATTGGTACGCGGGCATACAGGTCGATGACATGTTCGTTCAACATGCGGATACAGCCGTTGCTGACGGACTGTCCGATGGTTTCAGGTGCGGTTGTGCCGTGAATGCGGAAATAGGTGTCTTTGCCGTTCTGGAACAAATACAGCGCCCGCGCGCCAAGCGGGTTATCGGCGCCGCCCGGCTGGACATAGTCATTGTCCTTGAACCGGCCATAGGTCTTTGGGCTGCGCTCAATCATCTCGTCTGTGGGGCGCCAGGTGGGCCATTCCTTCTTGACGTCGATGGTGGCGGTGCCGGTAAATTCCAGCCCTGCGCGCCCCACGCCCACGCCATAGCGGATGGCGGTGCGCGGTTCGGTCACCCAATACAGGTAATAGCTGCGCGGCAGGATCAGAAGTTGACCGGGCAGGAATTCCTTTTTGATGTTCACGATTTGCGGCGTCGGATCGAACACGACCTGCTGTGCAATCGCCGGCACTGCAAGCTGGGCCGTGACCGGGGCGGCAAGGGCAGAGGCAATGAATGTACGGCGGCGCATGGCAGGCTCCTGAAATGTCACATAGAGAATTGTACCACTTTTGTCGGTTTTGGTACGGATTTCAAGAGGTCACGAGGGTGCTGGCATCTCTGGAACCATCGCAAGACGGCATTCGACCCTCGGTCAGGGGGTTGTCTCAATACCGATCCCGTATGTGGTCATTATAGAAAGACCCTTTTGAGTGCGCACTTAGAAAGGCATCATATACACCCCTCGGAACGTTGGGGTAATCATAACGACCACTGTCGTGGAACCAAATTGATAAGGTTCCGCCGCTCCAGTCGATTGCAGATATCGCAGACGAATTTACGTATGGCATGTCTTGCCTCGCGTTGTGTGAAAGTGAAATGGGCGGACCAGAAGCCCGCCCATTCATTTCATGCGTGTTGGATCAACTTCCACGTGACAGCTTGCCGGTTGTACGGTGGCATCACATTGCTTTTGGCGATTGGAGCCGTCGTCGTTGGCGTTGACATTGCTTGCCAAACACCACTTTCCGGGCAGCGCTCGCCTGTGCGGGCGGTTGTTCCAATTGGAGCTTTCTGCTTTGCAAATATATTCATCGATCAGACCTTTCGTCTGTTAAGGTTAACGATCGAGGAACGGATGCAAGAACACCACATTCGAGGCACCCGCCCTCCCGGTTATAACTGACGCAGTAGAAACGGCATGTCAATGGATATTGTGTGGGTTGGTTGTGCAACCCCAATATCCGGTGGGCGCCCATATATTCGAGTTTGGCTCCTACGTGGAAGTTATCCACAAAAAAACCTCCGCAGTTGCGGAGGCTTTTTCGTTCAAGTCACTGGGTGCCTCGAATGTGGTGTTCCCGATAATTGACTCAGAAATGTGAGCCTTACAAGAGTCTATTTTGCAACACATATGGACTTACCCACAACATATTGTGTTTTATCCCCAGGCTGGCACAACGGCGGGGTGGGAATTGCTTTTGCACCTTTCCGGAAAGTTATCCACAAGTTCTAGCCATTCTCCCTAGTAGTAAAGTCGTAGGAAAAATTTTTGAGTGGAAAACCAATTACTTTCTTTCTGAAGCTGCGATTGATCTTTACCAAGTACAGCCAAGCGCCTTCCCGGGACCCAAACGCAAACAAAAAAGGCCCTACATAAGCGTTGCACCCGTTGAGTTTTGCCACAGGCAAAAATTAACGGGAAAACTTCTTGTGCTTCAGGCGCTTGGGTTCCAGCGCGTCGGCACCGAGGCGGCGTTTCTTGTCTTCTTCGTAGTCTTCGAAGTTGCCCTCGAACCATTCCACGTGTGCCTCGCCTTCGAAGGCCAGGATGTGTGTGCAGATCCGGTCAAGGAAGAAACGGTCGTGCGAGATGACCGCGGCGCAGCCGCCGAAATCCACCAGCGCATCTTCGAGCGCGCGCAGGGTTTCGACGTCCAGGTCGTTGGTCGGTTCGTCGAGCAGCAGCACGTTGCCGCCCTCTTTCAGCAGGCGCGCCATGTGGACGCGGTTGCGTTCACCGCCCGAGAGCAGGCCGACTTTTTTCTGCTGGTCGCCGCCCTTGAAGTTGAACGACGAGCAATAGGCACGGCTGTTCACTTCGGCGTTGCCGAGCGAGATCAGTTCCGCCCCGCCCGAGATCGCCTGCCAGACGTTGTCGTCGGCGTTCAGGTCGTCGCGCGACTGGTCGACATAGGACAGCTCGACCGTGTCGCCGAATTCGATGGTGCCTTCGTCGGGCTTTTCCTGACCTGTCAGCATCTTGAACAGGGTGGATTTACCCGCGCCGTTGGGGCCGATCACGCCGACGATGCCGCCGGGGGGCAGGGAGAAGTCCAGCCCGTCGATCAGCTGCTTGTCACCCATGTGCTTTTTCAGGCCGCTGACCTCGATCACCTTGTTGCCCAGACGGGGGCCGTTGGGGATGACGATCTGGGCATAGGCCAGTTTTTCGCGCTCGGAGGTTTCCAGCAGGTCGTTGTAGGAGTTGATCCGTGCCTTGGACTTGGCCTGACGCGCCTTGGCGCCCTGCCGCATCCACTGCAATTCGCGTTCCAGCGTCTTTTGCTTGGATTTGTCTTCACGCGATTCCTGCTCAAGCCGTTTGGCTTTCTGTTCCAGCCATGCGGAATAGTTGCCCTCGTAGGGGACGCCGCGGCCACGGTCCAGTTCCAGGATCCAGCTGGTGATGTCGTCCAGAAAGTACCGGTCGTGGGTGACGATCAGGATCGTGCCCTTGTAGTTGATCAGGTGCTGTTGCAGCCAGGCGATGGTTTCCGCATCCAGGTGGTTGGTCGGTTCGTCCAGCAGCAGCATGTCGGGCGCTTCCAGCAACAGCTTGCACAGGGCCACGCGGCGGGCTTCACCGCCGGACAGGTCCTGAATGCGCGCATCATCGGCGGGGCACCGCAGCGCTTCCATCGACACGTCGATCTGGCTGTCCAGATCCCACAGGTTCTCGGCGTCGATCTGGTCTTGCAGCGCCGCCATTTCGTCGGCGGTCTCGTCCGAGTAGTTCATCGCCAGTTCGTTGTAGCGGTCCAGCTTGGCCTTTTTGCCGGCCACACCCAGCATGACGTTTTCACGCACGCTCAGGCTTTCGTCCAGCTTGGGTTCCTGCGGCAGGTAACCCACGCGCGCGCCTTCGGCGGCCCAGGCCTCGCCGGTGAAATCCTTGTCCATGCCGGCCATGATCTTCAGCAGGGTGGATTTACCCGCGCCGTTGACCCCGACAACGCCGATCTTGACGCCGGGAAGGAAGTTCAGGTGGATGTTTTCAAATGTCTTCTTGCCGCCCGGATAGGTCTTGGAGACCCCGGACATGTGGTAAACGTACTGATAGGCCGCCATGGGACCCTCCTTGCCGATGCGTGGAATTGTCTGGTGTCTTAGGCTGCGGCGCGCGACTTGGCAAACAGGTTTGATGTATGGGCGCGCAATCTAGTCGGTCTGCGGGGCCAGCCAGATTTCCAGCAGGTTGGGGCGCGCTATCAAGCCGGCCTGCGAAAAGTCGTTTACCAGCACATCCGCCCCGTCCAGCCGCGCCGACAGATCGCGGGCCAGCCAGCGGGCATTTTCTGCATAATCGGGGCTGTAGTACCGGATCTGTGTCATGGAAGGGCCGCGTGCCACCTCTTCGCCGCCCTGTGCGCCCCCTGCGATGTCCCAGCCGTTTTCGGCCAGATCAGCGGCGATTGCGCGCGATGTGGTGCGGGTTACGGGCGGGGTGAATTGCAGATGAACCAATGGCGGTGCCGATGCTGGCCCGCCAACAATGACAGGCTCGTCCGGGACAGTTGCGCCAGTGGTGTCGGTATCCTGAGGGGTCGGCAGGGCAGGGGTGTGGGATGGATCGGGCGCATTGGAGGATACGGAAAAGCTGTTGCCGTGTTGCCCGCTTTCAAAGCGCGCCTTGCAGACTGTCGGGGGTTCCTCAAGAATGGTGCGCCAACACGGCGGTGACGGTGTGCGTCCTGTCATTTGCAGGACGCTGTCAAAAGCACAGAACAGGATCAGCCCAAAGACCACCACGAACATCCAGCCCAGAACGGCTTTGGTCAGCGGATTGGACACGACAAAGGTCAGCACTGTCGCAATCAGACCAAACCCGAGAATATAGATCGCCAGCGTTATGACGTTCTGTCCGCCCCCCATCCAGCTGACAGCCACCGCACCGGCGGCGACCACGCCCAGCCCGGTCATGATCAGGATTGCACCGGCACGATTGATCTTGAGAAGCGATTGCAGGAAATCTATCGGGGCCATGAAACGTCCTTGGGTCGGGTCAATGGACGAAGGGTAAAGCCAAAGCCGCGCCAAGCGTTAATGGTTTTTGCGCCGTGCTGCGCGGGGGGCTGTGTATCTGGTGGTTGATTGACCCCGCACAGTCGGGCAACAAGCAATGATGAACAGCGCACACCCCTTTGCCAGACCGGGCCAGACCATCGGATTGTTGGGCGGATCATTCGATCCGGCCCACGCAGGACATGCGCATATCACCCGCGAGGCGCTGAAGCGGTTTGATCTGGATTGCGTGTGGTGGCTGGTCAGCCCGGGCAATCCGCTCAAGACCCAGGGGCCGGCCCCGCTGGACAAGCGCATGGCGCAGGCGCGGCGGGTCATGCAGCACCCGCGAGTGCGCGTAACCGACATCGAGGCGCAGCTGGGCACGCGCTATACGGCACAAACGCTCAAGGCGTTGCAGGCCCGCTATCGGGGGGTGCGTTTTGTCTGGCTGATGGGGGCGGACAATCTGGCGCAGTTCCATCTGTGGCAGGACTGGCAGTGGATCATGGCAAATGTTCCGGTTGGGGTGCTGGCCCGTCCGGGTGACCGGATTTCGGCACGGATGAGTCCGGCGGCGCGGTTGTTTGCGCCTTACCGGATTGCGGGACGGCATTCGCATCTGCTGGGGCGGGCGGATGCGCCTGCATGGTGTTTCGTCAATGTGCCCATGGTGGCGCAGTCCTCCAGCGCGATCCGCGCGGCGGGCGGCTGGTCATCTTCGTAGGCGGGCTGACGTCACGCCTGCGCCGACAATAAGCGCCAGCCCCAGCCATGTCAGCACATCGGGCAGGGCGCCGAATATTGCCCAGCCCAGACCAACAGCGGCCAGCAGTTGGAAATAGACCAGCGGCGCCAGTTGCGTGGCGGGGGCAATGCGGTTGGCATAAAGCAGAAGCAGGTTGCCCAAAAGCGACCCCGCCGCGCTGAGCACTGTCAGGCCCGCCACGGTGACGCTTGCGGGCGGCAAATTTGCCAGACCGAAGGGCAGCAACGCCAGTGCAGCAATCGCAAATTGGGTAAAGGCCAGTGCCACCGGAGCACCAAGGCCGGCCAACCAGCGCGATGCGGTCAGAAACACGCCATAGCAGGTGCCCGCCGCAACCGCCCAAAGCAGCCCCGCACCGCCGCCGAAACCGGGGCGCACCACGATCACGACGCCCGCAAACCCCAGCGCAATCAGCGCGACCCGCAGCCCCGTGACCCGCTCGCGCAGCACCAGCGCACCCAGGGCAAAGCTGATCAGCGGGCCAATGAAGAAGGCGGCAAAGACATCGGCCACGTCCTCGGTGCGCAGCGCCATCTGGATGCAGGTGATACCACCCGCCAGCACCAGGGCCCGCAGCCAGATGCGCCAGTTGCCCAGCAGCGCAAAGGCACTGCGTGGCACAAAGGGTGCGATCATCGCTGCGGCCAGAAAAAACCGCGAGGATGCGACCCACAAGGGCGATGCGCCATGGACGGAGGTCAGCAGTTTTCCTGCGCTGTCTCCCAATGGGATCAACGACATGGCGACAAACATGATCAGGGCAGCGCGTTGCATGGGCCGGCTGCTAACACGCGGGCGGGGCATTGGGAATGCACCACGTTTCTGTGATTGGAAACGCTTTGATTGCGGCTTGTCCATCGCTTTGCGCCAAGGCTATTCTGCGGCCCATGTCCTATCTGATTTCCAGACGTTTCTTTTTGTCCGCGAGCGCGGCAACCCTTGCCACAGGGGCGGTTGCCGATGCGCCCGACGGTTCGCTGCGCCCGCGCCTGCGGGGCAAGGGCTTTGCCAAAAAGGCAGTTGCCCAGCCCGAGGTCATTGTGGCCGACGCCAAACTGGGCGGGCAGGTGTGTTTTGCGGTGGCCGATGCCAAGACCGGCCTGCGGCTGGAGGCGATGAACCCGCAAACCGGCACGCCGCCGGCGAGCACGGCCAAAGCGATCACCGCGCTTTATGCGCTGGACGTGCTGGGGGGTGATCACCGGTTTGAAACGCAGGTTGTTGCGACGGGCACCGTGTCGGATGGTGTTGTTGCGGGCGATCTGGTGCTGCTGGGGGGCGGCGATCCCAGTCTGGACACAAACGGGCTGGCGACGCTGGCGGCCAACGTCAAGGCGGCGGGCATCCGCGAGGTGCGCGGCGATCTGGTGATCTATGACGGAGGGCTTGTGAATGTCTCCACGATTGATCCCGATCAACCGGCCCATGTCGGGTACAGCCCTGCTGTTTCGGGCATCGCGCTGAATTACAACCGGGTGCATTTCGAGTGGAAGCGCAGCGGCGGAAAATACGCCGTGACGATGGATGCGCGGTCTGATAAATACCGCCCCGCTGTGGCCGTCGCGCAGATGCGCATCGCAGACCGGTCGGCCCCGGTCTATACCTATGCGGAAAGCAAGGGGCGCGACGACTGGACCGTGGCCAAGGCCGCGCTGGGCTCTGGGGGCGCGCGTTGGCTGCCGGTGCGCAAGCCGGGGCTTTACGCAGGCGATGTGTTTCGCACCATGTTGCGGTCGCAAGGCATCGTGGTGCCTGCCGCCAAGGTGACTGGCATGCGTCCGTCGGGGCAGGTTGTGGCACGGCTGTTCAGCGATGATTTGCGCGTGCTGTTGAAGGACATGTTGAAATATTCCACCAACCTGACCGCCGAGATGGTCGGGCTGGCGGCCACCGTCAAGCGCGGCGTCACGCCGGTGACGCTAAGGGACTCGGCTGCGGCGATGAACGACTGGGCGCAGCAGGTTCTGGGCGTTCAAGGCATCGCATTGGTGGACCATTCGGGCCTGAGCGAGGACAGCCGGGTAACGGCTGACGGCATGGTCGGGGCCTTGGTCAAAGTTTACGCCAACAATGAATTGCGCCCGCTGTTAAAAGAAATTCCGCTGCGCGATGCCAAGGGGCGGCCAATAAAATCGGGGCCGATTTCGGTGCATGCCAAGACGGGCACGTTGAATTTTGTCTCGGGGTTGGCGGGCTATATGACGGCGCATGACGGAACGGTCATGGCGTTTTCGATCTATGCCGCAGATGAGCCGCGCCGCGCCAAGCTGACAAAGGCGCAGCGCGAGCGGCCCGAAGGGGCAAGGTGGTACAACGGGCGTGCCAAGAACATGCAGCAGGATCTGATCGAACGCTGGGGTGCGCTGTACGGAAGCTGATTTATAACGTCATGTGCCGCGCCCGTGCACCGCGTTCGATGGCTGCTGCATGCAGGCGGTCGAGGTTCAGCTCGTAGCGGATTTCCTCGAGCAGGCGCAGTTCGCCATCGCTGAGGTGTCCGTTCGAGGCCGCAACATCGCAGGCCAGAGCGTAGGAGGTTTCGAACAGACGCTCGGGCAATGCCTCGCGTACCAGACCAAAGAGCGCGTCCAGCCCGTCCTCTTCGTCGAACAGGTCCAACACGACCTGACTGACGGTCGACAGACGGTCAACGTCATAGTCGGCAAAGACGGGCAGGTTGTTGATGGCCGAGTTGATCTTGATCAGTTCGGCGGTATCCATTTTCGAATCCGATGCGGAAACGGCGATCATCACGGCGACCAGCGCGTCCTGTTCGGTCATTGAATGCTGGGTGTCTTGGGGCACGGGCACCGTCCTTTGGTCTGCGTGTTGCAGGTGCAGAATATTGACGCGCTTGCCTTTGCACAATAGGTAGCGGCGGGATTGCGCGGTTATGCGCGACCGATGTTAAGGATATATGACATGGCGAAAATGACGGAAGCTGGCATGACCAGCAAAGCGTGGCCTTTCGAAGAAGCGCGCCGCATCCTCAAACGCTATGAAAAGGCGCCGCCCGAAAAGGGATATGTGCTGTTTGAAACCGGCTATGGTCCCAGCGGCCTGCCGCATATCGGCACCTTTGGCGAGGTGGCGCGGACCACGATGATCCGCCGTGCCTTTCAGGAAATCAGCGACATCCCGACGCGGCTGATCTGTTTTTCGGACGATCTGGACGGGATGCGCAAGGTGCCGGGCAACGTGCCGAACCCTGATGCATTGCAGGAACATCTGCAAAAGCCGCTGACATCGGTGCCGGACCCCTTCGAGAAATTCGAAAGCTTTGGCCACCACAACAACGCGATGCTGCGCCGGTTTCTGGACACCTTCGGGTTTGAATACGAGTTCATCTCGGCCACGGAATTCTATGCCTCGGGCAAGTTCGACGAGGTGCTGTTGCGCGCCGCCGAGAAGTACGACGAGATCATGGCGGTGATGCTGAAAAGCCTGCGCGAAGAGCGTCAGCAGACCTATTCGATCTTCCTGCCGATCCACCCGGAAACGGGGCGGGTTCTGTATGTGCCGATGAAGAATGTGAACGCCGCCGAGGGCACGATTACTTTTGACGATCCTGAAACCGGCACCGAAATGACCCTGCCGCTGACCGGCGGCAATGTGAAGTTGCAGTGGAAGCCTGATTTTGGTGCGCGCTGGGCCGCTCTTGAAGTTGATTTCGAGATGTATGGCAAGGATCACAGCACCAACACGCCAATCTATGACAGCATCTGCCGCATTCTGGGGTGGAAAGCGCCCGAGCATTTCACTTACGAGCTGTTTCTGGACGAGAACGGTCAGAAGATTTCCAAATCTTCCGGCAACGGTGTCAGCATCGACGCATGGCTGACCTATGCCAGCGCCGAAAGTCTGTCGTATTTCATGTACCAAAAGCCGAAGACGGCCAAGCGGATGCATTTCGACGTGATCCCCAAGGCGGTGGATGAATACCACCAGCAATTGCGGGCCTATGTGGATCAGGACGACAAGGCGCGGCTGAACAACCCCGTGTGGCACATCCACGGCGGGGACGTGCCCGAGTCCAAGATGCTGGTGCCGTTCTCGATGCTGTTGAATCTGGCGTCGGTGTCGCAGGCCGAGGACAAGGACCAGCTGTGGGGCTTTATCCAGCGGTACGCGCCTGATGCGACGCCGCAAAGCAACCCGGATATGGATCAGGCCGCAGGCTTTGCCGTGCGCTATTTCAACGACTTCGTGAAACCCAAGCGCACCTTCCGCCTGCCCACCGACCTTGAGCGCGAGGCGCTGGAGGCGTTGCGGGACGAGTTGAAGGCCTATGATGGCGCGCTGGACGACGAGGCGCTGCAATCCATCGTTTATGCGGTAGGCCGTGACCGGTTCGACCCGCTGCGCGCGTGGTTCACGGCGCTGTACGAGGTGTTGCTGGGCGCAAGTCAGGGGCCGCGGTTTGGCGGGTTCATCGCGCTGTATGGTGTCGAAGAAACCGTGACGTTGATTGATCAGGCCCTGGCGGGCGCATTGGTCAAAGGCTGAGCATTGCAGAAATGCGGGCGGGGTCGATCCTGTCCGCATTTTGCCGTTTGAAAAATCTGCGCTACCTTACCTCGGGTGTTCATAATGAGGTAAGCCATGTTGAGATTTATTCTGTCTGCCCTGATTGCCCTGACCTTATCCCTGCCGGCAGCGGCACAAGACGCGGGGATCAAAGACACGATCAGCCGCCAGATCGAAGCCTTTCAGGCCGATGACTTTGATCAGGCGTTCGGGTTCGCCAGCCCGTCGCTGCAAAGCATGTTCCGGACGCCGGATAATTTCCGCCAGATGGTCACCCAAGGCTATCCGATGGTGTGGCGCCCCGCGCAGATTGAATATCTGGACCAGCGCACCGAGGATGGAACGGTGTTTCAAAAGGTCTTGATCACCGATCAAAAGGGCGGGGTGCATGTTCTGGATTACCGGATGCTGCAAACCGAAGACGGCTGGAAAATCAACGGTGTGACCCTGCTGGACAGCAGCGCGGTTGCCGTCTGAGCCAGCCCCCACCGTGACGGTGCTGTGAGGCACTGTTAATCCTGTGTTGATACATCCTGCTGCCGGAACGGGTGGCATCGCCCCTGTCAGGTCAACACCGGCGTTTGCATAGGGTCATTCGGGCCATGTGACGCGCTGCGGGAAAGGGTGATATTTATGAATAAGGCAATTACCGATGGCGTGCTGTTTATGCCGCCGCCGTTTGCAAACGGTCTGGATGTATATTCCAGCGGCGACGGCACGCCGGGGTCCGACACATATGCCGGTGCAGGCAATGCGGCTTTTGTTCCGGCCGATCAGGATTTTGCCGGCTGTCTTGAGATTCAGAAAAACACCTCGACGACCAAGCTGCGCTATATGGGCGAAACCCCGATGCTGCCGGGGTGCTATCTGCGCGTTACCGTGCGGGTCAAGGCGGTCAGTGGCAACCTGCCCTCGGTGCGGGTGGCGGGCTATGCGGCGGCGGCAGGCGGGGGCAATGTACCGGGGGTGGACCAGACCGGCGACAGCGTCGCGCTGACCACCTACGGCGAGGTTGTCGAGGTGAGCGCGATCATCGGCACCGGCGCGCGCACCGGCGTCGATATGGTCTGGGGCACGCAAGCGATCTATGGCCACTTCGGGCTGGACCTGACGGGGCCGAACGGTGGCGTGGTGCGCATTGATGACATCGTGATCGAGGATATTACGGCGGTCTTTCTGCGTGACATGCTGGCGCAGGTGGACGTGCGCGATTATGGCGCGATTGGCGATGGGACGACCGACGACAGCGCCGCCTTTGATGCGGCCAATGCCGCCGCCAACGGGCGTGAGGTTCTGGTGCCGGCAGGTGTCTACCGGCTGAACAGCGATGTGACCTTTGACACCCATGTGAAATTCGAAGGGTCGGTCAGCATGCCGGTCGAGGCGGTCCTGTTGCTGCGCCGTGATTTTCACCTGCCCGCCTATATCGACGCCTTCGAGGACGAAGAGGAAGCGTTCAAGAAGGCCTTTCAGGCGTTGCTGAACAACGCCGATCATGAATCGCTGGACATGGGCGGGCGCAAGGTGGCGGTGACGGCGCCGATCGACATGATTGCGACCGTGCCCAGCAAGACCAGCTATGCCACCCGCCGGATCATCCGCAATGGTCAGTTTGAAGCCTCTGGCACCGCGCCGTGGGCGACCGAAACCACCACCTCGCAGGCAACGTATAACCCTGCCAATGCCACCCGTCTGGACAATGTGGTCAACGTTGCCAACATCCAGGTTGGCAGTCTGGTCGAGGGCAATGGCGTGGGCCGCGAGGTGTATGTGCGTGCCAAGAACGTGGCCCAGCAAAGCATCACCCTGTCGAACCCGTTGTATGATGCGGACGGCACGCAAAACTTTACCTTCCGGCGGTTCAAATACCTGCTGGATTTCAGCGGCTTCTCCAGCCTTGCCAAATTCGGTCTGGATGGGATCGAATTCCAGTGCAACAACGTTTGCTCGGGCATTCTGCTGCCGGAATCAGGGCTGATCTTTACGGTTCAGGATTGTTTCATTTCGCGCCCCAAGGATCGCGGCATCACCTCGCATGCCAGCGGTTGTCAGGGCATGATCATCGACCGTTGCCAGTTCCTGTCTTCAGAGGACGGCGCCGATGTGGCCGACCGCGTGTCCATCGGGTTCAACACCAATGCGAACGACGTGAAAATCCGCAACAACCGCGCCACCAAGTTCCGTCATTGGGCGGTGATCGGCGGCGGGTCTTCGGTGATTATCGGGAACCATTTCTTTCAGGGTGACGGTGTCAACGGCGGCATCCGCAGCGCCGGCATCGTGATGGCGAAACCGCACAGCTCGGCGGTGATTTCGGCCAACTATATCGACAACTGCTTTATAGAATGGACCAACGAGCACGATCCGGCACCGGAGTTCAGTTCCGAATTCTCGTTCAGTGCGCTGTCGATTACCGGCAACACGTTCCTGTCGGGCAATGTGGCTCCCTGGTTCAGCTATATCGTCGTCAAACCCCATGGAGCGGGGCATTTTCTGTCGGGGGTTTCAATCACGGCCAACAAATTCCGCTCGATCAGTGGCAATATCGACAGGGTCGAACGTGTCGATACCTCGTTCGCAGATCTGGATCGCAGCCGGTTCAAGGATCTCGAATTTCACGGCAACTCGTTCCACAATGTCACCACGCCGGTGTCCAATCCCCTGCGCCTGCGTCACGGCGAGGCAAACACAGCGCAGACATGGGTGATCGACACCAATGGCGAACTGCCCTTTGAAGGGTGGGCCAAGCAGGTTGTCAGCATCGCCGCACATGGTCGGCTGCGCAACGACAACAACGTGACCCGGTTCGACATGCCCTATACCGATCCCGAACAGGGTCCGAACCGGGATCAGGTGCATCTGGGCTGGGACCAGCCGATGAAAGGAACGGTGAATCTGGCTGTGCGCATGGACAACTAAAAGTCCCGATCGCGCATCCAGGTACAAGGCCCGCGCCCCCTCCGGTGCGGGCCTTGTGACGTGCGCGGTCAGAATTCACGCCACAGGCCCAGCTTGATGCCATAGCGGGTTGTGTGGCTTCGGGCGGCCTCGACCCCGACCAGATAGCTGAATTTGCCGCGTTTCGGGGTGTAGATGTAAGAGGGTGAAAAAGTTGTGGAGGTATAGCCCAGACTGTCCGCGCTCCAGAACACCTGCACCATTGTCTTGCTGCGTTCGCTGAACGTCAGGCCCGCAACGGTGTCGATCTTTAACGTGCGCCGGGTGGTGGCAAAATCCCATCGCAGGGCTGTTTCGACCCCCAGCCATCCGTCGTATGCGCCCAGCTTGAACGGGCGGCCATAGCTTAGGCCCAGACCGGCCAAGGGCCGGGGGCTGGCCCCGTCGAACCTTGCGCCCATTGCCAGTTCATAGGCCCAAAGCGACTGTTTGCCTCCGAATGGCAGGGCACGGCGGGCAAATACGAAAGCGGTGCCAGACTGCCCGAGCCCGGACATGGTCATATCCAGGTTCAGCCCGACGGTGGTTTGCGCTGTCAGCCCGTATTCGAAATAGAAACTGCTTTTGGTTTCCATCTGGTCTGTCAGCATGGAGGAGGTGGCCGTGAATCCGCGCCCCTTGTCACGCAGCCATGCCCCCGCCCCTGCGGGCGCAGCGGCAAGACTGGCGCAAAAACAGATGGCGATCCACAGACGCATAACGGTCCTCTTACTGGACCATCAGAGTGGCGCGACGTGGTTAACAACAGGTTACGAGGGGCGCGTTCCGGTTAAGATCCTAGATCTGCGCCGCACGCCCGCGCGGCCCGGCAATCAGCCAGGCGATAAAGCCAAGCACCGGCAACAGCAGGATGACAATGGTCCAGATGACCTTGGAACCGGTGGATGCCGAGGAGGTGAGCGTTTGGTAAATCGCATAGATATCGGCGATCAGAACCAGCAAGCCGACGAATGAATAACCCATGATATAGTCCTTTCGATGAGCGGTGTGATTTCTGGTGACCCAACCGCCGAACCGTCCAGATGGTTCCCTTGGGGTCCAGACCCTAATCGCAGCAGCGGGGCGGCCATCTGTCTTGCGTGGACGCAGGGCGCCAGTGCAGTGGCGCACGTTGAGCGTGCCTTGACGCCGTGTTAGATCACGCCCATGAAACACCGGATCGACCCTTTGGCGCTGGATCAGCGCGACAGCCTTCCCGACAGCTTGCGCGTGCTGGCCGATGCCTATCCGCGCGGGCAGTGGGAAAAGCACGAGAACTTCAACCAGATGATCCAGTTCTGGATGCAGCGGCACATGATGTTCCGCCAGTTGGTGACGCTGTTGAACAAGGACGCCGAAAACCTGATGGACCGCAAGATCGGGTTCAACGATTACGCCCCGCGCCTGTCACACTATGCGGGGGCATTGCTGAACGAATTGCACGGGCACCACCACATTGAAGACGCCCATTACTTTCCGCAGCTGATCACGCTGGATCGCCGGATTGAAAAGGCCTTCGATCTGCTGGAAAGCGACCATCAGGCGATGGACGGGCTGCTGCACGGCATGGCAAACGGTGCCAACGCGGTGCTGCAAGGCGGAGAGATCGGCACGTTCCGCGACACGCTGACCGGCTTTGGCACGCTGCTGGAACGGCACCTGACCGACGAGGAAGACATCGTCGTGCCGGTGGTGCTGGAGACGGGGTTTCAGGGGTAGGGCGAAGGTCGTGCATTTTTGACCTGAACCGGTCCTTCGACGCAAAGTGTGCGATGGTCCGGTGTGCTGGACGCAGCCGACCTTCGCAAAGCCGCGCAGCGTCGGGCCGTGGTGCGGCGATCCGACCGTAGTGCTGGGCACTTTATGGCAGCCTAGCACATTCGAGCTACCTGTCAGGCACTACAGAAGCCAAATCGCCGTGCCGGCGGACGGCCCGTCATGTCGAAGACATGCCTGAGGCATGATGCGCGGCGGCCTGCGGCCTTGTCTCAGACTTTCCGTGGCTCTTCTGCGAAGGTGGAGCCGGTGCCAGCCACCTTTTGGATCGCAGGCACCGGCGACGGGTGGATCGTCTGCGGCCAGGTCTTCGAGGACCGTAATCAAGTGAGATCGCCCGTCGTCTTCGCATGAGGCCTGAACGGATACGCAGCAGCTCACAGGCTCTGCACGACAAGCAAAGGACATGACGAAGATGATCAACGATACCATCGGCATCGACATCTCGAAAGCGCATCTTGACGCGCACCGGCTCAGCACCGCAACCCACGCCCGGTTCGACAATACCGCGACAGGCCTGCGCGCCTTCGAGCGCTGGTTGGGGCAGACAACGCCGGAGCGCGTGGTCTTCGAGCCCACCGGCCCCTACCACCGACGCCTCGAGAGCCATTTCTCAGGCCGCCTGCCGCTCGTCAAGGTGAACCCGCTGCAGGCCCGCCGCTTCGCGCAGGCCCACGGCACACGCGCTAAGACCGACGCGGTCGATGCCCGCATGCTCGCGCTCATGGGGCGCGCGCTGGAGCTGGTTCCGGACCAGCCAACCGACCCCAAACAGCGTGAAATCAAGGAGTTGCATGTCGCCCGCACCGGGCTGGTGCGGGATCGTACCGCGCTGATGAACCGCCTTGGCACGCAACAGCTCGACGTGACCCGCCGCCTGACCCGGGCACGCCTGCGTCAGGTCAACCACCAGATCGACAGGCTTAACGCCGAAATCGAACGGCGAAACCGCGATTGCCCGGAACGCGCCAGGGCAATCGGCATTCTCACCTCGATCCCCGGGATCGGTGCCATCACCGCACGGGCGCTGCTCAGCGAATGCCCCGAGATCGGCACTCTGGGGTCAAAGCAGATCGCGGCGCTCGCAGGTCTCGCGCCGATCACGTGTCAGTCCGGTCAGTGGAGCGGAAAGGCCCACATCCAGGGCGGGCGCAGGCTCCTGCGCGAGAGCCTGTTCATGCCCGCCCTCGTCGCCATGAAGCGAAACCCCGATCTGAGCCAGAAATACGATGCCCTCAGAGCCGCCGGAAAACCCCACAAGGTCGCGCTCGCCGTCCTCATGCGAAAACTCCTGATCCTCGCAAACACTCTCATAAGCGAAAACAGAGAATGGACACCAAAACACCCTTGACCAAGACGGATACTTGATTCCGCGCAAAAAGGACAAGCGGAAAAGATTCGTTCCTGACTTCGCTGCATTTTCCATGAATGACGGTTTAGCTCAGGCTCATCCTCCCCGTTCGCATGGCCTGCGTCGATCTGACCGTCGGGTGGCATGGGGAAACAGCTACACCAGCTTTGAGTCAGCGACGGGACGCAAACGCCGGTTTTGCCTGGCCTCTGACAGCCCCTACCGCTTGCCCCCGTACCGCGATTTGCCACCGCGCATGCCGCCGCGCCCGCCGGTGCTGCGCCCTGATGCCTTGTGTGCATCGTCCACGGCCTTTTCCACCGCATATTGCCGCGCCATCGGGTCGTCGGCGACGGCCAGATCGACCGCTTCCAGCCGCTTGACCTCGTCGCGCAGCCGTGCGGCCTCTTCGAACTCCAGATTTTCGGCAGCCTTGCGCATATCGGAGCGCAGCCCTTCCAGAACCGCCTGAAGATTGCCGCCCGCTAGCGACTTGTCGATCTTGGCGGTGACGCGGGACTGATCCGTGTCGCCCTTGTACAGACCGGCCAGAATATCCTCGACGTTCTTCTTGACCGTCAGCGGCGTGATCCCGTGTTCCGCGTTATAGGCCAGCTGCTTGTTGCGGCGGCGTTCGGTTTCGCCCATGGCGCGTTCCATGCTGCCGGTGATGCGGTCGGCGTACATGATCACGCGCCCGTCGGCGTTGCGCGCCGCGCGGCCGATGGTCTGGATCAGCGAGGTTTCCGAGCGCAAGAAGCCCTCTTTGTCCGCGTCCAGAATGGCCACCAGCCCGCATTCGGGGATATCCAGACCTTCGCGCAGCAGGTTGATCCCGATCAGCACGTCAAAGGCGCCCAGCCGCAAATCACGCAGGATTTCGATGCGCTCGATGGTGTCGATGTCGCTGTGCATGTATCGCACGCGAATGCCCTGTTCGTGCATGTATTCGGTCAGGTCTTCGGCCATGCGCTTGGTCAGCGTGGTGCACAACGTGCGCATCCCGGCGGCAGCCACCTTGCGCACCTCGTCCAGCAGATCGTCAACCTGCATGTCCACGGGGCGGATCTCGATCATCGGATCGACAAGGCCGGTGGGGCGGATCACCTGTTCGGTGAACACACCGCCGGACTGCTCGATCTCCCAGTCCGCGGGGGTGGCGCTGACGAACACCGATTGCGGGCGCATGGCGTCCCATTCCTCGAACTTCAGCGGGCGGTTGTCCATGCACGACGGCAGGCGGAACCCGTGTTCGGCCAATGTGAACTTGCGGCGATAGTCGCCTTTGTACATGCCGCCGATCTGCGGCACGCTGACGTGGCTTTCGTCGGCAAAGACGATGGCATTGTCGGGGATGAATTCGAACAGGGTGGGGGGCGGCTCGCCCGGTGCGCGGCCCGTCAGATAACGCGAATAGTTCTCGATCCCGTTGCACACGCCGGTGGCTTCCAGCATTTCCAGATCAAAGTTGGTGCGCTGTTCCAGCCGCTGCGCTTCCAGCAGTTTGCCGTCGCCCACCAGTTGATCCAGCCGTGTGCGCAGCTCTTTCTTGATGCCGATAATCGCCTGCGACATCGCCGGTTTCGGGGTCACATAGTGGCTGTTGGCATAGACCCGGATCTGGTCCATCTTGTCGGTCTTTTCGCCGGTCAGCGGGTCGAATTCGGTAATGCTTTCCAGCTCTTCGCCAAAGAAGGACAGCCGCCATGCGCGGTCGTCAAGGTGGGCGGGGAAGATCTCCAGCGCATCGCCGCGCACGCGGAATGTGCCGCGGAAAAACGCCTGATCGTTGCGTTTGTATTGCTGGGCCACCAGATCGGCGATCACCTGACGCTGGTCGTACATCTGCCCGACCTTCAAATCCTGCGTCATCGCGCCATAGGTCTCGACCGAGCCGATGCCGTAGATACACGACACCGAGGCCACGATAATCACGTCATCGCGTTCCAGCAGCGCCCGCGTGGCCGAGTGGCGCATACGGTCGATCTGTTCGTTGATCTGGCTTTCTTTCTCGATATAGGTGTCGGACCGCGCCACATAGGCTTCGGGCTGGTAATAGTCGTAGAAGCTGACGAAATATTCCACCGCGTTGTCCGGGAAAAACCCCTTGAACTCGCCATATAGCTGCGCCGCCAGCGTCTTGTTCGGGGCAAGGATAATCGCCGGGCGCTGGGTTTCCTCGATCACGCGGGCCATGGTGAACGTCTTGCCGGTGCCGGTGGCCCCTAACAGCACCTGGTTGCGGTCACCGTCCAGCACACCCGCCGTCAGCTCTTTGATCGCCGTGGGCTGGTCGCCTGCGGCTTCGAATTCGGTTTTCAGCACAAACCGCTTGCCGCCTTCCAGCTTTTCACGGCTTTTGACGTCGGGCGCAGGGTTCGACAGCACCGGCGCGGATTGGTCGGAATGGGCGTAGGGCATGGCAGTCTCGCTTTCTGTTCCCAACTTGGCCCGTTTGACGCCGGACGCAAGGGGGGCAGGCGGCGATGCTGTCAGAAATTGTCAGTACCGGCGCACGCCCGAAGGAGGCATAAAGCGAGGACTGGCCCCTGTTGAACGTCAGATGACTTTGATCGTTGCGTCATCAACGGCCCCAAAGTCGCAAACCGGACATTCGTGCAGGATGCGGCGAAAGTCGGCAGTGAGCCCTGAATGATCTACCCACGCAGGGCAGTGCCTGACCGCGGGTGGGCATCACCACATGGGTGGATGCCCCTTAATTTCTATGCTTTGGCGTGGGGATGAAGAAACGCGATACGGTGAGAAAGCGCCCGCCCATGGGGCGGTCGGGCGCTGCCCGGCGGTGCTACGCACCTTGATTCCGGGCTTTGGTGGACGTCCGCTTCGTCCCGCTCACCGTACTTCGATGCACCATGCGGCGAAAGTCGGCAGCGAGCCCAACCTGAAAATTCGAGATTCTCGCTGCGTGCGCTCGCAGCACAAAAATTGCGGCGGGAGCGAAAAATTCGATGCCGCCTTGCAGCGGGCGATGCGGCCATTCATACAGGTCGCAGCATAGCTCAGAGGCCGAATTTACACATCGCCGGACTAACTGGGCCTTCGTTGCGTCTGCACCAGTGGCTGCTTCTGGTCCCCTCGTCATCACGGGGGAATGCAAAAAAGGATGCTAATCCTAGGGCGGAAGACTTGCAATTTTTCGGTGAATTCACGCCACGCAAATGTCCGGCCCAGCTGCCAGACACCGCATGCTGCCAAGGCGCTTGGTCTCATGTAGACAGCACTTCCGCCACTTTGACACCGGATACGCAGATTGCCGGTGTTGGCCCTGCAACGATCTCGACGCGTTTAATTTTCCGAAATCCGGAGGCCTGCATCAAGGATGCAATCTCATCGGCCATCGCCGCTGCCCCATTCGGGTCATCGTTATCCATCCGTGGTTGATAGGTCGTGAAGCACATCCCATTGTTGTCCAGCGCGTTGTGGACTGCGCGAAAGTAATCGGCTTTGTCGGGAATGAACTGGATGACGTTCAGGGAATAGATGCGGTCAAAGAACAGTGTCCAGCCGTCTAGCTTTTCTATGCCGCCCACCATCAGTGACACCTTCGGTGCCATACCTGCCTTGCTGACCCGGTTCCGGGCTTGCGCGATCATCACAGGTGAGTGGTCCAATCCGACGACGTTGCCATCGCTGACCTGTTCAACGCAGCCTTTCAGAGCCAGCCCCGGCCCGCACCCGACTTCCAGAACACGGCTGTCGGGCTGCAGCTTCATCAGTTCCACAGTTTTTTGGTTCCGGATTCGGTTCGAGGACCGGCGGGCCATGATATGACCCGCCAATTTCCCGACAAGTCCTGAAGGCTTGCCGAACTGCCGGACGATTGCCGTTTTGACTGACATTTTATCAGCGTTCCTTGAACCCACTGAACAAGCTTGGAAGGCCGGCCAGCGATCCGGCGGCGACCAACAGCAAAACCGCAGCGACCGCGTGGCGGAAGGTCATTTCCGGCAGGCCGAACAGGTCCACCGCAAGAGTGTTCCAGGACCAGAGGATCGCTACTCCACCAAGGATGATCGCGATCAATGACATCACGATGGTGTGCCCGTGACCTTTGTTTTCAAGTTCCATCAGTTGGGTCTCCTTTGTTAATGATGCATTCGAGTTCGAGATTCAGGCGCGCCAACACCTCAGCCGCCGCCGTGATGTCAGTCTGATCCAGCGCGTCCGTCAGTTTCCCCATCGGGGCCATTTCCCGCCGCCGGATCTCGGCAAAAGTCTCCGCGCCTTGTGTGGTCAGTAAGTAGAGGACCGAGCGCTTGTGCTCGGGGTTGTCCTGGCTTTGGACATGACCTTGATCCAGCAAGGCGTTGATCACCTTTTGGACATGCTGGCGGGAGGTGCCACGTTCCTGTGCCAGATCGGGGACGGTGCATGGACCCCTTTGCGACAGGCTTTCCATGATGGCGCGCATCGACGGGTTCACGTCGAGATCGGCCGCGAGGTTTTCGGCGAGGCTGCGTAACTGGTTGAAACAGGTGCGGACCTGACGGACCAGCTGCGTCATGGACTGGGCTTTGGTGGTCATGCGGCTTCCTTTTGTTTTGTTTCTGAATTTTTCTCGTTGGCCCGCTTCAGCCGTTTGATGCGGATCGGCGTGAAAGGCAGCGCAAGAAGCCAGATCAGCGAGTTTGCCCGCCTGTCCTGGACCTCTCGCAGCCCGATTTCCATTTCGGCCAGATCATTGGCATCCTTGGACCGGTGGGTGCGGAACAGGTGATCCCAAAACCACAATGTTAAGGACCGTCAGGCCGACATTTGCAGGCCAGCGACCAGCGCGTGCAGGGGATTTATGGCTGCGTTCAGCGCGCGTTTCCAGCAAGCCAAAGACAATCAATAGCCCAAAAAACACTGCGTAGGTGATGGGTTCGATCTGAGCTTTTAGAAAGGTGTCCAGGGTTTCCATTCCTGAGTCTCCAGTTTGACAACTATATTGTCATATAGTAACTTGACAACCATATTGTCAATAGGGGAGTCCTTATGTTCACGCAGACACATCTTCTGGTTGGTGCGGCATTGTTCGCCCGACCTGGAAACAGGGCGATTGCGCTGGCTGGGCTGACGGGTGCTTTGGTTCCGGATACGGACGTCTGGGCGATGTTCATTATCGAACGGATAGGCGGTGCGACGGGCTGTGAGGTGTTTCACTACCGCTATTGGGAGGAACCGTGGACGACCCTGCAAACGGTTCTCAACTCCATCCCCCTGTATGTGGGGCTATTGGCGCTCGCATTGATGGCGAGGTTGGCCGTACCACATTCACGCAAGCTGTTCTTCACGTTGGTTGCGACCTTCGCGCTTTCGTCACTTATCCATGTCACCACTGATTTAATGCTGCACCATGATGACGCCCGTAGCCAACTGTTGCCATTGTCGGACTGGGTTTTTCGGTCTCCGTTTTCTTATTGGGATCCGAACTACTACGGACAGGTGTTCGCAATATTTGAAATCGGGTTGGCGATAACGCTCTTCGTGATTGTCGGGCGGCGCTACGCCCGCAAGGCCATCTGGATCACCCTTTGCGTGCCCATGCTGGGATACACAGGATCAGTGGCCGCTTCCTTCATGGAGATGGCCGACCACGATCGAGGACCCGGATCATGCCAGATCATCGACGGTGATGCAGAAGCGATTGTTCGAAGCTGAGGTGAACGTCCCTTATCTAGGTCGTCAATTGGCTTGGCACCGAAAATGCACAAACCTGTCTGGCACCGTCGCATTCACGCAAGAGCGGCCATTTGATCACCACGCGGCATCCGCTCTCCTATTCTCTGTCCGGACGAATGCACCGGCAGAGAAACAGGGTCCCAACGACTTCGGACAACGGCCATTCGAACCGATGCTATGTTCTCACTTTCAGCGCTGTGCTGATGTTTGGGTCTGGAGGGAGCCTCGGGGGGCAGGTCTTTGCAGACGGGCAGGCGCTTGACTGACCCGGTCATGCCCGCGGGCTTGACGGGGCTGGAACGGGTATTTTGCGGCAGCGTGGCACTTGTGGCGGGCCGCGTCCGGGGGCTAGCAGGCTTTGGCTTTTCCGCACATGTCTCTAACCAAACCTGATTTCAGGCGCAGTTATCCTACTTATCTCGCCCCCGGTGTTCACGGCTTGATATATTGATCTGGGTGGGCGGGCGGCATCGTCAACGCTGCGGCAGACCCAGTTTCTGACCTCCATTGATTTCAACGACTGCGACAATGCACGATCTGTAATCGTTTGAAGGTTTCGCTTGATCTCGTTGAAGTGGCTTGGCGCGTGAAGCGATGTCAGCACCGGCAATGTCCATGACCGGCGCAGCAGATCCTGATCTTCATCACCCGAAACAGTCTGAATTTTGTTGGCGATTGCAGCTGCGGTCTTTCCGCGCGGCGTCAGTCGAAACTCGGGGCGCAGTGGGTGCCCGTGACCGGGGTTTCGTTCCAACAACCCGATCGCAATCAGATGATCCAGGCTCTGCGAGAAAGCGGTCCTGCTCGCTCCGGTCGCGGCCAGCAAGGGTGCCTGCCGTCCGGCAACGCCTTCGTGCAGGTTCGATAATATGGGCAACGCCCAGGCCCTTGATGTGATGTTGACAAACAATGCGATGTCCATAAAGTATAGTTAGTATACTTAGAATCAAAAGGGAAGACCATGTCGCTCATTTCATTGGACAACACAATCAACTTCGCGCTGTCTGTCAAAGACCGGCACGCAAGCGCGGCATGGTACGAAAGCATGCTGGGGTTCGAGACGATCTACCACGCAGACGACGCCGGGTGGTCGGAGCTTCAGACAAATACAGTCGGAGTGACAATTGGTCTGGGCGAGCACACCAAACCGGTTCCCGGAAATTGCGTACCCGTTTTCGGGATCGCCGATCTGGATGCCGCACGGCTGTTGCTGGAACAGGCCAACGTCAGATTTGACGGCGAAACCGATGTGGTCGAAGGCATGGTCAAGACTGCGACGTTCTATGACCCGGATGGCAACGCATTGATGCTCGCGGAAGACCTTACCGGGGGTGCTGAATGATGCGTTGGTTGACCGGGACCTCCGCGGCATGTCTCCTAGGGTCCAGACCCTAACAACTGGCATGGCCGCTGCCGAACCTTTTCAGGAAGTGACCGTCGGCGTGCCGGTATCGTCGATCTCCGACGCGGAAGCGTGGTATATCAATCTGCTGGGCACCGATGTCGAAATTCTAAGGCCCTTTCCCGGTGTTGTGGAATTCAAAGTCGCACCCGGAGTCTGGTTTCAGATTTTTGAGGCGGATGATCAGCAGGCTGACGGGGCGATTGTTCGTTTCCTTGTCGATGACATAGATGCAACTCAACGCGAAAGCGCCCAGGCTGGCATTGAGACAGGTGAGGCAATTCGGATTCCCAATGTGGTCACGTTTTCAGAGTTTGCCGATCCTGATGGAAACGCCCTTGGGGTTCTATGATCTGCCATAGGTGACACGATCCCGGGCTCGCAAAGCTGTCTTGGCGAGCCCGGCGAAGCGCCCGCGCATAAGCGTTTTGGATTAACCTCATCCAAAAACGCTGATGTATTCGCTGACACCAACGCCGAACCTGCGCTGAAACGCCCGACGCATGCGCTGCAGGTCTCCGAACCCGCTGTCAACGGCGACCTGTTTCGACGGCATATTTTCGGCCAACAGGCCACGTGCATGATCTACCCTTGTCCTTTCAACGAACTGCGCTGGCGTTTCGTTTAAGCTTCGCTTGAAATGGCGCGATAAGGTGCGCGCATTCATTCCGGCAGTATCTGCCATGGACTCCAGCGTCCAATCGAGATGCGGCAGGGTGACGATCTGTTCGATCAGTTTCGTCAGATTGTCGTCGCGGGTGAATTGCCCGGCGAGGTGAATGGCATATTGGCTTTGCCCGCCGGTACGACGCAGTTGAACGACAAGTTCACGCGCGACCGCAAGCGCCAACGCCGCGCCGCAATCGCGGCGAATAATGTCGAGAGCCAGATCAATCCCGGTCGTGACGCCGGCTGATGTGAATATCCTTCCATTCGAAACGCAGATGCGGTCCAGGTCCCAATGCACCTTGTCGTATTTCTGTGTGTCCTGGGATCGCGACCAATGGGTCGTTGCCGCGTGGCCATCCAGAACGCCCGCCGATGCCAGAACCAACGCTCCTGAACAGACGGATATCAGGCGGGCTTCGCCCTCATGGCTTGCACGTTGTTGGATCCCTTTCTTGACCGTCTGGTTTTCAACCAGGTCATCCACACCTTGCCCACCCGGGATCAACAGATCGGCCTCCGAGGCCGCATCCAGCGCCCCATCCGCAACCAGCGTCATGCCGCAACATGTCTGCACAGGGTTCCCATCCGGTGAGACGTATCTCATGCGGTATTTTCGCCGCCCGTTGAGCCGCGCCGTTTTGAATGCCTGCACCGGACCAGAAATATCCAGCATGTTCACGCCGTCAAACAGCAAAACGTCGATTTTACGAAATGTTATGGATGTGTCCATTTTTGATGCTCATTTGACATATAGGACAATCTACATCTCCACTAAAAGATAGGAAGTCAACAATTTGCTTGGATATCCAGAATGTCAGTCGTCTCACTTGTCCGTAACGGAAACCTGATAGGTCTGCTCGTCGCGGATGCCATATTGGCGGCCTCAATGCCGATCCTGATCATCTTGGGGGGGCTTGCAGGGCTGATGCTTGCGCCGACGACAGCACTTGCGACATTGCCCGCTTCGCTTCAAACGCTGGCCTGGCTTTTTGCGGCCGCGCCATTCTCACTCTTGATGGGAAAACTGGGCCGTAAGGCGGGCTTCATCATAGGGGCAGTGCTGACGATTGTCGGGGCTTTGGTCGGCACATGGGCGTTGATGTCAGGCAGCTTCTTCCTGCTGTGTGCCGCACATCTGGTCCTGGGGATCGGCCTCACTTCGCATCAGTATTTCCGCTTTGCCGCCGCTGAGGTTGTCAGCAAGGAATGGCGACCGGTTGCGATATCTTTGGTACTGACGTCCGGGCTAATCGCGGCATTTGGTGGTCCGCAGATTTTCATCATGACCAAAGACATTCTGGCACCGGTGCCGCTTGCAGGAGGCTACGCCGCGATTGCAGGGATTTCTCTCGTCGGAATTCTACCTTTGCTGGCGCTGCGGATTCCCATCCCGCCAACTCTCCCACGCGTGCCGTCAACCTCAAGATTTGCCTCGCTTGCGGTGCTGCGGCGCAGCGCCGTGCGCAAGGCTGTGCTTATCGGTGCAATCTCGCAGGGGGCCATGATGTTCATGATGGTCCCCACCACGCTTGCCATGATCGGCTGCGGCTTTTCCGAAGGCGTGGCGGGCGATGTCATCCGCTGGCACGTGGTCGCGATGTTTGCACCCAGTTTTTTCACCGGGTTCCTGATCAAACGTTTTAGCGCGACACCGGTTGTGACCGTCGGCTTGGGCCTGCTTGCACTGGCGGCGATATCGGGCGCAACCGGGCTGTCGGCTGGCAACTTTTACGGGGCTTTGGCGCTCTTGGGGGCTGGGTGGAATTTCAGCTATATCGGCGCAACGGATATGCTGGCCGAGGCCGTGACAGACGACGAAAAATCGGTCGTCCAAGGGGTCAACGACACGATGATCGCACTGGTCTCTACGATCTGCGCCTTCGCATCCGGTGCCGTGATCGCGGGACTGGGTTGGATCATCCTTTCTGCAATTACACTGGTGTTCGTCGCGCTTTCCTTTGCTGTCCTGGTTCTGGACAGACGCGCAACAGCCCTTCCCTCCGCAAACGCGAACCAAGGATAAAGCAATGTTACTTCTCAGACCCAACTGTGAATGGTGTGATCGTGATCTGCCGCCGGATTCACCGGATGCCCGGATCTGCACCTATGAATGCACATATTGCGCAGACTGCGTGGAAACCGTCTTGCACAACGTCTGCGCGACCTGCGGCGGTGGGTTCGTTCCAAGACCAATTCGTCCAAAGCATGCCTATCGCGACAACCTGAAGCTTGGACTAAAGAACGACCCCGCCACGACAGAACGCAAGCATACGAGATGGACCCGTGCAGAAGTTGACAGCCAGGTCGAACGATTGCGCAACATTCCACCGTGTGATCGCTGATGCGCGCGGTGTTGAAGATTGAACCGCTTTCAGTTCCGTAAGACGCAAAGCCGCATACGTT
Source organism: Pseudosulfitobacter sp. DSM 107133 (assembly GCF_022788695.1). Classification (NCBI taxonomy): domain Bacteria; kingdom Pseudomonadati; phylum Pseudomonadota; class Alphaproteobacteria; order Rhodobacterales; family Roseobacteraceae; genus Pseudosulfitobacter; species Pseudosulfitobacter sp. DSM 107133. The sequence goes on from NZ_CP085154.1 coordinate 523,824, forward strand.
TCGCTTCCTGCCCACCCTAAGGCCGGTGACGTTCCACACCCCCTGAAAACCGGAAATGCGCAGTGCCCCGCATTGCGCTTTGGGCACGGCCGCCCGACGCGTGTGGTGGGCCGGCGCGTGTCCGCGTCAAAACGCATCTTGCCCCAGTGGGCAAAATTGCCGATATATCAGTCTGTAACTTCAGGAGCCTGTCCATGCGCGCACGAATCTACCAACCCGCCAAAACCGCCATGTCCTCGGGCACGGCGCGCACCAAGGGCTGGGTGCTGGAATTCGTCCCCGCCAGCGCGCGCACGGTTGACCCGCTGATGGGCTGGACCTCTTCCGATGATACCCAGGCGCAGGTGCGCCTGCGTTTCGGCACCCGCGCGCAGGCCGAAGACTATGCCCGCGAGAACGGCATCGACGCGGTGGTTCAAGACCCCAACAAACGCAAGGCCAACATTCGCCCCGGCGGCTACGGCGACAACTTCGCGACCAACCGGCGCGGTGTCTGGACGCATTAGGCCCAAGGTTCCATGAGAGTTTTCTTTACCGGTGGCAGCGGCAAGGCCGGCCGATGGGCCATCCGGCACTTGCAGGACCAAGGCCACCATGTGGTGAATGCGGACCGGTCACCATCCGGGCTGGAGTGCCCCGAACTGCTGGTCGACCTTTGCGACGCGGGGCAGGTCATTGGCGCGATGTCTCAGTTCGTGGACGGTGCCGAGCTGGACGCAGGCACTGGTGTTCCGAAATACGACGCGGTGGTGCATTTCGCGGCAATTCCCCGCGTCATGATCGGCACTGACGGCGAATGTTTCCGGCAGAATACCCTGAGCACTTACAACGTCATCGAGGCGGCTGTGAAGCTGGGCATCCCGAAAGTGATCTTCGCCAGCTCTGAGACGACCTATGCCATATGTTTTGCAGACGGAGAGTTGAAACCGGACTTTGTGCCGGTGGATGAAACCCACCCGACCGTGCCCCACGACAGCTACGCCATGTCGAAGGTCTGCAACGAAATGACCGCGCGTTCCTTTCAGGCCCGGACCGGTGCCGACATTTACGGATTGCGGATCAACAACGTCATCGAGCCACATGAATATGCCGAGAACTTCCCCGCGTTCATGGAAAACCCGGCTTTGCGGCGGCGCAATATCTTCGCCTATATTGATGCACGCGATCTGGGGCATATGGTCGACTGCTGCCTGAAAACCGACGGATTGGGGTTTGAGGTGTTCAACGTCTCGAACGACGACATGTCGGTCGGCATCACAACGGATCAGGTGATTGCGCAGTTCTATGAAGGTGTCGAAGTGCGTGGCACGATGGGCGCAACCGAGACGTTCTTTAGCAACAAGAAGGCCAAGCGGCTGGTCGGGTTCCGGCCAAAGCACTCCTGGCGCGATGTTCTGGACTGAACGGCCCCGCGCCTTGAATTGAAAACTGCGTGACCGGAACGCGGCAGCGCGCGTCCAAAGGATCGTACCGGCCAAAGTCCCGCAAAAGCCGTTCGGCGGATCAAAGTGGGGTTGCGCCGCATTTGTGTGTCGCAGACCCTTGGCAAAGCGCCACCAAGCGTGGTGTGGTCTGGCGGAAACCTGTTGGCTTGGGACCTCTCTATGAACGCTCGCAATTTTGCTTCGCCCGACTACGACGCCTATACCGTGCCTGTGCACGAGACCTATGATGTCATCCTGATCGGTGGCGCGATGTATGGGTCGTCTGTGGCCTGGTGGCTGACACATCTGAGCTTTGACGGCCGTATTCTGGTGGTCGAGCGCGACCCAAGCTATGCGATGTGTTCCACCGCCCATACCAACAGCTGCATCCGCCAGCAGTTCAGCAATCAGGTGAACGTGCAAATATCGCAGTTCGGGGCGGATTTCGTTCAGAACATGCGCGACCATATGGGCGACCCGCAGGTGCCGAACCTGCCGATCCAGTCGTTCGGCTATATGTATCTGGCCGAGACCGATGCACAGGCCGAAAAGCTGCGTCAGGCCCAGCAGGTTCAGGCGGCCTGCGGGGCCGGCACGCGCCACATGAGCGCCGCCGAGATCAAGGCGGCCTATCCGTTCTACAACATGGACGACATTGTCGCAGGCAATCACAACCTGATCGACGAGGGCTATTTCGACGGTGGCACCGTGTTCGACTGGTTCCGCAAGGGCGCGCGCGCAAAAGGGGTGGAATATGTCGCCAACGCGGTCACGGGCCTGTCCCTGAACGCAGCCGGCACGCAGGTCACCGGCGTAACACTGGCCACGGGGCAGCAGATTGCCTGTGGCACCGTTGTGAACGCCGCAGGGCCGCGTGCGGCACAGGTGGCGGCGATGGCGGGCATCGCGCTGCCGGTCGAGCCGCGCAAACGGTTCACCTTTGTCTTTGCCGCCGCACAGCGGCTGGACCGCGACCTGCCGCTGACCATTGACCCCAGCGGTGTGCACATGCGCAGCGACGGGCTGTATTACATGGCAGGCTGTCCGCCCGATGATGACGCTGCGGTTGATGCCGATGACTTTGCCGCCGATCACAGCATTTGGGAAAACAAGGTCTGGCCGGTTCTGGCCCACCGCGTTCCCCAGTTCGAGCAGATCAAGCTGGTGAATGAATGGGTTGGCCACTATGCCTTTAACACGCTCGATCAGAATGCCATTCTGGGGCCACATCCAGAGGTCGGCAACTTTGTCTTCGTGAACGGGTTTTCGGGCCACGGCCTGCAACAAGCGCCCGCCATCGGACGGGGCACCGCCGAGCACATCATACACGGGGAATACCGGTCGCTTGACCTGACCTCATTCCACTTTGACCGCATCGCACAGGGCGCAGGCTTTGTCGAAACGGCCATCATCTAAAGGACGTATCCATGCTGAATAAAATCGTACTCACAGGTGCTGCGGGTGCGCTGGGCGATGCCCTGCGTGCACAGCTGTCGAAAATGGCCAGAGAGCTGGTGTCGACCGACATCGTCGAGGCGAAAAGCGATCTGTTGGCGAATGAAACATGGATTACCGCCGATCTGGGCAATTTCGATCCGGTGCTGAAGCTGATGGAGGGCGCCAGCATGGTTGTCCACTTTGGGGCCATCGCCAATGAATCGGATTTTGAATCGATCCTGCATTCGAACTTTCGTGGCACCTATAACATCTGGGAGGCCGCGCGGCGGCACGGGGTGCAGCGGGTTGTCTATGCCTCGTCGATCCACGCGGTCGGCATGTACCCCAAGAACCAGCACATCGGCGTCGACACGCCGCACCGCCCCGATACGTTCTACGGGCTGGCCAAATGCTTTGGCGAAAATCTGGGCCGCATGATGTGGGAGAAAAACGGGATCGAAGCGGTGTGTCTGCGCATCCTGTCCGCCGCGCCTGTGCGCAGCACGCGGGCGCTGGGCACATGGCTGTCGATGCCGGATCTGGTGCATCTGGTCACGCGCGCGATTGACACGCCGACCACCGAATTCACCATCATCTATGGTGTGTCCAACAACGACCGCTGCCCCGTGGACAATTCGGGCGCTGCGTTTCTGGGGTATAGGCCGCAGGACAACGCGGAACAGTTCGCCGAAGAGATGTTTGCCGAAGCGGCCCCCGCCGATCCGTCCGACCCGGCGCAGACGCGCCATGGCGGCCCCTTTGCGACCATCCCCTTTGGTCAGGGCGTGGACCTGAGCAAGATGGGCGGCAGCCAGTCAGAGGATTAAGGCAGAACGGGGCGGCGCTGTTGCGTCGCCCCGTCGCCCCGTTGCATCTAGATGTCGAAAAAGATCGTCTCGTCCGGCCCTTGCAGGTGGATGTCGAACAGATAGGTGCCATCGCCCTGCGGCTGTCCCATCAGCGTCGGCACGCGCACCTGATGTTCGATGCGCCCCAGCACCGGATCGGCGGCGTTGGCCTCGGCTTCGTCCGCGAAATACATCCGCGTGTGCAGGCCCAGATTGATGCCGCGCGCCACGATCCACAGCGTCACATGCGGGGCCATCAGCGTGCCGTCGCGGTTTTGCACCGCACCCGGTTTGATGGTGTCGAACCGGAACGTGCCGTCGTCCATATCCGTGGCGCACCGCCCCCAGCCAAATACGTCAGGGTCCGCACCGTCCTGACCGGGATAAATGCCACTTGCATCCGCCTGCCAGATTTCCAGCAGCGCGTCGCGCAGGGGGGTGCCGGTGCCGTCCAATACGCGGCCCGTGATGGTGATCCGTTCACCCTTTGGCGCGTCGCCCAGCATGGTGGTGCCCAGATCGGCGTCATAAACGCCGGTGATGCCGCTGAAATTCGGCGTCAGGCCGATGTGAACATAGGGGCCGGCCGTCTGCGACGGGCTTTCTTTCAGGTTGTCCAGTTTCTGTACCATTACAGCCCCTCCATCCGGTTTTCGAACATGGTCTGGCGCACGCCGCGCAGCACGATGTCGAACTTGTAGGCGCGTGCGTCCATCGGCACGGTGCGGCGCATGTCCAGCGCCGCCACCAGCGTTTCAATCGCTTCGCGCGACGGGATGGTGCCGACGATGGGGCATTGCCAGATCATCGGATCGCCTTCGAAATACATCTGGGTGATCAGACGCTGGCCAAAGGACGCCCCGAAGATCGAAAAGTGGATATGCGCAGGCCGCCAGTCGTTCGGACCATTGGGCCAAGGGTAGGGGCCGGGCTGGATCGTGCGGAATTCGTAGTTGCCGTGCGCGTCAGTGATGACACGCCCGCAACCGCCAAAATTCGGGTCCAGCGGCGCCAGATAGCTTTCTTTCTTGTGACGATAGCGGCCACCGGCATTGGCCTGCCAGACCTCGACCAGCGCATTCGGCACGCCGCGCCCGTTTTCGTCCAGCACGCGGCCATAAACGATGATGCGCGGCCCGATGGCGGATTGCCCGTCTTTGGCAAAGTTGTGGATCAGGTCGCCGTCCTGCGGGCCCAGAATGCCGCGTGTGAACACGGGGCCGGTGTCTTCGCTCAGCGTCGAAGGCATCGACAGCGGGGCGGCAGCAGGCGACCGTTTGACGCTGGTTTTGTACAGCGGTGTCAGCGCGGGCGGGTGCCAGTTGCGGTCCCGGTGGAACAATCCAGAAGGTTTGTCGGTCACTGTGTTTCCTCCATTTCGGCATAGGTCGCCTTGGCCAAGGCTATCGCGTGATTGGCCTTGGGAACACCCGCGTAAACGGCGACGTGCTGAAAGGCCTCGATCACGTCCTGTTTGCTGGCACCCGTGCGCGCCGTGGCGCGGATATGCATCGGGATTTCGGAAAAGTTGCCCGTCGCGGCCAGCAGCGCCAGCGTCAGCATCGACCGCTCGCGGCGGCTGATGGCGTCACTGGCCCAAAGCGTGCCCCAGGCGGTCTCGGTGATCAGGTCCTGAAACGGGGCGTCAAATTCGGTCTTGTTGGCTTCGGCACGGTCGACGTGGGCATCGCCCAACACTTCGCGGCGTACTTTCATACCGATATCTGTCTTGTCGCTCATGTGGGATATCCTCAGTAGGGCAGGCCGACGTAATTCTGGGCCATGACGGCTTGGGCGGCGGGGCTTTCGCGCAGAAAGGCCAGCTCGGCCAGTTGCATCTTCTTGTCGAATTCGGACTGGCCGGGATAGGTGTGCATCAGGTTCGAGAACCACCAGCTGAACCGCTCGGCCTTCCACACACGCGCAAGGGCGCGTTCGGAATACTGGTCGATGCCGTCGCTGTTGCCGTCCAGATAGAACTGTTTCAACCCGTTAAACAGATAGTGCACGTCAGAGGCGGCAGTGTTCAGCCCCTTGGCACCTGTGGGGGGCACGATATGGGCGGCGTCGCCACACAGGAACAGGCGGCCCCAGCGCATCGGCTCGGTCACAAAGGACCGCAGCGGCGCGATGGATTTCTCGATGCTGGGTCCGGTGACGATGGTGTCGGCAGCACTTTGCGGGATGCGGCGTTTCAGCTCTTCCCAGAACGCATCGTCCGACCATGCGTCGACACTGTCGGTGACCGGGCACTGGATGTAATAGCGGCTGAGGTGGGCGTTGCGCATGCTGCACAGGGCGAAACCGCGTTCCGAGTTGGAATAGATCAGCTCGTCGTCCACGGGGGGCGTTTCCGACAGGATGCCAAGCCAACCAAAGGGATAGACCTTTTCATACTCGCGCCGCTGCGCTTCGGGGATGGTTTTGCGGCTGACGCCGTGGAACCCGTCGCATCCGGCGATAAAGTCGCAGTCGATCCGGCTTTGCTGTCCACCCTTGGTATAGGTCACATAGGGCGCGTCGGTCTTGGCGTCGTGGATCACCACGTCTTCGACCTCGTAGATCGTTTGCAACCCGGCCTTGTCGCGGGCTTCGTACAGGTCGCGGGTCACTTCGGTCTGGCCGTAGACCATGACCGAGCTGCCGGTATGTTCCGCAAAGTCGATGCGGAACATGTCGCCCTCGTAGCCGACCATCGTCCCGTCGTGAATATAGCCTTCGGCGTGCATACGCTCGGAAACACCGGCCTGTTCCATCAGCCCGACAAGCCCGCGTTCCAGCACGCCCGCACGGATGCGGGACAGCACATAGGACTGGGTTTTGCGTTCCAGCACAACGGCGTCGACGCCTTGTGTGTGCAACAACTGACCCAAAAGCAGACCCGATGGCCCGCCACCGATAATGACAACTTGTGTGCGCATAGTGGATTCCTCTCTCTTTCCTCAAACTTAATGGTGTTTCTGCGCAAGTAAATTGATATGTTGGGCGTATAACTTATCATTTCTGGTAACTATGATCGACCTGCGCATTAAATTCCGCCACATCCAGTGTTTTGTCGAAATTGTCCGGCAGGGCAGCCTCAAGGGCGCATCCGAGCGGTTGCACCTGACCCAGCCTGCGGTGTCGCGCACGCTGAAAGAGCTGGAAGAGACCTTGGGTGCAACGCTGCTGGAACGTGACAGGGGTGGTGTGACCCTGACACCGCAGGGCGAGGTGTTCTGGCATTTCGCCCAAACGTCGATGGCGGCGTTGCAACAGGGTCTGGACGGTGTTGACCAGATGGTGCGGGGCGGGCGCACGGTGGCGGCGGTGGGGGCCTTGCCCTCGGTCGCGGCCAGCCTGATGCCGCAGGTGGTGGCCCATCTTCAGACGGCGGCCCCCAACATGCAGATGCACATCGTTGAAGGGGCGCACGGCGATCTGGTGGGGCGCTTGCGGGCGGGCGCGCTGGACATGGTGATCGGACGGTTGGGCGCAGTGGAAACCATGCAAGGGCTGTCGTTCACGCAGCTTTATACCGAAGTGGTCGACATGGTCGTGCGCCCGGACCATCCGTTGCTGCATGCGCCGCGTCTGGCATCGCTGCGCGACTGGCCGGTGATCTATCCGCCCCGTGACAGTGCGATTTACGGATTGGTGGAAAGCTTCATGCTGGCCAATGGCATCGGGGATCTGCCCGACAAACTTGAAACGGTGTCGGGTGCCTTTGCCCATGTCTATACACCTGCGTCAGATGCGGTGTGGATCATCTCGCACGGGGTCGTGGCCCCTGCGCTGGCGGCGGGACGACTGGCGCGCCTGCCGTTCGACACCGGGCCGACGCGCGGCCCTATCGGCGTGATGACCCGCGCGGGGCAGACCGCCAGTGCCGCATCCGACACCGTGATGCTGGCAATCCGCAAGGTGCTGGCGGACCGCGACTGAGTAGGGTGCAGACCCATTAATCTTACGTCGTCAGTTTGACAGATTTTTCCGCTGACAAGCAGCATCTGTGCAGGAATAGTGGTTCTATTTCAAACAGATGCGCCGCCTCCTCTCGGGACATTGCTGCGCAATGCCCTGCCGGGCAATGGGCTGCGGGAAAATCCGTCAAACCCGTCACGCCGAAGGCGTGCCAATATTATTAAGCGCTCCTACGGAGCGACGGGCGGCAATTTCACTTCATTTCAGTGTCTTGGGCCGCTTGCAAATAGAACCACTATTGGCAGCACGACCCAAACCACTGAAATTTCGCGAAATTGCCGCTGACGACGTAAGATTAATGGGTCCAGACCCTGGCGCGGGGCGGAAACGGGCGGCGCGAAACCCGGTGGGGGTCTCCCTGCGCCGCCGGTATCGGCGTCGCTTTGCCTTGACCCTGCGGCCTGCGATCCTCGGCAGGATCGCAACAAACGACCGTGCGGCAAGGATCAGGTCAGCCCGCCGTGCGTGGCGGTGCCGTCCTGTAGGGTCCGGTTGCCTCGAACGCGCAGGCATAGGACAACAGGTTGCTGTCGTCATAGGCGCGCCCCGCAAGGGTCAGCCCCACCGGCATGCGGGTGTCTGACATGGTGCCCATCGGTACGGTCACTGTCGGGATGCCCAGGTGCCGGATTGCCAGATTGCCATTCGCCACCCAGACCCCGTTGCGCCAGGCCAGATCCGCCGAAGCCGGGTTGGTGTCGGCATCGGACGGGCCAACATCGGCCACGGCCGGGAAAACCACCGCATCCAGACCAAGCCTGTCCATCCAGTCCTCAAGATCAACGCGCCGTGTGTCCTCCAGCCCTTGCAACCCTTCGGGCAACGTCGGGATGCTTGTGAAGCTGTCGACAGGACGGGCGCGGGCGTGTGCGGGGTAATGGGCGATGTCGTCGTCAAAGCCGGTGTAGCGGTCGGGCAGGCTGCCCTTGGGGGCGGGAAAAATGCGGGCGCCGTCCACATCCGCAAGACGGTTCAGCGACGGATCGTCGTTGGCCCGCAGGAAATCGTCCCAGCCCCAGACCGACAGGTCGACGATTTCCCGTTTCAGGTAATCCGCCGACACCAGCCCGCGCGTGCCGATTTTCGGGCAGCCGGGGCGGTCGCCTTCATAGTTCGAGATCACCGGAAAATCGACAACGACCACCTCGGCCCCCGCCTGTTCCAGCGCGCTGCGGGTCTGTTCCCACAGGGACATCACCGAGGCGCGGGTTTCGATCCGCCGGCCGGTCGGCCCGCCGATGCCCGGATCGTTGCCTGTGCCCGCTTCGGGGTCGGCGTTGATATACATCGCGGGCACGCCAAAGCGTTTTCCGCGCAGCGATGCAGCGGCAAGGTCGCGATAGGACGCAGGGCGGATCTCAGAGGCGCGCGGCAAGCTGACCCAAGGCTGTGCGCGCCAGAAGTCGCCGCGTGTTTCAGGGTCATCGGCCACGATCACGTCCAGCACCTCCAGCATATCGGCCATGCTGCGGGTTTGCGGCACCACCACGTCCATCGTCGGCACCAAGGGCCAGTTGCCCCGCACCGAGATCACGCCACGGCTGGGCGTATAGGCGCACAGGGCGTTGTTGGATGCCGGCGTGCGCCCGCTTGACCATGTCTCTTCCCCCAGACCGAAGGCGGCAAAGCTGGCGGCGGTCGCGCTGCCTGATCCGTTGGACGAACCCGACGCAAAGGCCGCTGTCAGATAGTCGGCATTATAGGGCGATTCCGCGCGGCCATAGACACCGCGCTGCATCCCGCCATTGGCCATCGGCGGCATATTGGTCAGCCCGATCAGCACCGCGCCTGCCTTGCGCAACTGCGCGATGGCAAAGGCATCATCGCTGGCCACCAGATCGGCAAAGGCGGGCGATCCGGCGGCGACAGTCAGCCCCCTGGCCTTGTAGCTGTCCTTGGCCGTATAGGGGATGCCGTCCAGCGGGCCGCGCAACTGCCCCGCCGCGCGCCGCGCATCCGAGGCACGGGCCTCTGCCAGCGCATCGGGGTTCAGGACCGGTACGGCGTTCAGGCACGGGCCGCTGCGGTCGAAACGGGCAATACGATCCAGACAGGTTTCAACCAGCGCCACGCTGGTGGTCGCACCGCTTTCCAAACCGGCGCGCAGCCCGGCGATCGAGGCCTCGACAACATTCATGACGTGCGTGGCCTGGGCTGCTGTTGCGTGATGCAATGCACACCGCCGCCACGGGCGAACAGTTCGGTGGCATCCACGCCGACAACCTGCCGTCCCGGATAGGCCGCGGCCAGTATTTCCTGCGCCTGCGCATCGGCGCGCAGTTCGTTGAAGGCACAGGCGATGACCGCATCGTTGATCACCAGATGGTTCACATAGCTCCAGTCGACCGGCCCATGCGCATCGGTCAGCGTTTCGGGCGCAGGCAGGTCGATAATCTCGAAGCTGCGGCCCTGGGCGTCGGTTTCCTGCGCCAGTTGCGCGCGGATGTCCTGCATCACCTTATGGTCGGGATGGGCCGGGTCGCGCTGGTCGTGCAACAGGATCACGCCGGGCGACGGCATACAGGCGACAATGTCGACATGCCCGCGCGTGCCGAATGTTTCATAATCACGCTCAAGCCCGCGCGGCAGCCAGATCGTTTTGGTCGCACCCAGCGTGCGCGCCATTTCCTCGGCCACGCGGGTGCGGTCAAGGTTGGGATTGCGGTCGGGGTCCAGCTGGACGGTCTCGGTCAGCAGAACGGTGCCCGCGCCGTCCACATGAAGGCCCCCGCCCTCGTTCACCAGCAGCGACGGCACCACCGGCACACCCGCCAGTTCGGCGATAAAACGCGCCAGATCGCGGTCGTTGCCGCTGGCTGTCCAGTCGCCGCCGCCCCAGCCGTTGAACACCCAGTCAACCGCCGCCAGTGCGCCATCCGGGCCATGCACGAATGTCGGGCCGGAATCGCGCAGCCAGAAATCATCAAGCGTGCGTTCGTGGATGGTAATCTCGGAAGACAGCATAGCCCTGGCCCGCGCCGTTTCGGTCGGGTCGACAATGATCGACACAGGCTGGAAGCCGGCAATGGTATTGGCCACATGCGCCCATGCGCCATAGCCTGCCGCGCGCGCGGCGCTGGTCTCGCCCAGGGTTTGCCCTTCGCGGGGGAAGGACATCCAGATGCGGTCTTGGGGGGCGGTTTCTGCGGGCATCAGCCAGGTCATCATAGGCTCCTGTGGGCGCGGGTTGCGGTCCCGAAGGTTAGACGAATTCCCCGCGCCTGTGTAAAGGCCCCTTGCGGCCGGCCTTCGTCAGATATGCCTGTCGTCGATTGCCTGCCGCGTCGCGCCCCCCTTGCCAGCCGCCGGTGTCCGGCAATCCCGTGACCGCCTCGCGCAGTAACGCGCGGGCTACGTCGGTGGCGCGGGCATGGGCCGGCGCAAATCGCATGTTTGATTTATGCCCCCAAATGCCTTTCCCTGTCACGCGCACACCATTGCACCGGCCAACCCGCAGGACACATCATGTATTCAGACTCCACCGAGCACTATCAGGACATCCGCGACGCCATCCGCGCGCTATGTGCGCAGTTTCCCCCCGAATACCATCGCAAGATCGACGCGGCGCGTGGATACCCCGAGGCTTTTGTCGATGCGCTGACCAAAGCGGGCTGGATGGCGGCGCTGATCCCCGAGGCATACGGCGGCTCGGGGCTTGGGCTGACCGAAGCCTCGGTGATTATGGAAGAAATCAACCGCACGGGGGGCAATTCGGGGGCCTGCCACGGCCAGATGTACAATATGAACACGCTGGTGCGGCACGGGTCGGACGCGCAGCGGCAGAAATACCTGCCCAGGATCGCATCGGGCGAATTGCGGCTGCAATCCATGGGCGTGACCGAACCGACAACCGGCACCGACACCACCAGGATCAAGACCACGGCCGTCAAGAAGGGCGACAAATATGTCATCAACGGTCAAAAGGTCTGGATCAGCCGCGTACAGCATTCGGACCTGATGATCCTGCTGGCCCGCACCACGCCGCTGGCCGAGGTGCAGAAGAAATCCCAAGGGCTGTCGATCTTTATCGTCGACATCAAACAGGCGATGACATCGGGCATGGAGGTGCGCCCGATCCTGAACATGGTCAATCACGAAACCAACGAGCTGTTCTTTGACAACCTTGAAATTCCTGAAGAGAACCTGATCGGGGAAGAGGGCAAAGGGTTCAAATACATCCTGACGGGGCTGAACGCCGAACGCGCCCTGATTGCGGCGGAATGCATCGGTGACGGCTATTGGTTCACTGAAAAGGTCACGCAATATGTGTCTGAACGAAACGTCTTTGGCCGCCCCATCGGGCAGAATCAGGGGGTGCAATTCCCGATTGCCGAAGCGTTCATCGAACTCGAAGCGGCCAACCTGATGCGCTACAAGGCCTGCGCGCTTTATGATGCGGGGCAGCCCTGTGGTGCCGAGGCGAACATGGCCAAATACCTTGCGGCGAAAGCCAGCTGGGAGGCCGCAAATGCCTGTATCCAGTTCCACGGCGGCTTCGGATTTGCCTGCGAATACGACATAGAACGCAAATTCCGCGAAACCCGCCTGTACCAGGTCGCGCCGATTTCAACCAACCTGATCCTGTCCTATATCGCCGAGCATGTCCTTGGCCTGCCAAGAAGCTTTTGACAGGGCGCAGCCCTGCGCGCCAGTCGAGAGACCGCCGTTGCCAAACGCGCAAACATATCTGTCGGGGAGCGAAACATGGTGCTGCTGGAGAGAATTGAACTCTCGCACTCAGCGTAGGGCGCAGCCCTGCGCGTCAGTCGAGAGCCCATCGCCGCCAAACGCGCAAAGATCACTGATGGGAAATCACACATGGTGCTGCTGGAGAGAATCGAACTCTCGACCTCTCCCTTACCAAGGGAGTGCTCTACCTCTGAGCTACAGCAGCGCCAGTGTGCGGGGTGATTAGACGCAATCGCGCCCCCGCGCAACCCCTTATGACACCAGAAACGCAACCCATTCTGGACGCCCCCGCGCCCCTGCGCTAACAAGGCCGCATGGCAGAAAACAACCGCAGCAAACCCCAACAGCCCAACGCGCGCGAGGCGCGGCTCAAAGCGGCGCTCAAGGCCAATATGGCCAAGCGCAAGGCACAGGCCCGCGCACGGGCCACCACGGGGCAACAGACGGCGCAGGCAAAGGACAAAGACTGATGGATTCGATTCTCGTACGGGGCGGCGGTGCGCTCAAGGGGCAGATCCCCATCGCCGGCGCCAAGAACGCCTGTCTCACCCTGATGCCCGCGACCCTGCTCAGCGAAGAACCGCTGACGCTTACCAACGCGCCGCGCCTGAGCGACATCAAGACAATGACCGCCCTGCTTGGCTCGCTGGGGGCCGAGGTGACCAGCCTGCAGGACGGCAAGGTGCTGGCCATGTCCAGCCACAACATCCACAACCACACCGCCGACTATGACATCGTGCGCAAGATGCGCGCCTCGATCCTGGTGCTGGGCCCGATGCTGGCCCGCGACGGCCATGCCATCGTGTCGCTGCCCGGCGGCTGTGCCATCGGCGCGCGGCCCGTCGACCTGCACCTCAAGGCGCTGGAGGCGATGGGCGCCGAGTTGGAGCTGAAAGACGGCTATGTCCACGCCAAGGCCCCCAAGGGTCTGCGCGGCGGCACCATCGACTTTGCCTTTGCCTCGGTCGGGGCCACCGAAAACGCCCTGATGGCCGCCACGCTGGCCAAGGGCACCACGGTGATCAACAACGCCGCGCGCGAACCGGAGATCGTCGATCTGGCCGAATGCCTGCGCAAGATGGGCGCGCAGATCGAGGGCGAGGGCACCTCGACCATCACCATCCAGGGCGTCGACCGGCTGGGCGGAGCCACGCACCCCGTGGTCACCGACCGCATCGAACTGGGCACCTATATGCTGGCCCCCGCCATCTGTGGCGGCGAGGTCGAGCTGTTGGGCGGGCGCATCAACCTGGTGCAGGCCTTCTGCGAGAAGCTGGACGCCGCGGGCATTTCCGTCAGCGAAACCGCGAACGGCCTGACCGTCAAACGCAACGGCGGCGACGTGCGCGCCGTGGATGTCACCACCGAACCCTTCCCCGGCTTCCCCACCGACCTGCAGGCGCAGATGATGGCGCTCTTGTGCACCGCGAACGGCACCTCGGTGCTGGAAGAAAAGATCTTTGAAAACCGCTTCATGCACGCCCCCGAGCTGATCCGCATGGGCGCCGACATCGAGGTCCACGGCGGCACCGCCACGGTCAAGGGCGTCAAACGCCTCAAAGGCGCGCCGGTGATGGCCACCGACCTGCGCGCCTCGGTCTCGCTGATCCTCGCGGGGCTGGCGGCCGAAGGCGAAACCAAGGTCAGCCGCGTCTACCACCTGGATCGCGGCTATGAACACGTCGTCGCCAAACTCTCGGCCGTGGGCGCCGACATCGAACGGGTCAAGGACGCATGAGCGACGACGCAACCTTCGAGGACGGCGCCGAATGCCCCCTCAACCTCGGCGCGCTGGATGCCGACGACCTGTCGGTGATCTCGTCACTGGCGCAGGACGCCGTGTTCCCGATCACCGAGATGAAATGGGCCATCCGCCAGCGCCGCTTTGCCATCCTGCTGAACCGCTTCCGCTGGGAAGACACCGCCGCGCGCACCGAACGGGTGCAGGCGGTGCTGTCCTTCTCGACCGTGCTTGAGGTCGCCAGCCAGGGCATCGACCGCAGCGACCGCGACACGGTGCTGTCGCTGCTGTCGGTGACGTTCGAACCTACCAGCGACGGCGCGGGCCACATCCTGCTGACACTGGCCGGCGACGGCGTGATCCGCCTGACCGTCGAGGCCATCGAAGCCACGCTGAAAGACGTCACACGCCCCTACACCGCCCCGTCGAAAAGCACGCCCAAGCATCCCGATTGACCCCACCACAAGGGCGTGACCTGTGAACAAAGGGCAACGCCCGACCGCGGGTGGGCGCCGCAAGCCCCGTTCATACCACTTAATTTCAATGCCTTGGCGTGGGGCTGCTGAATCGCAAGACGGTGAAAAAGCGCCCGCCCATGGGGCGGTCGGGCGCTGCCCGGCGGTGCTACGCACCTTGACTCCGGGCTTTGGTGGTTGGGGCTGGTGTTAGGTCAGGTTGCGGCGGAGGTCCGGTTTGAGCCCGTTTTGACCGATGCAACATGATGCTCAGATGACTCCTATGCGCAGGAAGCGGACTCTGCAAAGTCGGGGATCAGACGTCAGAGAAAATCTATTTGCCCAGCGTCGAGCCACTCAGGTACGTGAATCCCTTTGGCGTCCCGATGGGTAGAGAACGCAGCGCGCATGCTTTGAAGGCTGTTCAACACTGCTGCAAGCAAGCGACGGCGCTCTGTGTGAAACTCTAAATCAAAACTATCTTTACTGAATTCATGCGCCGGCTTTTGCCGCAGGCGGCGAACCTCCCGCAAAGGTTTGATTATTACATTCCGAACACCCTGCTCGTTTTCCCAGTCTAAGTCGAAGAGCAACCACTCTTCCAAGAGACTGATAGTGCCCTTTCGCATTACTTCAAATCTTCCTTCACCACGAGGAACCTCCTCGTGCAGACAGATCTTACCTTTAAAGAAGTTCGCATCAATTCTATCGGAAAGGAGTTTGTCTAGTGTCAAGACAAAAGCCTCGAAGTTTGCTTTGGTAGGACGAAGGAATCCGGTAACTCCGATCGGAACATCTTCTTCTTCAAAATCACGAAAAAGTTTCTGCCCATATATCGCGTAAATAATCTTGTTTATAATATTTATTTCTTGAATAATTGCATATCGCACCGATCTATTCTTCCAGAACGTACCACTAAAGCTCGCGTCGTAGTAAGGAGGCAACATCTTTACATCCTCGCCCCCAAGGTAACTATGCCAGAATTGTTGATGCCCAGGTGAGAGGTTAGCAAGATACCTCAAGAACACGATCAAATAAGGCAGACTGTTTTTACCGATCCCCAAGCCAAATGTCTGTAAAGAAACCTTGTCTCGATCTAGAAACCCTTCCTCGCGGTACGCTTCATCACCAATAGACATTGTGCCCATGTAGTCTGCAAAGTGCACTTGATATCGGGGATCGTTGATGTAGCGCTCCAGTGCGGCCATCTCAAATGAGCGAAAGCTTAGCTGCGGTTCTACGAGCAACAGAGCTTTAGAGAATGGCCTACTGCTCCACTTGGATAGATCGCAATTCTTCGCTACTTCCGCAGACGATGGGTACACACAAAACGAGCTGAGCTCTTCGTTCAGAACACATTCTAGTTGTTTTCCGACGGGAATGTCCGGAAATCGCTTAATGTGTATGTTAATCTCAAACTTGGAAAACACGCAGTTGATGCTGCCGTTCGCAATCAGTTCAGATAGTGCGTCACGTAATTCGCGTTCGTTTGAGGAAAATTTGAGCAGTGCCTTAGCACCTAGTCCATTGAATTGGTCGCGGTCTGCTGTTGACAAGAAGTGCTCAACAACTTCAGCCAATATTTTTTCAGTTGATGCCATATGTTCGAAGCTACCGCTCGACTTTCGCTTCATCAATCCATTAAGCTTAACTGTCTGGACCGCAAGGCGAAAGCAGAAATTCGGTGACTTTGGAGAGCGGCAACTTCGCCCCACACACCCGCCATTCACCTTCCCCCCTTCATCTCGCCCCCTAAACTCCGGGGGGAGACGGCCCCCCCATCCCCCGCTTGAGCCTGCCGCCCCCACCCGCTATGTCACGACCGACACCGCAAGCGAGCCAGCCATGCCCCAGTTCCTCGATCACGCCGATGCCGACTTTGAAACCCGCTTCACCGCGCTCTTGAATGCCAAGCGCGAGGACAGCCCCGATGTCGACGCCACCGTGGCCGACATCATCGCGCAGGTCCGCACCCATGGCGACGCGGCTGTCATCGACCTGACCGCGAAATTCGACCGGCTGACGCTTACCCCCGCCACTCTGCGCATCACCGATGCCGAGGCTGACGCCGCCATCGCCACCGTCAACGCCGCCGACCGCGCGGCCCTCGAACTGGCCGCCGACCGCATCCGCGCTTACCACGCGCGGCAACTGCCCGCCGACGACAGCTGGACCGACGACACTGGTGCCACGCTGGGCTGGCGCTGGACACCCGTGTCGGCTGCGGGCCTTTACGTCCCCGGCGGGCTGGCGTCCTACCCGTCCTCGGTGCTGATGAACGCCATCCCCGCCAAGGTCGCGGGCGTGCAGCGGCTGGCCATCACCGTGCCCACGCCCGACGGCATCCTGAACCCGCTGGTGCTGCTGGCGGCGCGGCTGGCCGGCGTCGATGAGATCTACCGCATCGGCGGCGCACAGGCGATTGCGGCGCTGGCCTACGGCACCGAAACCATCCCGCCGGTGGACAAGATCACCGGCCCCGGCAACGCCTTCGTCGCCGCCGCCAAACGTCGTGTGTTCGGCAAGGTCGGCATCGACATGATCGCAGGCCCCTCGGAAATTCTGGTGATTGCCGACGCCGACAACGATCCCGACTGGATCGCGCTGGACCTGCTCAGCCAGGCCGAACACGACGAAAGCGCGCAAAGCCTGCTGATCACCACCGACGCTGCCCTTGGCCAAAAGGTCGCGCAGGCCGTCGAAAACCACCTGCAAACCCTCGAACGCCGCGCCATCGCGGGGGCCAGCTGGCGCGACTTCGGCGCGGTCATCACCGTGCCCGACCTTGCCACCGCCGCCACCCTCAGCAACCGCGTCGCCCCCGAACACCTCGAACTGATGGTGTCCGACCCCACCGCACTCAGCGCACAGATCACCCACGCCGGCGCCATCTTCCTCGGCGCATGGACGCCCGAGGCCATTGGCGATTATGTCGGCGGCCCCAACCACGTCCTGCCCACCGCCCGCTCGGCGCGGTTCTCGTCGGGGCTGTCGGTGATGGATTTCGTCAAACGCACCACGCTGGCGCAGATGACCCCCGAGGCCCTGCGCGCCATCGGCCCCGCCGCCGAAACGCTGGCCACATCCGAAAGCCTGCAAGCCCACGGCCTGTCCGTCACCGCCCGCCTGAACCGCCTGAACAGCGACACTTGACGCAGCGGGGCGATTGAACCTGTATGCCACTCATGGTCTAACCCTACGAGACTCACACGCAAAGGATGCGACATGTCCCGCATCACATATATCGCCCTCGACGATGGCAACCTGCCACCGCCAACGCCTGAAATCGAACAAGAGCGCAAAGTCGCCATGTTCGACCTGCTCGAAGACAACAGCTTTGCGCTGCCTGCCCGCGAGGACCGCGACGTGCCGCCGGGGCCCTATCACCTTGGCCTTGCGATCCGCGAAAACCGGCTGGTCTTTGACGTCACCACCGAAGATGCCGGCAAGGCCGCCGAATTCCACCTGTCGCTGGGGCCGTTCCGGCAAGTGGTCAAGGATTACTTCCAGATCTGCGAAAGCTATTTCGAGGCGGTCAAGAAACTGCCCCCCAGCCAGATCGAAACCATCGACATGGCCCGTCGCGGCATCCACAACGAGGGCAGCCGCGTCCTGCAAGAACGCCTGTCGGGCAAGGCCGACATCGACGAAGGCACCGCCCGCCGCCTGTTCACCCTGATCTGCGTTTTGCACTTCGGCGGTTAGAATGGTTGCACCCTTGCCTCAATCGGTCCTGTTTTGCTGCGATCACAACGCAGTGCGCTCTCCGATGGCCGAGGCGATCATGAAAAAATTCTATGGCACCGGCACCTATGTCCAATCCGCCGGGGTCAAGGCCGACATGGAAATCGACGGGTTTTCCGTCGCCGTCTGTCAGGAAATCGACGTCGAACTGTCCCGCCACCGCTCGCGCAGCTTTGACCAGATGGAAGACTGGGGCGACGATCTGGGCAGCTTCGATCTGGTCGTCGCCCTGTCGCCTGCCTCGCAACGGCGCGCGCTGGAACTGACCCGCTTCTACCACCTTGAAATCGCCTATTGGCCGATCATGGACCCGACCGGAATGGGCGAAACCCGCGAGACAAAGCTGGCCAATTATCGCGGGGTGCGTGACCAGATCATCGGCCACCTTACCGACCGCTGGGGCGAACCCACCGAAATCACCTGAAGGAGACCGCCATGACCGTGGTGCAACGCTATTTCGACGCCTTCAATGCGGGCGATACCACCGCCATGCTGGACTGTCTGACCGACGACGTGGCCCACCACGTCAACGAAGGCAATATCCGGACCGGCAAGGCGCTTTTCGCCGACTTTTGCGCCCATATGACCCGCTGCTATCGTGAAAACCTGACCGATATGGTGGTTTTCGTGAATGCCGACAACACCCGCGCCGCGGCCGAATATGTGGTCAACGGCACCTATCTGCAAACCGATGCAGGCCTGCCCGAGGCGCGCAATCAAACCTACAAACTGCCCGCCGGGTCGTTCTTTGATCTGAAGGACGGCAAGATCGCCCGCGTCACCACCTATTACAATCTGGCCGACTGGACGGCACAGGTCGCGTGACCTGGTGCCATGTGCTGACAGGGGCGGCGCTGGATGCGGCCCTTGGCGATGTGGCGCGCCTGCGCATCGCGGTGTTCCGCGACTGGCCGTATCTATACGACGGTGATCTGGACTATGAACGCCGCTATCTGGCCGCCTTCCGCGCCTCGCCGCAGGCCGTTGTGGTTGGCGCCTATGACGGCAACACCCTTGTGGGGGCCGCCACCGCCGCCCCCCTCAGCGATCACGCCGACGATTTCGCGCAGGCCTTCGAGGGCACCGGCGTGAACATCGCGGATGTGTTCTATTGCGCCGAAAGCGTGCTGCTCGACGACTATCGCGGGCAGGGGATCGGGCACGGCTTCTTTGACGCCCGCGAGGATGCGGCGCGCGCCTTTGGCTACACCAAATCCGCCTTTTGCGCCGTGCAACGCCCCGCAGATCACCCTTTGCGCCCCGCAGATTACCGCCCGCTGGACGCCTTCTGGCGCAAACGCGGCTATGCGCCGCTGGAGGGCGCGCAGGCCCGGTTCACATGGAAAGACGTGGACGCGGATGCGCCCACGGCCAAACCGTTGCAAGTGTGGATCAGGGATTTGTAATCAGCTGCAAAGCTGTCCGGCCTGATCCCCAAAGGCCTTCCAGCGCTTCCAGAAGGCTTCGTTGCTGGCACTGCTCGAGGTGCGAATCTCCTGCGCGCTGTGCGGATCGGAAAAGAACCCGACCGCGCGGCGCTGGTCGGATGCGCTCAGCGACATGTCGGCCACCGCCTGCACACAGCCACACCGCGCCCGGTCCGCCTGTTTGCGCCCCGACGCCTGACAGGCTTTGGCAATCGGTCCCGACGCAAACAGCTTGGGCGCCTGCTGGCCCAACGCCACCGGCGACAGTCGCACGTTCTGGGCATTGTAACTGGAATATCTGGTCCCGCCACCACAGGCGGCCACAAGGGCCAGACATGAAAATAGGGCCGTCAATCGGATCATGGTTTCGCCTCACACCATCGCGGCATTCTTTGGCCGCAGCTTACTGCTGGGTCGGATTATGCCGCAATTCGGGGCAGGGGGCAATTCACGAGTGTGCGTGGCGTTGTGGTTTGATGAAGGGCTGGCCATAGCAACCAAGCCCGGAATCAAGGTGCGCAGCACCGCCGGCCTCTCGGTGTTCGCAAAGCGAACACCTGCCTCTCACACATTGCCTTGCAATGTGTGAGAGGCAGCGCCCGACCGCCCGTCACGCCGGAGGCGTGCCATGAATAATCGGCACGCCTCTGGCGTGACGGGCGGGCGCTTCCTCACCGTCTTGCGGTTCTTCTGCCGCACGCCAAAGATCAGAAATAAAGTGGCGGCCACTGACGTTCCAACGCCCACCCGCGGTCGGGCGCTGCCCTTTGTGGGGGAGGGGCGGCTTCCGGATTTTCGCTGCGAGCCACATCAATGTCTGCTGTGCGCAGGGAGGGGGCTTTGCAAAGTTCCATGGGGGCTTAAGAGATGTAATTTGCACCCCATCCAAACGCTGCGGTTATGGGAAAGCTAGCTGTAGCCTAGGCAGGTAAAAAACCGCATCCATCGAGCCTATGCCACGTTGCCAAGACGGCTCCTGATCGGATGTGCCTTCTGTAGTGTGGCGGCATCATATCCGCGCGGGGGTGGTTGACGGGAAGGCTTTAAGAAAAGCTTCTATGTGGCGTTACTTCTCTAGTTGCAACGGTCTCGATAGCATAGCCGGTACTGCTACGAGGAGTATTTCGCGGGCTGAAACATAATTATCGATAGGCCCTAGTTGCCAAACATAGAAATTTCCCTGAAGACTTGACCTGTGCGTTAAGTTGACGTACATAAAGATTCAAGATTCAAGATTCAAGATTCAAGATTCAATGCGTCACAGGAGGCGATTATGTTGACATTTGTTGATCGTACGCTGGAAGCAGAAGGCCGTGCAGATGCACGGATGAACTTCCGCACCAAGGCTCGCATCAAAGCGACAATCCAGAAGGCAGCCGCGCTTTCCGGAGTGGATGATTCTACGTTCACAATGTCTGCTGCATATGACCGTGCGCTTAAAGTAATCAATACCCATGAGAACACCTTCCTGAAGGATGTCGACCATGAAATGTTTTTTGCCGCACTGGACAACCCGCCAGAACCGACCGATGCTCTGAAAGCAGCGTTTGCGCAGCACACAGATGAGCTAAAACGGTAGGCACTTAATGAATGAAAGCGCGACGACAACGCAGTTCGTCACAGAGCCGTTCGATCCCCACAAGCATGATCGAGCGGCTTTTTCTTGTGGTGTTGAGCAGGTCGACAATTATTTCAAAAAAACAGCCAACAAACTGTCCAAAGCCGACAATGTCCGCACATATGTAAAGGTATCTGCTGACGACAAGACGAAGGTCGAAGGCTTTTACGCCACCAATGCGCATTCCGTATATTACGAAGATCTACCAAAAAAATATATGCGCGGTGCCCCTGCTCACGGATCCATCCCAGCAGTCTACATCTCAATGATGGGGCGTGATATCACCTGCAAAGGGAAGGGAATGGGCGCTGTCCTTCTGGCAGATGCGCTCAAACGCATTGCGCTGGGTGCAGAGCGGTTCGGCGTTGCTGTAGTATTGCTGGATGTCCTGGATTGTGGCGATCCAAAAGCCGTTGAACAGCGTAAGCAGACATATGAGAAATATGGTTTCCAGCCCCTCCCTTCCGAAGACCTCAGAATGTTCCTGCCACTTGCCACCGTTCGACAATTGCTCGGTGTCTAACTCTTGGCGCTAAGCTGAAACTGCTTCCTAGCTAGCATTTCTTTGGCGGCGTTCTTCGCTCGTCAGATCTTGGTAAAGTCAAGCGAACCTGAAGCTTCAAAGCACAATTTCAGATGCCCCCTCCGGGCTGGGATCTGTCGTGAGAGATCAAAGCCACTAGGGTCGGCTCCGGCCCAACCACCACCCCCAAACCACCCCATCCCCCGTGTCCCCCCAAACCCACCGCACACAACAATCCACCGCCCCCTCCATGCTCACTTGACCAAGCCCCAAATCCCCTACATATCCAGCCCATGACACCGCTTTCACATATCCGCAATTTTTCCATCGTCGCGCACATCGACCACGGGAAATCCACGCTCGCAGACCGTCTGATCCAGTCGACCAATACGGTTGCCGACCGGGACATGAAGGCGCAGATGCTTGACGCCATGGACATCGAACGCGAACGCGGCATCACCATCAAGGCCAACACCGTGCGCATCGACTATGTCGCCGACAACGGCGAGGCCTATGTGCTGAACCTGATCGACACCCCCGGCCACGTCGATTTCGCCTACGAGGTCTCCCGCTCCATGCGCGCGGTCGAAGGCTCGCTTCTGGTCGTCGACTCCACCCAGGGCGTCGAGGCCCAGACCCTCGCCAACGTCTATCAGGCCATCGACGCCGACCACGACATCGTGCCGATCCTGAACAAGATCGACCTGCCCGCCGCCGACTGCGACCGCGTGGCCGAACAGATCGAGGACGTGATCGGCATCGACGCCTCCGGCGCCATCCGCGTGTCGGCCAAGACCGGCATCGGTATCCACGAAACCCTCGAGGCGATCGTGCACCACCTGCCCGCGCCCAAGGGTGAGGAAAACGCCGACCTCAAGGCGATGCTGGTCGACAGCTGGTACGACAGCTACCTCGGCGTCATCGTCCTCGTGCGCATCATCGACGGCCGCCTGAAAAAGGGCGACCGTATCAAATTCGTCTCCAACGGCACCGTGCACCACGTCGACCGCATCGGCGTGTTCCGCCCGCAGATGCAGGTCATCGACAGCCTCGGCCCCGGCGAGATCGGCTTTCTGACCGCCTCCATCAAACAGGTCCGCGACACCCGCGTCGGGGACACCGTGACCCACGACAAGAAAACCGTGACCCCGCTGCCCGGCTTCAAACCCGCACAGCCGGTGGTCTTCTGTGGCCTCTTCCCCGTCGACTCCTCGGAATTCGAGGACCTGCGCGACGCCATCGACAAACTGGCCCTGAATGACGCCTCGTTCAGCTTCGAGATGGAAACCTCCGCAGCCCTCGGCTTTGGCTTCCGCTGCGGTTTCCTTGGCCTGCTGCACCTCGAGGTCATCCGCGACCGGATCGAGCGCGAATATGACATCGAGCTGATCACCACGGCCCCCTCGGTCGTCTACCACGTCTATATGCGCGACGGGTCCATGCAGGAACTGCACAACCCCGCCGACATGCCCGACCTCAGCGTGGTCGACCACCTGGAAGAGCCGCGGATCAAGGCGACCATCCTTGTCCCCGACGACTACCTCGGGGACGTGCTGAAACTCTGCCAGGACCGTCGTGGCGTGCAACAGGACCTGACCTATGCGGGCAGCCGCGCCATGGTCGTCTATGACCTGCCGCTGAACGAGGTTGTCTTCGACTTCTACGACCGCCTGAAATCGGTGACCAAGGGCTATGCCTCCTTTGACTACCAGCTGACGGGTTACCAAACCGATAACCTGGTGAAAATGTCGGTGCTGGTGAACGACGAACCCGTCGACGCCCTGTCGATGATGGTCCACCGCGACCGCGCCGAAATGCGGGGCCGCGCCATGGTCGAAAAGCTCAAGGACCTGATCCCGCGCCACATGTTCAAGATCCCGATCCAGGCGGCCATCGGCGGCAAGGTCATCGCCCGCGAGACCCTGTCGGCCATGCGCAAGGACGTGACGGCCAAATGCTACGGCGGCGACGCCACGCGCAAACGCAAGCTGCTGGACAAGCAGAAGGCGGGGAAAAAGAAGATGCGCCAGTTTGGTAAGGTGGATATTCCGCAAGAAGCTTTCATTAGCGCACTGAAAATGGATTCTTAATCCATTTTCGGCGCTGAAAAAGGCCGGTGGGGTGAGAGTCCCGCGCAGCGGGGCGCGGCCCCACACGGTTGTGTGGTGGTAAGTTTCTTCTTTTAGGAAATCAATTGTCGAGGTGAGTATTTAAAGCTACTAAATTACTTTCTGAATTCGCCATTGTTTGCTGCGCTAATAAGCTGTTTCAATCGTAGCACCACATCAATCGGCTTTACACTTTTTTTCTCCAATATATTTATTAGAGTGCTCTCAGCTACTTTTATGCTAGAAGAGGCGCGCCACTTCAAAAATTCTTTCGATCTTCGGTAGTGTTTATCTACGTCTTCTAAACCTGTTGGAATTTCAAATTCTACACCCATCAACCTAATTTCATCAAGAAAAGAGGCGGTTGCTAGAACCTCAAGACTCGGATCTCTCACTGTCCAGCTATGAACGGAATTTCCACGGTCTTGTATTTCTTTGCTAAATTTACGTTCAATAATCCTCAACTCGTCTTTAATCCAATTCGGTTGCTCCAACTTCAGCGACGCGCAAGCTAATTTTTGAGAATTAAAGCACAGCTTCACCTTCTCTTTAAATTTATAGCACAAATTTTGAAACAAAAACCAAGTTAGCTCAAGATGCTCAATTTTTGATATTCTGGTTCCGTGCCACGGATATCTTGAAAGCATTTGATAGGACACATTGAGTTCATTATAAACGGTCCCAAGCTGAATTATTGCCGAAAGTGACAGTCCTGCCTTAAGGGCCATAGCTTCAACGGCGAATTTTACTTCGGCGTCAGTATTTTTATGTATTAGCGAATCGTAGCCTAGATTGAGAAGCTCTTGATAAGCTAGCATAAGGTCATTGTATGACTGGATGTCAGATGCTTTGCGGTGCATATATCTTTGGCCTTCCGATGCCGCGTTACGCATCTTAACTGGTTATGTCCTTGTAAGTTAGAGTATTAGCTAGATATTCCGAACGTGGAATTGCTATCCCCCAAATGCCAAACCCCCAAGGGGTTTGGCAGCGCCCGAACCGCCCCCACGGGGCGGGCGCTTCGCACCAGCCCCTCGGTCCGGGCGCGACGATCCTGATAGGAGACGGACCTCACCCCTCCTTCGGCCACTTCTCGTCAAACCGGTTCTCCCGCCCGTAAGCCTTTTCCATGATCGGCAAGCTCCACTCCTCGGGACGCAGCTCCATCCGGTCAAAGGCCTTGTCCAGCCGTGCCGCCGCGACCTTGCGGTTGGCCTCGACCTGCAACTGGTGCAGGATCTGGTTCACGTCCCGCCCCTGCACCGATCCCAGCACATGGGCGTCGCGCATCGAGATCACCGCGCAGACCGGGCGGCGGTAGCGGGTCAGCCACAGGTTGCCGTTCTCGTGGGTCACGAACCGCAGCAGCGGGCCGGTGTTTGCGCGGAAATCTGAAAAAGAAACCTGGTGAATTGCCGGTAGCATAATGTCGCACCTCTCGGGCCTGTTGCGTTTGGTACGCATTTGCCCCGAATATGTACGACACCGCCAAAACGGGCCGGAACCGGCGGTCTGGCGGCGCGCTGTCCTGTACGCAAACGGGGCGAATATGTACGCAATCCAGCCTACAGCGCTGCGCCCAGCACGCGGTTAACCCACCGTGCGCCCCGTTAAATCAGTGTCCGAAGGCCGCGTTTTCCATCCATTCCATCTCGGTCTGGCCGGCCCGCATATGCAGGCACGCAGACCCGACGCGTTGAAAGTACAGCGCCTTGATTTCATACCATCCGGCCTGCGGGACATTCACCTCGACAGCCTCGGATTCCTCGCACGGGTGGCGCCCGTCAAAGAACACAACTTCCTGCCCGCCGATGCTGGCTTGCAGCCCGTCATTGCTAAGGAAATCAATGGTATAGCTTCCGGCTTCGTCAAAACGGACATAGCCGGAAATGCCCGCAACAACATGGTGCGCGCGGGTGGATGTCAGGGTCATGTCACCATCATCCGTGTCGCGGTAATCCAGCCCCTCCAGCGGAGCGCCGGGCTGTGCGTCGGCCAGGAATTTCTTGGCCTGCGCCAGCGTCTTGACGTCGGGCGGATAGGCATAACGCACCGCCAACCCCGCGCTCAACCCGCTGGGCTGCGGGTTTGCAGGCGTCAGTTCCAGCGGTGCGGCCCATGCGGGAAGTGACAGGCAAGCCATTGTTAATATTGATAAAATAAGTTTCATTTTGCGGTCCCTCGCGCGCGAATTCGGCTTTAGCTTAAGCACTTGCCGCAGGGGTGCAAATCAATTCTTCACCCTGGCATCCGGTAGAACATATACCTGTCGGGCGCGATGGTGTCGGGGCCTGCGATCTGGGTAAAGCCGACCAGCGGTTGCGACGACAGGATCACCCCGTCCGGCACCATGACGCTGGCAATGAAAGGTGACAGACGCGCGGCTTCGGATTTGTCTAACTCATTGTTACCAAATCCTAAATCGTAATGGGCCAATGCGATGCGCCCACCCCTGGCCGCGAGCTTGTCCAGCATGTCGTCGGCCTCGCCTTGCAGGAAATCCTGCTTTGGGGGCACGCAATCCGGATGGCATTGCAGCATCCGGTCCACCACCCAGATACGGCGGCTGGAATAGCAGCGCAAATGATCATAGCTGCGTCCGTTTCCCAGTCCAAGATCAAGAAAATCTCCCTTTATTTCACAAGCTTGCTCGATGGCCCAGTTCAGCCCGTCGATCTGTGCAGACAGGCGGCGGCGAAAGGATTCAAGGCGGCTCATATCAGGGCTCCACGGATGTCAAAAGGTTGTGCGCCGCCATCCTGCATTTCGGTCAGGAAGCGGGAGGTAAATGTCCAAACTTCCGGCGTGTGAACCAGATGGTGCGTCAACAGGCCCAGCGGTTCCGAACTGCCGGAACGCAGGTGGCGTACAGCGGTGTCGATGATCCAGCCGGTGTCGGACAAGCCTCTGTTTCCGCGCCAGAAAATCGGGTCGACATGGGTGTTGATCACGGTCAGCCCATGGGTGGTTTGTGCCGCGCGGGTGCCAAAGGTTGACAGCCCGCGATAACCCTGTGCGGCCAGTTGCGCGACCAGTCGCGCGCTGATCCGGTTCCACGGCGGCACGAACATCGGCACCAGCGCAGGGCCGAACAAGTCCCGCATCCGTGCAAACCCGCGCGCGGTCTCGGCGGGGGCTTCGGGGCGGTCACGTTCGAACTCGGATTTCTTGGCTTCGGGGGCGGATCTGTCGACATGGGACCAGCCATGCACAAGCGGCACAAGATAGGGAGAAGTTGTTGATATTTCAGCCAATTGTGGCGTGGCCCCAGCGGGGATCACCGCGATATGCACGGGCATGTCCACAGCGCGCGCGATGGCCTCCAGCCGCTCCAGTTCAGGCGTCGGGGCAACCGCATCATCATCGCGCCACCAGAACCGCACATCCTGTCTGTCCCGCAAGGCCCGACGCAGCGGGGTCCAGTCAGCCTGCATGGCGGGTCTCCACGATCTGATGGGCGATCCGCACGGTTTCCGCGGCGCCTGCCACACCCTCGCGCAAAGGTGCGCGGGGCGCTGCGGCCTGGATGTCCTGTAACGCGTGCAACAGGGTCTGCGGGGATAACTCAGCCGCACGCAGGACAGCGATGCCGGGCTGTACCGCCAGCGCATCTGCCCGCAATCCCTGCTCAACCTCGTCGCCCGCGTCAAAGGGTACAAAGACCGCCCGCACGCCGGTTTGCAGCGCATCCAGCGCGGTATTATAACCGCACATCGACACCGAAGCGGTCGCCCTCCGCAGCATCTGGCGAAAGTCCGGGCGGGCGGCGTCGACGGTGCAGTTCGGGGGCGCTTTGGCACGCAAGACAGCGGCGCGGGATGCGCTGCCCCCGACCAGCAGGCGCCATTTGCGGCCCGCGTCAAGGGCCGCGGCGGCCAGTGCCGTTTCGAACAGGCCATCGCCCACGCTGCCGCCGCCTGCGCTGACCAAAACCTCGCCGGACCCCAGCCCGCCAGGGTGCGGCTGCGGGGCGGCAGGGGCCACGAACCCCGTGTAAAACAAGCGTTTTCGCAAGCTGTCCGAAACCGGCCAGCTGAGCTCGAGCGGGGTGATTTCTTCGACGGAATGCACAAGAATGCCGCTGTAATAGGTGGCGACCAGCTCCTCGGCCAACGCTGCCTTGGACGGTTTCGACGGTGGCGCAAGGATGTCGCGGATTGATGACAGCACCGGCACGTCGGCGGCTTGGGCGGCTTGCAGCAGGGCCGTGAATTCGGCACGCAGGATGCGGCGGCCAAAGGGGAAAAGCTCGGTGATCAACAGATCGGGACGGGCATCGGCAAAGGCGTTCAGCAGCGCCTGTTTCCGGGTCTCCAGATACACTACACCGGCCTCCACCCCATTGGCTTGCAGCACGCGGCCAAAGTCGACGCCATCGGATCTAAGCGGCGGCAGTTGCACCAGTTCGATGCCGTCAAAATCCAGATGCCCGACAGGCACGCCGCCGCTGACCAGCACCACATGGTCACCCGCCGCAGCAAAGGCGCGGCCCAGCGTCAGGGCGCGGGTCAGGTGGCCGGTGCCCAACAGATGCGTGACAACGATCATCACCTTCATGTGCGTGACTCCAACCGGACGGGTGCTGCGTCGAAGGACCAGCCGTTTTCGGAAATATCCATGATAAACAAGCGATTGCGTTTTACGGCAAAGGGGGCGGGGCCGGCGAAATCCCAGCCTGTCGCATGGGCCAGCAACACGCGCATCACACCGATGTGGCATACGGCCACGCTGTCGCGGGTCAGCGCGTTGGCCCAGGGGATCAGCCGCGCGCGCATGGTGGCAGGGCTTTCGCCGCCGGGCGGGGCATAGTCCCAGCCCCAGTGCTCAATGTCCCGAAACCCACTGGCCGGATCGGCGCGCAACGCGCTGCCGTGCCGGCCCTCCCAATCGCCCCAGTCCATTTCCATCAGCGCCGGATCGGTCAACGGCGGACGCCCTGCAACCAACTCGGCGGTTTGGGCGGCCCGTTGCAACGGGCTGGACCACAGCTGTGCGCCGTCCCACGGGGCAGGCAGGCGCAGTGCGCTCAGGTCCGCAACTGCCTGATCGTCCAGCGGAATATCGGTGCGCCCCTGAATGCGGTGGGCGCGGTTCCATGCGGTGTGGCCGTGGCGCAAGAGGGCAAGGCGGATCATCTGGCGCAGTCCTGTAATGCTTGGGTCAATGTGCGGGTGGCCGCGGGCAGGAGGTGGTGTGCGGCCACTTGCGCACGGGCGGTGGCTCCGGCGGCGGCGCGGGCAACAGGGTCGGCCAGCAGGGCGTCGATGTTGCGGGCCAGCGCCTCGGGTCCGTCCTCGGGCGCGGGATGCACGCCCACAACCACGTCGCGCACGCCGTCGCGGTCCTGCGCGACAACGGGGATGCCGGCGGCCTGTGCTTCCAGATAGGTCAGGCCAAAGGCTTCGTTGACGCCGGGCCACAGCAGCAAGGACGCCTCTGCATAAAAGGCATCCAGCGCGGCACCGGTCTGCATCCCGCGCAGGTGCACGCGGTCGCCAAAGGGCGCCATCAGCGCCGCCACCTCATCGCGCGCAGGGCCGTCGCCGACGATGTCCAGATGCCAGTCGGATGTGAGCAGCCGCAGCGTCTCGGCGATCAACCGGTAACTGGCCAGCTTGTCGCCATGGCGCATCATGGCCACCGTCAGAATCGGGCCCGACAGGTCTGATTGCGGTGGCAGGTCGGGACGGGCCAGAAACGGGTGCAGGTGGATCAGCCGCTGTCCTTCGGGTGCATCGCGGCGCAACGCCTCGCTGTCGCGTTTGGTCAGGTACAGCACAGCGTCGGCGGCGTCGCAGGCGGCCTCGGACGCGGCGGCAAAACCCGCCCAGGGGCCGGTCAGCCGCTTGCGTGCGCGGGTTGATTCCACTTGTAAATAAGGGATGCCAAGGCTGCGACAGACCGCAGGGCCAATCAGGTCAGGGGCCTTGTAATAGTTGTGATAGGTCAGCCAGTGGGTCCAGCCCGCAGCCTCTTGCGACCCCAGCAGGCGATCAGTTTCCATCTGCGCCTTGCCCATCAGATCGGCCTGCAATCCGGCATCGCCGCGCCCGTCATAGATGCGCAGGCCGGATGCCAATTGGGGGGCGTATCCACCTGTCTCAAGTGCTGCGATCAATGCCCTTGCCATCGCGCGATCCCCCGACGGCACGGGATGATCCGGTGCCTTGAGCGGCGCATAGAACGCGACGCTCACGCCGCCCCCGACAGCAGTGCGTTCAGACGTTTCGCCAGATGGTCAATGCCGGGTTGCATGGTGAATTCGGCGTGCAGACGCGCATGGGCTGCCCCGGCCATTTGCGGCCCCAGCGCGGGATCGTTTGCCACGCGCTGCATCGCATCGGCCAGCGCCTGCGGTGCGTCATCGCTCAGGATGCCGTGGGTGCCGTCGGTGATGAACTCGGGGATGGCCGACACGGGCGTCGACAGGATCGGCAGCTTTTGACTGGCCGCCTCCATCAGCACATTGGGCAGCCCGTCGCGGTCGCCGTCCTCGGCCACGCGGCTGGGCAGCACGAACAGGTCGGCCTCGCGCATGGCGGCGATCACCTCGGGCTGGTCGCAGGCCCCGCGCCACGTAATCCGGTCGGCCACGCCTGCGGCCTCGGCCTGTGCGCGCATCACGTCTTTGAGGTCACCGCCGCCAATGTGGGTCCAGTGCCATTGCATCCCGTCCGGCAGCAGTGCCAGCGCCGCGATCAGCCGGTCAAAGCCCTTTTTCTCGACCAGCCGTCCGACGCTCATCATGCGCAGCGGTGCATCTGGCGCGCGCGGCGTGCGGTCGGGGGCAGGGGGAAAGCGGTTCAGATCCAGCCCGTGATAGACCAGATCGACAGGGGTGCCCGCCGACAGGCTGTTCAGGTGGTCCGCGCCAAAGGCAGTGCAGGTGGCACCAAAGGCCGCACCGTGGGTGGCGGGCGACAGCTTGTCGCGCAGGTCCCATTCGGGCGAGGTCCAGATGTCCTTGGCATGGGCCGAAAAGCTCCACGGCAGTCCGCGCAGGATGGCGGCATAGCGGGTGACGGATGCGGGCGTGTGCAGGAAATGCGCGTACAGTGCTTGCGTGTCAGAGGGCAGTTCGCGGGCCATCACACAGGCCTGACCAAAGCGGCGGATGCGGTTGCGGGTGCGGTCGCGTTTGTAATCGGCGCGAAAGGCGGCCCATGCTGCGCGCCATCCCGGCAGGCTGCGGGCGTGCCACACTGCGCGCACCACGCGGGCAGGTTCATCGCGCAGGTATTCCGGCAGATAGCGCACCGGCCCGCTGAAACGGTCGTGCAGCGGGTGGGTTTTGGTGTCGGTTGGGTGGCGCAGCGACCAGATGTCCAGCGTCAGCCCATTGGCTTCAAGCGCCACCAGTTCCTGCGCGATAAACGTCTCGGACAGGCGGGGCCAGCCTTTGACCACCACCGCAAGGCGGGCAGGCGCGGGGGTCAT
Organism: Pseudosulfitobacter sp. DSM 107133; assembly: GCF_022788695.1. Lineage (NCBI taxonomy): Bacteria > Pseudomonadati > Pseudomonadota > Alphaproteobacteria > Rhodobacterales > Roseobacteraceae > Pseudosulfitobacter > Pseudosulfitobacter sp. DSM 107133. The sequence goes on from NZ_CP085154.1 coordinate 555,238, forward strand.
TCGGCGGCAGACCGGCTGTAGGCGCGCGACATCAGAATGTGGGCGCGTTGATTGACGCAGTCCAGCCCGTCCAGCAGCCCGTCGGCGCCTGCGTCCGACGGCTTGCCCTGAGTTGGCAGCGCACGGATGGCGTCGATCATCGACTGGGTGGTCATGCCGTCGCGGCTTTCGTCCAGCATACGGACAAGGCCCAGCTCTTCGGCGCGGCTGGCGCGGATCCACTGTTCCAGACGCGGCACCGTGCGCGGCACGATCACCGCGCGTTTGTCAAAGGACAGCACCTCGCAAAAGGTGTTGTAGCCGCCCATGCAGACGACGCCCTCGGCCTTGGCAAACAGCGCCTCGATGCGACTGTCAAAGCCCAGGGCGGTCACGCGGTCCCCCAGCTTGTTGACCCGTGCCTCGAAATCCTCACGCACTTCGCCAGACAGGAACGGCCCGTAAACCAGCATTGCGGGCGGTGCCAGCGTCGGGTCCTGTTCATAGGCGGCCAGCACAAGGTTGACCATCGCCGCCCCGTCGCCGCCCCCGCCGGGGGTAATCAGCACATAGGGGTCCTCGGGCACCTCGTCCGACTCGACACCGTCACGGCGCAGATAGCCGGTCCAGTACATGCGCGACCGCAGGTCGTCGGACAATACCAGCCCTTCGGTCGGGTCATAGACCGAGCGCACGCCGTAAACCCAGACCTCGTCATAGAACCGCTCGGCCGCATCCAGCGCACCCTTGCGGTCCCATTCGGCGGCCAGCACTTCGGGTTCGTCCAGCACATCGCGCAGGCCCAGAACGGTGCGCGTGTGGCCGGTTTTCTGGATCAGCTCCAGCGTCGGCAGCAGTTCACCGCGAAAGCCGGTGGGTTCCTTGTCGACGATCAGCAGGTCGGGGTCATATTGTTCGATGGCCGACCGGATCAGCGCGGCGCGCAGGTTTGTCGTCTCGTCGATGTCCAGCCCCAGCGTCTGGCTGACATAGGAGCCGTCGGCCAGCTTGGTCACGCCGGGAAGGCGGATGTGGTCGACCCGCTCGGGAAAGGTAAAGCGCCCTGCCACCGGCGAACCGGTCAGGATGATCGCGGATGCATCGGGATTGGCCTGCGTCAGCGCCGCGGCCAGCGCGCGTGACCGGCGCAGGTGGCCCAGCCCGAAGGTATCGTGGCTGTAAAGAACGATACGCCGCGGGCGGTCGGGGGAACGGTTGGTTGCCGGAGGCAGTGTCGTGTCGTGCGCCATCATGAGACACCTTTGATCTTTTGTTGCTACAGGCGCAAGTCGCTTCCGGTCCGGCCAAACACCCCTTTTATGTCATAGACCAACGCACCCGGTTTGCCAAAGGCGCGGATGCCATCTGCGCCCAATTCGACAAACTCGCGGTGTCCGACGGCCACAATGACCGCATCATAGGCACCTTTCTCGGGGGCGGCGACGGTTTCGATCCCGTGGCGGGCGCGCATCACGTCGCCGTCGACCCAGGGTTCGTGTACGTCCACCTGCACCGAATAGTCCTGCAACTCGGCCACGATGTCGGCCACACGGGTGTTGCGGGTGTCGGCGCAGTTTTCCTTGAACGTATACCCCATGATCAGAACCCGCGCGCCCTGCACGCGGTGGCCACGGCCCAGCATCGTCTTGATCAGCGTCTGCGCCACATGCGCGCCCATGTGGTCGTTGATGCGCCGGCCGGCAAGGATCACCTCGGGGTGATAGCCGACCTGCTGCGCCTTGTAGGTCAGGTAATAGGGATCGACCCCGATACAGTGCCCGCCCACCAGTCCGGGACGGAAGGGCAAAAAGTTCCACTTGGTGCCGGCCGCCTCCAGCACTTCCAGCGTGTCCAGACCCAGCCGGTTGAAGATCAGCGCGAATTCGTTGACCAGCGCGATGTTCAGGTCGCGCTGGGTGTTCTCGATCACCTTGGCAGCCTCGGCGGTGGCGATGGAGGACGCGCGGTGCAGCCCGGCCTTGACCACGGGGCCATAGATCACGTCCAGACGGTCCAGTGTTTCGGCGTCCTGTGCGGCAATGATCTTGACCACGTTTTCCATCGAATGTTCGGCATCACCGGGGTTCACGCGTTCGGGGGAATAGCCCAGCTTGATCTGTGTGCCGACCGCCAGACCGCTGCCCGCCGCCAGGGCGGGGCCGCAAACCTCTTCGGTGACGCCGGGGTAGACGGTGCTTTCCAGCACCACCAGCGCGCCATCGGTCAGATGCGGCGCGATGGTGGCACAAGCGCCCAGCACGGGACCAAGGTCGGGGGTTTTCGCATCGGTGATCGGGGTCGGCACCGCGATGATGAAATTGCGCGCACCTTTCAGGTCGGCGGCATCGGCGCTGAACCGTGCCGTGGTGTGCGCCAGCGACGCATCGGCGACCTCGCCGTTGGGGTCGTGGCCCGCGCTGAGGGCGGCGACCATGTCCGGGTCGGTGTCCAGCCCCAGCACGTCGAACCCCGCACGCGCCAGCGCCAACGCCAGCGGCAGGCCGACATAACCAAGTCCGAGAATGGCAATAGGTCCGGTCTGGGTGGCGTCTGTCATGGTCTGTCCTTTGGTCTTTGGCATCTCTGCGTCCCCTACAGGGGCGGTGCCGCAAAATCTGTGGTGTTCAAATCACCAGTGCCCACAATTGGGGCCTGTGCGTGCGAATTGCAATGAATGGACGCCTCGGCTAGCGTGAACGTTAACAAAATGACGAAAAGGCGACGTAATGCGGTTGATCTTGTGCTTGTGGCTTTGTGTGCTGCTGACCGTCGGGGCCGCGCCGCTGCCCGCGCTGTCCCAAAGTCTGTTTTCACCCGCCGCCGATGACCCCGCGTCCGAAGCGACGCCCGCGACCGGGGCTGCCACCGATGCGCTGGCCGAAACCCTGCGCAAGGCCCGCGAGGCGGGGTTGAGCGTGATTGTCGTGGATGCCGACGGCAAGGTGATCACACCCCCCGCACCCGAAGAGCCTGCCACCGAACCGGTGCCTGCGGGTATGCAGGGGTCTACGCTGATGAAGGCGAAAAAGCGCGGTGACGAATTTCGCAGCACGCTACGCGAGCGGCTGGATGCGCTGCCGGATTCGCTGAACGAGGTCCGCTATATTCTGCGCGCCACCAGCCCCGACGGGCGCATCATGACCTATGTCGAGACGTTGTTTTTCAGCGCCTTGTTGATCTTGATCGGTGGTCTGGTAATGCGGCTCGGGCTGGGCCCCTATGTTTTCAAAGGCTATGTGACGGGTCGCATTCTGGATGACCCGCAAGGCTATCGCGAGAAAATGCCGTTTCTGGTGTTCCGTTTTTTTGTGGGCATCGTCAGCACGCTGATTGCGCTGGGCATTGCCTATATCCTGGGCAAGCTGTTCTTTCCGCCGGTGACAGACACCTCTGTGCAATTCACCATTCTGGCCATCAATGCCGCGTTTTTTGCCTGCCGCACAGTGGGGGACGTGTGGCGCATGGTGCTGTCGCCGTTCCTTGCGCAGTACCGGATTCCGCGTCTGTCCGACCGCGACGCCAAATGGCTGTACCGCTGGGCGTTTTATGTTGGGTCGCTGGATATCTGCGTTGTCATATTTGCCACATGGCTGGAAGATTTCGGGCTGAACTACAACGTCTATGCGATTGTCTTCGGTCTTCTCAGCCTGACGATGGCGCTGTTGAATATCCTGCTGTTGGTGGTCAACAGAAAGGCGATTTCCAACGCCATCCGCAACGGGCGAACCAAGGCCGAGGTTACCTGGATCTTGCGGGCGGTGTCGGTGTGGTGGCTGCCGGTGATGATTGTCTATGTCATCTTTGGCTGGTTTGAGCTGGCCTTTGATCTGGTGCTGGAAACGCCCACGTCGATTCCGCTGATCGCTGGCGCTTATGGCGTGCTTCTGACCATTCTGGTTGTCTACGGGGTCATCAACTATGTGATCGAATCCTATTTCGAACGCGCCCGCCAGATCGAGCTGATGAACGCGCAGGCCGAAAACGCGCATGAGGATGCGCAAGGCGCTGGCGCAACCGAGGGGGGCGAAACAGAGGGGGGTGATGCCGGTGATGAACCGGCCGAGCCGCAGTATATGCCACGCCATGTCATGTTCACCTATGAACAGCTTGCGCGGCGGGTGTCGGGCATTCTGGCCTTTGTCGCGGGCACCTATGCGCTTTTGGTGATCTGGGGCCGCTCTGCCGACATGGTCGAGGGCAACATTCTGGGCCAGTCGCTGCTGGACATCATGGTAATCATTTTCATCGGCTACATTGTCTATCATGTGTTCCGCATCTGGATCGACCGCAAGATTGCCGATGAACAGGGCGACGTGATGGAGGCGGAACTGGGTGACGAAGGCGGCGGTGCCAGCAGCGCCAGCCGTCTGGCGACCTTGCTGCCGCTGTTTCGCAACGTGATGCTGATCGTGGTGGTGGTGACGATCATCCTGATTATCCTGCTTGAGGTTGGCGTGAACGTCGGCCCGCTGTTTGCCGGTGCGGGTTTTGTCGGAGTTGCCATCGGCTTTGGCAGTCAATCGCTGGTGCGCGATGTGTTTTCGGGCGCGTTCTTTCTGTTCGACGATGCGTTTCGCAAGGGCGAATACATCGACGTGGGCGGGGTCAAGGGCACGGTTGAAAAGATCAGCGTGCGGTCGTTCCAGCTGCGTCACCATCTGGGTGCGCTGCACACAATGCCCTTTGGCGAGATACAGGTGATGACCAACTATTCGCGCGACTGGGTGATCATGAAGCTGCCCCTGCGCGTGACTTATGACACCGACGTGGAGAAGGTGCGCAAGCTGATCAAGAAACTGGGCGTCGAACTGCTGGACGATCCGGTGATCGGCGAAAACTTCATCCAGCCGCTGAAGTCACAGGGGGTGATCCAGATGGAAGACAGCGCCATGATCATCCGGGTCAAGTTCATGACCAAACCGGGCGATCAATGGCTGGTGCGCAAAAAGGTCTACGAGGAAATCCGCGCGTTGTTCGAGCGCGAAGGCATCCATTTTGCCCACCGCGAGGTCACAGTGCGTCTGGCGGATGGCAAAGTGTCGGAACTGGACCAGGAACAGCGCGATGCGGTGACCGCCGCCGCCCAGTCCGTGATCGAGGAAGATATCCACGACGCGGCCCAGGAGACAGGTGATGACAGATAGGCCAGCCCCTTTGGGCGGCTGGCCCCCCTGCGCACGGGGCCGCCCTTTGTGCAGGGGTAACATTTGTGATGTATGCGGCTGCGAAAGCAGGCTAGAATGATGCGATGAATGCCCCTCGACAAGTGCTGTCAAAAGGCATAGATCGCGTCCCTTACGCAAACGAAAGCCAAAACCTTTGAAACAGAGCCTTGCCGACGCGCTGACCCAGCGCGGATATGAAACCCTCACGCCCGTACAGGAGGCTGTGACCGATCCGGCCCTTGAAGGGCAGGATTTGCTGGTGTCCGCCCAGACCGGATCGGGCAAGACCGTGGGCTTTGGCCTGGCGCTGGGCTCGACCCTGCTGGGCGACGGCGAAAGCTTTGATCCTGCAAACGCGCCGCTGGCGTTGGTGATCGCACCGACCCGCGAGCTTGCGATGCAGGTGAAACGCGAACTGGCGTGGCTGTATGAAAAGGCCGGCGTCGTGATGGCGTCCTGTGTGGGCGGCATGGACATGCGCGACGAACGTCGTGCGCTGGATCGCGGGGCGCATATCGTTGTGGCCACACCGGGCCGTCTGCGCGACCACATCATGCGCGGGTCGATCAACCTTGAATCGATCCGTGGCGTTGTTCTGGACGAAGCCGACGAAATGCTGGATCTGGGGTTCCGCGACGATCTGGAATACATCCTGGGCGAATGCCCCGAAGACCGCCGCACGCTGATGTTCTCGGCCACGGTGCCGAAATCCATCGCCGGTCTGGCGCAGAAATACCAGCGCAACGCGCAGCGGGTCACGACCCTGTCGGGCACGTCACAGCACGCCGATATCGAATACCGCGCCATGTCCGTGGCCAACCACGATGGCGAAAGCGCCATCATCAACACGCTGCGGTTCTTCGAGGCGCCCAACGCCATCGTGTTCTGCAACACCCGTGCAATGGTCAACCGGATCACCACACGCCTGTCGAACCGGGGTTTCTCGGTCGTGGCGCTGTCGGGCGAGTTGACGCAGGCCGAACGCTCGCACGCGCTGCAAGCCATGCGCGACGGGCGCGCCCGTGTCTGCGTGGCGACCGATGTGGCTGCGCGCGGCATCGACCTGCCCAACCTTGATCTGGTTGTGCACGCCGAACTGCCGTCGAACCACGAAACGCTGCTGCACCGCTCGGGCCGGACCGGCCGCGCGGGCCGCAAGGGCGTCAGCGCGCTGATCGTCACCGCCAAGGTGCGTTCGAAAGCGACCCGCATCCTGAAGATGGCCCAGCTTGAGGCGACATGGGGCGAGGCGCCGAGTGCCGACGCCGTGCGCGCCGAGGACGAGGCCCGCCTGCTGGCCGATCCGATGTGGTACGAACCCATCGAGGAAAGCGAAGCCGGTCTGGTCGCCAAACTGGCCGAGATGTACACGCCCGAGCAACTGGCCGCCGCCACCGTGCGCGTGCTGGCCCAACGCTATACCGCGCCCGAAGATCTTTCGGCTGCCACCAACGAAGCACCGAAACCGCGCCAGGCCTTTGGCCCCAGCGTCTGGTTCTCTGTCTCGGGTGGTCGCAATCAGGGTGTCGAAGTGCGCCGCCTGCTGCCGATCCTGTGCAAGGCCGGTGACGTGACCAAGGATGATCTGGGCGCGATCCGCATTTCCGATGATGCGTCCTTTGTAGAGCTGCTGCAATCCAGCGCCGACGGGTTCATGGCGGCCTTGGGCAATGACATGACTGTCGAGGGCGGGTTGAAGCTGGAGCGTCTGGCGACACCGCCCGCCGAGGCCAGCCGTCCCAAGCCCGCGTACAAGCCGCGCGATGACCGTGGTCCGGCCAAGGGTGGCAAGCCGCCCTACAAGGCCCGCGAAGGCGGCGAACGCGCCCCGCGTCCGCCGCGCGACGACAAGCCGAAAAAGCAGTGGGACGACAAACCCAAGAAACAGTGGGACGACAAGCCTCGTTCCGAACCGGCCCTGAGCCGCGCACCCGAAACCCATGCCGCGCCGAAATCCGACAAGCCTGCGTATAAATCCGCGTCCAAGCCGGAGTACAAGGCCAAGGCCGAGTACAAGGGCAACGCGGACCCCAAGCCCAAGTCGGACTATAACCCCGACGACAAGCCCGCGCGCAAAGGCCCGCCCAAATCGGCAGGCCCGATCGACTGGAACGATACTTCGACCCCGCGCCGCAAGAAGCCGAAAGGCGGCAAGCCCGCGACCCCGCACAGCGCGCACAAGAAAAAGCCGCGCTCGACCATGGATAACGCCCGCGCTGATGGCGCCGTGACCACACCGCGTGGTGCGGGGCCCGGTGGCAAGCCCAAGGGCAAAGGCGCACCAGCGGGTGGCTTCAAAGGCAAACCAGCGGGCAAACCCGCCGGGAAACCCGCAGGCAAGCGCGGCTTTGCCGGACCGGGCGGCAGCCAGCCGCCGCGCAAACCGCGCGGTTAAGACTTGTAGGGGTCCAGGCTGTCCCGCAGCCCGTCGCCCAGAAAGTTGAACGCCAGTACCACGAAAATGATCGGCAGCATCGGGATCGCCGTCCACGGATAGATCTCGATGCTGGCCAGATTTTGCGCATCGTTCAGCATCACGCCCCAGCTGACCGCAGGCGCACGCAGCCCCAGCCCCAGAAACGACAGCGCGGTTTCGCCCAAAATCATCGCAGGGATCGACAGTGTTGCACTGGCGATCAGGTGCGACATGAAATTGGGCAGCAGGTGGCGGCGGATCACCCGCCCCGGCCGCGCGCCCATCATTTCAGCGGCGCGCACATATTCTTCCTCACGCAGGCTCAGGAATTTCGAGCGCACAGCCCGCGCCAGCCCCGGCCAGTCAAGGATGCCGAGGATGATCGAGATGATGAAGAACACCGCCACCGGCCCCCAGTTCGACGGCACCGCCGCCGACAGCGCCAGCCACAGGGGCAGTTCGGGCAGGCTGCGCAGGATTTCGATGGCACGGTTGATGATCCAGTCGGTCTTGCCGCCGAAATAGCCCGCGATCGAGCCAAAGAAGATGCCCAGAATAAACGACACGGTGATACCGATGATGCCCACGGTCAGCGACAGCTGCGCGCCGTACAGGATACGGCTGAACACATCGCGGCCCAGCCTGTCGGACCCGAACAGGAACACCGTCGCCCCTTCGGGCGCGCAAAACAGGTGGGTGTCTGACGGAATGAAGCCCAGCAGGTTATAGCTGCCGCCCTCGCAGAACATCTCCAGCCGCATCGGCCTGTCGGTGTCGGTTTCGTACTGCCAGCGGAAGTTTTCCAGATCAGCCGCACCGGTGGTGGCATAGACATAGGGGCCGATCAGCGCGCCGTCGTGAAACCAGTGGATCGCCTGCGGCGGATGATACAGATATTCGGCGCTGCGCTCATTGGGCGTATAGGGCGCGATAAACCCCGCGACGGGCAGCATCAGGTAGCTGAACAGCAGAAACAGCCCCGAGATCAGTCCCAGCTTGTGCCGCCGGAACCGCCGCCAGACCAGCAGCCAGGCGGGGGCGTCCATGTCCTTGCGGTCCAGCTCGCTCAGATTGACATCTGGTTCATAGGGGGCGTCGTCGACGTAGTGGTCACCGGGCAAATTGCTCATCCTTCGCGCGCTCCGTAACGGATGCGCGGATCAAGCAGCACCAGCAGCAGATCGGAAATCATCGTGCCGATCAGGGTCAGCAGGGCCACGAACATCAACACGAAACCGGCCAGAAACTGATCTTGGGTTTTCAGCGCAACCAGCAAGGCCGGCCCGATGGTTTGCAGCCCCAGCACCACCGACACCAGAACCGAGCCCGACACCATCGCGGGCAGCAGGTTGCCGATGTCAGCGACAAAGGGGTTGAACGCCATGCGCAGCGGATATTTCGCCAGCAGTCGGGCAGGGGCCAAGCCCTTGGCCTTGGCGGTCTCGACATAGGGCTTGCTCAGCTCGTCCAGCATATTGGCGCGCAGCCGCTGCATCATTGCCGCCGCGCCCGATGTGCCAATGACAAAGGTGGGAACGATCAGGTGAACAAGGATCGACTGCACTTTGGCCGGGCTCATCGGTTCGCCTTCGAATTCGGGGGCCATCAGGCCGCCGATAGGCAGGCCCATGTATTTGTGTCCGTAATAGAACAGCATGAGTGCGAGCAGAAAGTTCGGCGTTGCCAGCCCCAGATAGCCGACAAAGGCCGCTGAATAGTCCACCCAGGTTTCGGATTTCGCTGCCGCCAGCACCCCCAGCGGCAAGGCCACCACATAGACGAAAAGCACTGCGGCAAGGTTCACCAGCACCGTCAGCCACAGCGCGTCTCCGACGATTTCAGCCACCGGCTGGTCAAACTCGAAAGACCAGCCGAAATCGCCCTGTAACATGCCGCTGAACCCCTGCGGGCCGGGGGCGGCACCGACCCAGATCAGGTATTGCATCCACAGGGGGCGATCCAGCGCGTATTCGGTGCGCAGGAACTCTGCCTTGGCGACACCTTCGGCCTGACCCGTGGCACGCAATTCCGCAATCTGGTTTGACAGATAGTCGCCAGGAGGCAGGTTGATGATGGCAAAGACCAGGATCGACACCACCCACAGCGTCAGCAGCATGGTCAGCAGACGATAGCCTGCGTATTTCAGAAACATCATTCGCTCACCTGTGCTGTCTGCGCAGGCAGATCGAACCAGAATTCATCTATCCGGTGCACACCGAAATGCGCCCCCGGATCCCATGCCCATGTCGCCACTTCGGGAACGTTGCGCAGGGCGTTGTTGACCACCACGGGCTGCGGCGCTTCGGACAGAATGCCGATGCCGTATTGTTCGCTGGCGTGGATATCCAGCATCTCGCGCCAGATGGCGCTGCGGGTGGCGGTGTCTGTGGCGGCGGTCCATTGGGCAGACAGCACCAGCAGCCGCTTGGCCGGTTCCATGTCGACAGGCTGGCCCACCGCACCGCGTGTCTGGTAATATTGGCCCCACATCGGCCATGCCATGAAATCCTGCTGGGTGGGGGCCAGATAGCCGGGAGGCGTATAGGGTTGCGGCAAGCCGTTGTCCCAGCCGTACCAGACCGCCGACATCGTCACGCCCGCATAGACACGGTTGCGCAGGATGTCGCGGTCCAGCGGGCGCATCACCAGCCTGATCCCGATCTCGCGCCATGTGTCAGTGATGATGGCCAGCGCGTTTTCCACCTCCTGGCGTTCGCCTGCGGTTTCAATCACGAATTCCATCGGCCGCCCGTCTGGCAGCTTGCGCAGCCCCGACGGTGTGCGCGCGGTCAGCCCCATGTCGTCCAGCAGCGCATTGGCGGCGGCGGGGTCATAGCTGGCCCAGGCGTGCAGGTTGGCCTCGCTGAAAAAGGCGCTGTCGGGCAGGGCGGTCATACCGCCCTCCAGCCCCAGCCCGAAATACAGGGCGCGGTTGATCATGTGCCGGTCAATCGCCATCGACAAGGCACGGCGAAAGCGCACATCGCGGATCACCTCGCGCCAGACAGGATCGGCAAAATTCAGGTTGGGATAGATGGCAATCTGGCTGGCAGCACCATTGCCCCACAGCAGGGTGTGATAGTTCGCACCGTCGCTTTCGCCCTTTTTCAGGATTGCCACATCGTTGAAATCCAGCCCCCGCGCTTGCAGGTCTGCTTCGCCTGCGTTGGATTTTGCAGCGACCAGTCCGGCCCCCACAACGGTCATCTCCACCACGTCGATATAGGGCAGTTGTACACCGCGCGCGTCGATCCGGTGAAAATACGGATTGCGCACAAACAGCTGACGCGACGATTTGGTGGCGGTTGCGCTCATCCACGGTTGCAGGGTGGGCAGCTGTGGATTGTCGAATTTGTACATATTGTCGACGCGGTTGTGCAGCGCCGCCCAACTGCGTACCCGGCGTTTGTCGATTTCCTTTTCCAGTGCCTCGGGGTCGGCATAGTCAACGTGAAACTGCTTGAGATAGGCCGAGGGACGGTAGATAAACGGAGGCGCTGCCGCCGCCAGCAGTTGCAGGAATTCGGGGTTGGGCACGGGCCATTCGATCACCACGGTCAGCGGGTCGGGAAAGCGCATCGTGGCCAGAAATTGCCCCACACGCATCACCTCGGGGGGACCGTTGGGGCTGAGTTCAGGATTGTTGGCGACGTCGTTCCACCAATATGCGAAATCCGCCGAGGTAAAGTCTGCCCCGTCCGACCATTTGTGCCCCTTGCGCAGATGCAGCGTAAAGCGGCGCCCCTCTTCGACAGTCACATCACGCAGAATGTCGGGCTTGAGCTGGTAATTCTGGTCATAGCCCACCAGCCGGGCATAGCCGTAAACCACCATTTGCCGCACGTCCTTGGTGCGCGAGACCATGGTGCGCAGCGTGCCGCCCTGTTTGCCAAAGCTGCGGCCCTTGGCTTCCAGATCAACCACCAGCGGCTCTTGAGGGATGCGTTGTGCAGTGGGGGGCATATGGCCTTTGGCAACGTCGTCGGCCCAGAATGCGGTTTCCTGTACATCGGCGGGCAGCAGCGGCTGGGCACCGAGCGGGCTGGTCAGCCCCATGACGGCGGCCAGCAGCAAGGGGCGCAATCGCTTAAACATGGCAGCGCACCTGATGGCCGGGGTGGACTTCGATCAGCGCGGGAGCCTCTGCACCCTCAAAGCGAAACATTTCGGGCCATGATTTAGGCGATCCGGCCCCTTTGGCGACCAGCGCCAGATCAATGGGGCGCGACAGGTCGGGTTCGGGTTGGGCGGCGATCAGCGCCTTGGTGTAGGGATGTTGCGGGTTGTAAAACAACGTGTCGGGCGGGGCCTGTTCGACGATGACCCCCTGACGCATCACGGCCACCTCGTCTGCGATGCGCGACACCACGGCCAGATCGTGACTGATGAACAGATAGCTCAGCCCCATGCGCCCCTGAATGTCCTCAAGCAGGGTCAGGATCTGTTCCTGCACGGACACATCCAGCGCCGAGGTCGGCTCGTCACAGACCAGAAGTTGCGGGTCCAGCGTCAGGGCACGGGCGATCGAAAGCCGCTGGCGCTGGCCGCCTGAGAACGCATGCGGAAAGCGCCCCAGCATGTCGGGTGACAAACCCACCCAACGCAGCATTTCGGCGGCCTTGTCGCGCCGGTCGGCGCGGGTGCCGATCTGGTGGATCTCCATCGGTTCGGTCAGCGCCTCCTGAATGCGCATACGCGGGGACAGCGACGAATAGGGGTCTTGGAACACCATCTGCGCGGCGCGCTGAAAGCGCGTGCGCTGGGCGCGGTCCATGGCGTGAACGGGCAGGGCGTCCTCTGCTCCCTGGGCGCGAAACAGCACGCGGCTGCCGTCGTCGGGCACTTCCGCGCCCAGTGCGATGCGGGCGCAGGTCGTCTTGCCCGAGCCGCTTTCGCCCACCACGGCCAGCGTGCGGCCACGCGGCAGCGACAGGTTCACGTCGATGCAGGCCCGCACGTTTATCGGAGCTTTCCAGCCACCGGCGCGCACCTGATAGGTCTTGTTGACGTTCTGCATGTCCAGGATCAGGTCATTGTGCGGTACGGGGTCCGAAGGAGCCGCCACTTCGGGGATCATCGGTGCGGCGGCGAACAGTTTCTGCGTATAGCCGTGTTGCGGCGCGCCCAGCACGGCGGCTGCGGGGCCGCTTTCCATGACGGCCCCCTTGTTCATCACAACGACTTTTTCGGCCATATTGGCCACAACGCCCAGATCGTGGGTGACAAGGATCACCGCCATGCCGGTGTCGCGCTGCAAATCCTTGATCAGCCCAAGAACCTGCGCCTGCGTGGTCACATCCAGCGCTGTTGTCGGCTCGTCCGCGATCAGCAGGTCGGGTTTGGCCACCATCGCCATGGCAATCATCGCCCGCTGCCGCATGCCGCCCGACAATTCGAACGGATAAGCGCGGTATACCCGTTCGGGATCGGCAAAGCCCACCTGTTCGAATGTCTCGAGCACCTGCTTGCGCGGATTGGCTCCGGTTTTCGTGCGGTGCAGTTTCAGCACTTCGGACACCTGATTGCCAATCCTGTGCAGGGGCGACAACGAGCGCATCGGCTCTTGAAAAATCATCGAAATGTGGTTGCCGCGAATGTCGCGCATCTTGCGGTCTGGCAGGGTCAGCAGGTCTTGCACTGCGCCTTCGCGGCCAAAGCGAATGCTGCCCGAGCGCAACTGCGCCGACCCCGGCAGAATGCGCAGCACCGACCGGCAGGTCAGCGTCTTGCCCGAGCCGCTTTCACCGACCAGCGCCAGCGTTTCGCCCGGCATCACGGAAAAGCTGACGCCATGCACCACGGGCGGCGCGGTGCCGAACCCGATGCTTAGGTTTGCCACATCAAGAAGTGGTGTCATGCTTTCCCCTGTTGCGCTTTGTCTGCCGCGCAGTGTTTGCCACAGTGAAACCCGATTTCGTGCCTCAGGTCCAGTGATGGCGCGTTTGTGTGCGCCTTGCCCTACACATTCGCACCATAGTGCCCCATGTAGATCACAAATGACCCACCAAGGAGACCGCCCGCATGAGCCGACTGGATATGTTTATTGACCGGATGGTGTCCCAGCGCGCCTGTCTTGACCACGCTGCCGCCATGGTGGCCGATATGGACGGTCCTGCGTTTGAACTGGGGCTGGGCAACGGGCGCACCTATCATCATATGCGCAAGGTGCTGGACCCGCGCGATATTTTTGTGTTCGAGCGGGCGGTTGCCTCGCATCCTGACAGTACACCGCCCGATGATATGCTGATTTTGGGTGACGTGTTCGAAACATTGCCTCAGGCATTGGTGCGCTTCGGGCCGACGGCGGCATTGATCCACGCCGATCTGGGCGGGCACAACCGTGCCAAGAATGATGAATTTGCCCGCAACATTTCGCCCTATGTGCAGCCGTTGCTGGCGCCGGGCGGGCTGATGGTGTCCAGCGACCGGATGTATTTTGACGGTCTTGAGGAACTGCCCCTTCCGGATCAGGCGGTGCCGGGGCGGTGCTTTATTTACCAGGCACCGCGATAGCTGCGAACCGCGATGCGGTGACAGGTTGTTTGTGACGTGGCGGCTTTTGCCATCCGGTCTATGTTCTTCTTGCGAGGCTATGTACCTTGTGTCTATCTGGCCGCGCTGGTGCGGAATGCAGTTTCGCATCCCGAAACGGGAGGCCAGCACGCAAGACGGCCGAACCGGAGGAGAGCCCAGACATGAGCGACAAGATTGCATATTCACGACATGGCGACATTGCCGTGCTGACGGTACAGAACCCACCTGTCAACGCGCTGAGCCATGCGGTGCGTCAGGGCCTGTGGGACGGGATGGACCGCGCCGAGGCGGATGAGGGTGTCAAGGCTGTGCTGATTGTGGGTGAGGGGCGCGCGTTTTTCGCCGGTGCCGACATCACCGAATTCGGCAAGCCGCCGATGGAGCCGCATCTGCCCGTTTTGATCAACCGCATCGAGGCTTCGCCTCTGCTGGTGGTCGCGTCGATGCATGGTGTCAGTCTGGGCGGCGGGCTTGAGGTGGCTTTGGGCTGTCATTACCGGATCGCAGTGCCCTCTGCCCGCGTTGGCCTGCCCGAAGTACATCTTGGTCTGATCCCCGGTGCCGGTGGTACGCAGCGCATGCCGCGTCTGATCGGTGTCGAGGCCGCCTTGGATATCATGACAACGGGCCGTCAGGTAAAGGCCGACGAGGCCGCCAAGCTGGGCCTGATCGACAAGATCAAAGATGGCGATCCCAAACAGAACGGCATTGAATACACCGAAATGCTGTTGTCTTCGGGTGAACCACGGCTTCCGGTTTCGGAATTGGAACCGCCCGCCGCGATTGACTGGGACGGCGCATTCGATGCCATCCTTGCGCGTGGCCGCGGCCAGATTTCCCCTGCCTGGTGCGTGCGTGCCGTGCAGGCAGGTGTTGAAAAGCCCTTTGACGAAGGTCTGGCCGCCGAGCGCAAGATCTTCATGGACCTGATGGCCACCGACCAGCGACAGGGCATGATCCACGCGTTCTTTAGCGAACGTGCCGTGGGCAACCTGCCGGAACTGAAGGGCGTTGAACCCCGCAGCCTACAGCACATCGGTGTGATCGGTGGCGGCACCATGGGCGCGGGTATCGCGACCTCGGCCCTGCTGTCGGGCTTGCAGGTGACGCTGCTGGAGATGACGCCGGAAGCAGGAGAGGCGGCCCACAAACGCATCGCGGGCAACCTCAGCGGCGCGTTGAAACGTGGAAAGATCAGCCAGGACAAACATGACGCGATCCTGACCAGCATTCTAACAGTCGTCACCAGCTATGACGCGCTGTCCGATGTCGATCTGGTGATCGAGGCGGTGTTCGAGGAAATGTCGGTGAAGAAAAAAGTCTTTACCGAGCTGGACCGCGTTTGCAAAAAGGGCGCGATCCTTGCGTCGAACACATCCTATCTGGACGTGAACGAGATTGCCGCCTGCACCAGCCGTCCCGA
Organism: Pseudosulfitobacter sp. DSM 107133; assembly: GCF_022788695.1. Classification (NCBI taxonomy): domain Bacteria; kingdom Pseudomonadati; phylum Pseudomonadota; class Alphaproteobacteria; order Rhodobacterales; family Roseobacteraceae; genus Pseudosulfitobacter; species Pseudosulfitobacter sp. DSM 107133. Next base: position 570,755 of record NZ_CP085154.1, read on the forward strand.
GGACGTGATCGGGTTGCACTTCTTCTCGCCTGCGCATGTGATGAAGCTGTTGGAAATCGTCGTGGCCGACAAGACCGCGCCCGATGTGGTCGCCACCGGGTTCGAGCTGGGCAAACGCATGAGCAAGATCAGCGTGCGCGCCGGTGTCTGCGACGGGTTCATCGGCAACCGCATTCTGTCGACCTATCGCACCGCCGCCGACCACATGATCCTGGACGGTGCGTCGCCTTATGAAATCGACAAGGCGCTGGAAGCCTTCGGTTTTGCCATGGGCCCCTATGCTGTGGCCGACCTTGCCGGTCTGGACATCGGCTGGGCCGTGCGCAAACGCAAACGCGCCGAAGGCATCGACCCGCGCGCGCGTGACAGCTCCTATGCCGACAAGCTGTGCGAAGACGGCCACTTTGGCCAGAAAACCGGCAAGGGCTATTACGACTATTCCGCAGGGGCCAAGGCCCGCGTGCCGAACCCGGACGTGATGCCGTTGATCGAAGAGGAGCGCGCCAAACAGGGCATCACCCCGCGTGATTTCACCTCGGAAGAGATCGTGCGCCGCTATATGGCCGCGATGGTCAACGAAGCGGCCAAGGTCGTGGGCGAGGGCATTGCCCGCCGTCCGCTGGACGTGGATATGACGCTGCTCTTTGGCTACGGCTTCCCGCGGTATCACGGGGGACCGCTGAAATGGGCCGATATCGTTGGCCTGCCCGAACTGCTGGCCGACATGAAAGAGTACCAGAAGGAAGATCCGTATTTCTGGCAAATTGCGCCGCTGCTTGAAAAGCTGGTGGCCGAAGGCAAGACATTCGACGACCTCAACAAGGCCGCTGCGGCCTGATCCCGATAAGGAGACCGGATATGGACCTGAGCTATACCGACGAAGAACTGGCATTCCGCGACGAGGTTCGCGCATTCATGCGTGACGAGCTTCCCAAGGAGATGTCGGACAAGATCCGCCTTGGCGAAGAGCTGGGCAAGGAAGGTCAGGAAAAATGGCATGCCATCCTGAACAGCAAGGGCTGGCTTGCGCCGAACTGGCCGAAGAAATTCGGCGGGGCCGAATGGAACGCCGTGCAGCGTCACATTTTCGAGGAAGAGGCCGCCGCACACCACGCGCCGCGCATCGTGCCCTTTGGTCTGTCGATGCTGGCGCCCGTGCTGCAAAAGTTCGGCTCGAAAGAGCAGCAGGACTATTGGCTGCCACGTCTGCTTGAGGGCAAGGATTGGTGGTGTCAGGGCTATTCCGAGCCGGGCGCCGGCTCTGACCTCGCGTCGCTGAAAACCCGCGCCGTGCGTGATGGCGACCACTATATCGTCAACGGGCAAAAGACATGGACCACGCTGGGCCAGCACGCCAACATGATCTTCTGCCTGGTGCGCACCGACCCCGACGTGAAACAGCAAGAGGGCATTTCGTTCCTGCTGATCGACATGAATACCCCGGGCATCGAGGTGCGCCCGATCATCCTGCTGGATGGCACGCACGAGGTGAACGAAGTATTCTTTGACGACGTCAAAGTGCCGGTCGAAAACCTTGTTGGCGAAGAAAACAAGGGCTGGACCTATGCCAAGTATCTGCTGACTCACGAGCGCACCAATATCGCGGGCGTCGGGTTCTCGCAGGCCGGTCTGAACACCGTGAAACGCATTGCCCGCGCCGAAATGGCCGGAGGCAAGCCGCTGATGGCGAACCCGCATTTTGCCGCACGCGTCGCGCAGGTCGAGATTGACCTGAAAGCGATGGCGACCAGCAACCTGCGTATCATTTCGAAGGCTGCTGCCGGTGGCGCGCCGGGGGTTGAAGCGTCGATGCTGAAGGTCAAGGGCACGATCATCCGTCAGGAAATCAACGATCTGGCACGTCGGGCCGTTGGCCCCTACGCGATGCCCTTTGCCTCGGAAGCGATCGAAGGCAGCAACGAAGCCTTGCCCGATCCGCACGAGGCCGGTCCGGTCGCGGCGCAGTATTTCAACAATCGCAAGCTGTCGATCTTTGGCGGCAGCAACGAAATCCAACGCGGCATCATCGCGAAGGTCATGATGGGAGGCGGTCAATGAACTTTGATCTGACAGAAGAGCGGCAAATGCTGCAAGACAGCCTGCGGCGCTACCTGCGGGACAAATATTCCACAGCCACGCGCAACGAGATTCTCGAAAGCGCGGCCGGCATGTCGACAGACGTCTGGGCGCAGCTGGCCGAACTGGGCGTCATCGGCGCGCTGTTCACCGAAGAGCAGGGCGGCTTTGGCGGTGCGGGTTTCGACATCGCCGTGGTGTTCGAGGAACTGGGCCGCGCGGGCGTGGTCGAACCGTTCATGGACAGCGCATTGATCGGGGGCCGCATCCTGGCCGCCTGTGACAAATCCGATCTGGTCGAAGAGATGATCGGTGGCGGCCTGCAACTGGCCGTGGCCCATGGCGAGCCGACCAGCCGCTATGACCTGAGCCATGTGCGTACCTCTGTGGACGGGGGCAAGCTGAACGGGCGCAAGGCGGTGGTGATGAACGCCGAAATGGCAGATCACCTGATCGTTTCGGCCCGCACCAGCGGCGACGTCGCGGACGAGGCAGGCATTTCGCTGTACCTTGTGGCCAAGGACGCGCCGGGTCTGACCATTCAGGGCTATCCCCTGCTGGCCGGTGGCCGCGCCGCCGAGGTGACTCTGGACGGTGTCGAGGGCGAACTGCTGAGCGAAGACGGCTTTGCCGTGCTGTCTGACGTGATTGCGCTGGCGACCACTGCGCAATGTGCTGAAACTCTGGGCGCGATGGACACGGCAACACGGCTGACCAACGACTATCTTGGCACGCGCAAACAGTTCGGCCGCCCCATCGGCACCTTTCAGGCGCTGGCACACCGCATGGCGGACATGCTGATCGAAATGGAACAGGCGCGCAGCGCCGTCATCAACGCGGCGGGCAACCTGAACGAAGAGACCCGCATTCGCGATCTCAACATTTCGGCGGCGAAAAACCTGTTGGGCCGCGCCGGTCGTCTGATTGCCGAGGAAGCGATCCAGATGCACGGCGGCATCGCCATGACGCAGGAATACGAACTGGCTCATATCGCCAAGCGTATCACCATGGCCGATCACCGCTTTGGCGACACCGATCACCATCTGGAACGCTTTATCGCGCTGAGTGCTGCCTGAGATGATGGACGGGCCGGGCATCATCCGCGACGAGACGGGCGCGCAAACGCTCTTGGGGTATGTGGTTGATATTTCGGCCAAAGATGGAAAAGGACGCTGCGTGCTGGATGTCGGCGCGCAGCATGGAAACCGGCATGGTGTTCTGCATGGCGGTATCATTGCCTGTCTTCTCGACAATGCGATGGGCTATGGCGCGGCGGTGCATGTGTCCGAGGATGGCAGCGCCAAATTCCTGACTGTTTCGATGAACACGCAATTCATTGCCCCCGCCCCCGGCGGGCGGGTGATCGCCACCGGCAAGATCACCGGCGGCGGGCGCAACCTGATGTTTGCCGAAGGCGAATTGCATCACGAAGACGGCCGTCTCTTGGCGACGGCCACCGGCGTTTACAAAAAGGTAGCGGAGGGACGGGGATGAGTGATCCATATCTTGAGGATACGGGCGACAGTCTGATTGTCTGGAACGGCAATGTGCATATGCGCGGTGCCTTGTCGCCCGAGCTGTATGCGGTGATCGAAGAGGCCTTTGCCAAGGCGCAGGAGCCGCGCATTCGCGCGGTGGTGCTGACGTCGCAGGGTGGGTTCTTTTGTGCGGGCGGTAACCTGAACGTGCTGATCGCGCGGCGTGATATGGCCGAGGATGCGCGGCGCGAAAAAATCGACGAGCTGCACAACCTGATCCGCCTGATCCGCAACAGCCCCGTGCCGGTGATCGCTGCCGTCAAAGGCGGTGCGGCAGGCGCGGGCGCGTCCATTGCGCTGGCCTGTGACATGATCGTGGCAGAGGAAGGTGCGAAATTCACCGCCTCTTATGTCAATGCAGGACTGGTGCCGGATGGCGGCCTGACCGCGCATCTGGCCCGAATGGTCCCGCGCCAGCTGGCGATGGAGATGTGCGTGCTGGCGCAGCCGGTGACCGCGGAACGGATGCAGGCCCTGGGTGTCGTCAGCCAGCTGAGTGCGGCGGATGATGTGGTGCCATCGGCGCTGGCCATCGTGGACCGCATTTCCAAAGGTCCCCGCGTCGCCCAAGGGCGCATCCGCGAGATGGTGGCACGCGCATATGATCAGGACGAGGCCGCGCAACTGGATACCGAGCGTGACGGTATGGCCTGGGCTGCGGGGGCTGACGAGGCCGCCGAGGGCATCGCAGCATTTCTGGAAAAACGCGCGCCGGTGTTTGACAAATGACCGCGCGGGTCGAGGATTTTCTGGCGCATCAGGTTGCCACGCGACCTGACGGGTTGGCGTTCGAGGACAACACCGGTGTGCGTGTGACCTACGCCGAACTGGACGCTGCCGCTGACGACATCGGCGCGCGGCTGACCGGTCTGGGCGTCGTCGCGGGCGACCGTGTTCTGATGCTGTCCGAAAACTGCGTGGCCGCCGTGGCACTGCTGTTCGGCGCTTGGAAGATCGGGGCCACCGTGGTGCCGTTCAACGCGCGCCAGACGGCGGGCGAAGTGCAGAAAATCATCGACCACGCAGAACCCAGCGCGCTGGTCTGCACCAGCGCCGCGTCGCCGGATGCGGCGGCCCATGGCGCACGGTTCGGCGCGGTCGAGGTGGCGGGCCTCTATGGCACGCTATCTTTCGCAGCGCTTGAGGGCGGCGAACCAGATGCGGCCACCGACGTCGCGATCCTGCTGTACACCACCGGTACCACCGGCACGCCCAAGGGCGTGATGTTGACCCATGACAATGTGCGCTTTGGCGGGCTGACCTCGTCCAACCTGCGTAATATGACACCCGATGACGTGATCTATGGCGTGCTGCCGATGACCCATGTGTTCGGCATGTGCTCGGTCATGGCGGCGGCGGTCTATACCGGCGCACCTGTGCGGCTGGCGGCGCGGTTCGATGTGGCGGCGACCTACGAGGCGTTGAAAACCGGCGTCACGCTTTATTCCGCCGTGCCGCAGATGCATGCGCTGTTGATGGCCTACACGCGCAAGATGGGGTACACGCGGCTGGACAGCCCGACGTTGCGCTATGTCTCCTCCGGCGCGGCCCCGCTGGACCCGGCGTGGAAACGTCAGGCCGAGGCGTTCTATGGCGTCGCCTTGCAGAACGGTTACGGTATGACCGAAACCAGCGCAGGCACCGCTGCCACCACCAATGCGATCGGTGACCCGGATATTTCGGTTGGCCCCGCCCTGCCGGGGGTCGAAGTGGCGCTGGACATGGACGCGCCCGGATCGGGCGATGGCGTGGGCGAGGTGATCACCCGCGGCCCGCAGATCATGAAGGGCTATTACAAGAACCCCGAAGAAACGGCCAAGGTGTTGTCTGCCGACGGCTGGCTGCACACCGGTGATCTGGGGCGTATCGACGAAAAGGGGCACCTGCACATCGTGGGCCGGTCCAAGGAACTGATTATTCATGGCGGTTTCAATGTCTATCCGCCCGAGGTCGAGGCGGCGCTGAACGATCACCCGCAGGTGATTCAGGCGGCGGTGATCGGGCATAAGGTGGACGGCGACGAAAAGGTGCTGGCTTTTTGTCAGGTGGCCGATGGCGACGATGTCAGCGTTGATGCATTGCGCGCCTTTGCCGCCGAGCGGCTGGCGGGCTATAAACGCCCCAGCCAGATCATTCTGGCGTCGTCCTTGCCCGCGGCACCCACGGGCAAGATCCTGAAGCATAAACTGCTGGAAGCCTTTGCCGATCAGATCGGCTGAGGCTTTGACTGCGGGCTTTTAGGCCCAGACACCTTCGGCAGCGGCGCGAATGGCGCGGATGTTTTCGCCGTAAGGGGCGGGGTTCTGGACCGAGCCGCCCTTGAACACGGCAGAGCCTGCCACCAGCACATCGGCGCCGGCCTGGGCGACCAGCGGCGCGGTCTTGGGATCAACGCCACCGTCAATTTCGATGTGAATGGGGCGGTCACCGATCATGCTGCGCAGGGTTTTGATCTTGGTGGTCATGTCGATGAATTTTTGCCCACCGAAACCTGGGTTCACGGTCATCACGCAGACCAGATCAACCATGTCCATCAGCTCCGCGACGGCGGATGCAGGCGTGCCGGGGTTCAGCGCCACACCGGCCTTGCAGCCCGCCGCGCGGATCGCTTGCAGGGTGCGGTGGATGTGCGGGCCGGCTTCGATATGGGCGGTCAGAACATCGGCGCCGGCCTGCGCGAAAGCGTCGATATAGGCATCAACCGGCGAGATCATCAGGTGCACGTCCATCACGCCCTTGATGTGGGGCCGGATCGCCGCACAGGTGGCGGGGCCAAAGGTGATGTTGGGCACGAAATGGCCATCCATCACGTCTACATGAATCCAATCGGCGCCCTGCGCTTCGGCAGCGGCGCATTCGGCACCGAAATTGGCGAAATCGGCGGCAAGGATGGAAGGGGCAATTTTGATCGCGCGGTCGAAGGTCATGAGGGCAGCCTTTGGGTGTTGGGGTCGGGCTGTCTATAGCGGGCGATGTGCATTGTGGAAAGTGCGGGAGCCTCCGGCGGGAGTTTATTTGGCAAGATGAAGGGTCAGATCTGGTAATAATCGCGATACCACGCGACGAAGGCGTCGATGCCGGTCTGGATCGGCGTGGCGGGGCGTTTGCCGGTCAGGGTTTCCAGCAGGGTTGCATCGGCCCATGTGGCGGGAACATCGCCGGGCTGCATGTCCTTGAAATTGATCTGTGCAGGCGTGCCGCAGGCGGTTTCGATGGCGGCGATGAAATCCATCAGCTTGACCGGCGCGCCGTTGCCGATGTTGACAATGCGGTGCGGTGCCACGGGGCTGAGGCTGTCGCCCGCGACAGGTTTGCCCCGCTCGGGGGCCGCGTCGATCAGGGCGCTGATGGCGGCGGTCAGATCGTCGATATAGGTGAAATCGCGCATCATGTCGCCGTGATTGTAGACGTCGATCGCCTCGCCATTCAGGATCGCGCGGGTGAATTTGAAGTGGGCCATGTCGGGGCGGCCCCATGGCCCGTAGACAGTGAAAAAGCGGAACATTGTGATCGGCAGATCATAAAGATGCGCATAGCTGTGGGCCATGTTCTCGGTCGCCTTCTTGGTGGCGGCGTAGAATGACATCTGGCTGTCGACCTTGTCGGCCTCGGTATAGGGCATCTGCGTGTTGGCGCCGTAGACCGAGGAGGTTGAGGCCAGCAGCATATGGGCAGGCGGAAAGGCGCGGGCGGCTTCGAGCAGTTCGAAGGTGCCGACGAGATTCGCCTCGACGTAAGAGCGCGGGTTGTCGATGGAATAGCGCACGCCCGCCTGGGCGGCCAGGTGGATGACCGCGTCGGGGTGGTGTTTGTCGAAAAGGTCCAGCAGGGTGCCGGGTGTTTCCAGCCGTTCGGTCAGGGCGGTGAAGCCAGCGCTTTGGTTCAGCATCGCGTGACGCCGTTCTTTCAGCGTCACATCGTAATAGTCGGTCATCGCGTCCAGCCCGATCACCCGCCAGCCCTGATCCAGCAGACGGCGGGCGGTGAAGTATCCGATGAAGCCGGCCGAGCCGGTGATAAGTGCGGTGCGTGTCATGGCGCAACTTTGGCTGAGGAATGCGGGGATGGCCAGTGTTGGTGCGATTAGTTTGACAAGCAAATTTATTCAGGGTCAGGATGCGTCGAGGAGAATTTGCCATGTATATCGGTTTGGATTTGGGCACGTCCGGCGTGCGCGCACTTTTGGTGGACGAGGGCGGTGTGCCCGTGGATGCGCAAGAGGCGCATTATCAGGCGGCCCATCCTGCACCCGGATGGAGCGAGCAGGATCCGGCCATGTGGGTGGCGGGCTGTCGCACTGCGCTGGCAGCGCTGAAGGCGGCGCATCCTGCCGAATATGCCGCGGTGCGGGGGATCGCCATTGCCGGGCACATGCACGGGGCGGTTCTGCTGGACAGTTCAGACGAAGTGTTGCGGCCCTGTATCTTGTGGAACGACACGCGCAGCCATGCCGAGGCGGCGGCATTGGATGCGGCAGACGAGGTGCGCGGCATCAGCGGCAATATTGTCTTTCCGGGCTTTACCGCGCCCAAGCTGGTCTGGGTCGCCCAACACGAGCCGGATGTGTTCGCGCGGGTGGCCAAGGTGGTCTTGCCCAAGGATTATGTCAGCCTGTGGATGACCGGCACCTGCGCCAGCGAGATGTCTGATGCGGCAGGCACTGCGTGGCTGGACGTGGGCGCGCGCGACTGGTCCGATCGCTTGCTGGACGCAGGCAGCATGCGCCGTGATCAGATGCCCGCGCTGCACGAGGGCACCGGTGTGATCGGCCCGCTGCGCGATGCTTTGGGCGATGAATTGGGCCTGCCGCGCGGGGTTCTGGTGATTGCGGGCGCGGCGGACAATGCCGCTGCCGCCTGTGGCGTCGGTGCGTTGAAAGAGGGCGACGGTTTTGTCTCGCTGGGCACTTCGGGTGTGGTGCTGGCAGCGCGTGACGGATTTGCACCGGATGCGGCCAGCGCCGTGCACACGTTCTGTCATGCGGTGCCGGGACGGTGGTATCAGATGGGGGTGACGCTGGCCTGTACCGACAGCCTGAACTGGCTGGCGCGGATCACGGGGCAGGGGCCCGCGGCGCTGACGGCGGCGCTGGGCAATGACGTGCGCGCGCCGGGCAGACTGCGGTTTTACCCCTATCTTTCTGGCGAACGCACGCCGCACAATGATGCGCAGGTGCGCGGTGGCTTTAGCGGGCTGGACATCGCCCATGAGGTGCCCGACATGACGCGCGCCGTGCTTGAAGGTGTCTGTTTTGCCCAGGCCGACAGCCTGAAGGCGTTGCAGGCCACAGGGGCCAATCCGCAAAGCCTGTTGGCCATTGGCGGTGGTGCAGCGTCGTCGCATTGGGTGCAGATGCTGGCCAACACCCTGAACCTGCCGCTGGATATTCCGGCACGCGGCGAATTTGGCGCGGCCCTTGGTGCGGCCCGTCTGGCCATGTGCGGCGTGACCGGCGCCGATCCGGTGGAGGTGATGACCAAGCCCGAGATTGCACGGACGGTCATCCCCGACACCTCCCTTGTCGAGGCATGTGCCGAGGCGCATGAGACCTATCGTGCGGCCTATGCCGGGCTGAAGGCATTGCAGTAACGGGGGGGAATGATCATGAGTGACAGGTTTTTTGATTTCACGGGCGGCCTTGCGGCACTGGCCCTGTGGGCCGGAACGGCGCTGGCCGGTGATTTGCCCGCGCCTGAAGCCGAGTTTCCCGTGGCGGACATGCCCCAGATCGAATTGGGGCGGCTGCTGTTTTACGACCCGATCCTGTCGGGGGGCAAGACGGTCAGCTGTGCCACCTGCCACCATCCGCGCCATGCCACGGGCGACGGGCTGTCGCTGGGATTGGGGGACGGGGCCATGGGCCTTGCGCCGGATCGCAAGGCTGATCCGGCGAACCTGCCCACCCATCGCATACCGCGCAATGCGCCCGCGCTGTTCAACGTCGGTGCGCTGGAGTACCGGACGTTCTTTCATGATGGCCGTCTGGAGCTGGACGAGACCCGCGACAGTGGCATCCGCACGCCGCTTGGGCGCGAGATGGAGCAGGGCTTTGCCAGCCTGCTGAGCGCGCAGGCAATGTTTCCGGTCCTGTCCGCCGACGAAATGGCAGGCCATCTGGCCGAAAGCGACGTGTCCAAGGCGACGCGCCAGGGGTTGATGACCGGACCGGGCGGGGTGTGGGATATTCTGGCGCAGCGGGTAGAGGGTATTCCCGAATACCGCGCGCGGTTTGAGGAGGTGATCGGGGACAAACCGGTGCATTTCACCGATATCGCCGATGCGATTGCGGCCTTTATCACCTTTGAATGGCGCGCCACTGACAGCGATTTTGACAAATCGCTGCGCGGCGAGCTTGAGCTGACGCCGAATGAGGCCTTTGGCCGCGACTTGTTCTATGGCAAGGCTGGGTGCAGCAGTTGTCATTCCGGCCTGTTCCAGACAGATCACGACTTTCATGCCATCGCCATGCCGCAGATTGGACCGGGAAAACGCGCGCTATTTGAAAGCGGCGCGGCGGACGAGGGGCGGATGCTGGTCACAGGCGACCCTGCGGATGCGTTCAAATTCCGCACGCCGTCCTTGCGCAATGTGGTTCATACAGGACCTTACGGGCACGCCGGGGCCTATGCGCAGCTTGAGGATGTGATACGCCACCACCTGAACCCTCAGAAATACCTGGCTGAATATGACCCGGCGCAGGCAGTCTTGCCCGCTCTGGGTGGGGTGGTGGACACCACCGTGATGGACGATCCGGCCGAGGTGGCGCGCATTGCTGCGGCCAACGAACTGGCACCAAGTGCGCTGAGCCACGGGCAGATGCAGGCGATCATCGCCTTTCTGGGGGCGTTGACTGATACCGCCAGCCTGACGGGGCCGCTGGGTGTGCCTGCCACCGTGCCCAGCGGGCTGCCGGTGGATCAATAGGCTCGTGGATCAATAGGCCCGAGGCGCGGCGCCCGGACGCAGGTGATAGCGGGCGTTGGTTTGTACCGTGGTCCAGCCCGAGGCAGGCGCATTGGGCCACAGCACGCGGACTTGCACCGATGTCGCAGATCCCAGGCCAAAGTGTTGCGGCGCGTCTGATCCACCCGCATGGCCACCGCCCACCACCAGTTCGCGCGACTGCACGGATGTGCCGTCGTCCACCTCGATCCACGCACCGATGGCGCGGGTGTTGATGTCGGGCTGGAGCAGGTCCAGAGACAGCCAGTTGCCGGTGTCGGTGCTGGTGTTGTGCCAGACCTCTAGCGGAGCGCGGCGGTTGACCACGGCCAGATCCAGCAACCCGTCATTGTCGAGATCCACCAGCGCCGCCCCGCGCCCACGGTGCAGCGAGGCGACACCGGCGGTGCCGCCTGCTTCGACAAAGGACCCATCCGCTTGTGCGATCAGCAGGTTGTTGGGGTCGTCCATTGCCATGCCGGGCATCTGCTGCACATTGCCCTTGGCGATAAAGGCATCGTCAAACCCGTCATTCTGCACATCGCCAAACGAAATATGCCAGCCGGTCGAGGGTCGCCCGTCGCCACCGGTATAGGGTCGGTGCGCGGTCGATCCTCGCGCGAAGGGCACATCGGTATAGCCCGGCCCGTCGCCCGTGGGTTGCTGCAAACGCTGGTCGCCCATCGAACTGAGGAACACTTCGTCGCGCCCGTCGCGGTCCAGGTCGCGGGTGGCGATGCCCATGCCCCAGATGTGATGTTCGGCCCAGCCGTCGGCTTCGGTATACAGACGCGGTTCGGGGGCCATCTGCCACAGCTGCTCGGCGCCGCCGGTGACATAGTAATGCCGGTCGTTCGACAGCCGCAGATCGGCCTGCCCGCTGCGCGACCAGTCGGTGAACAGGGCAGAGAGCGGGCAGAACCCCGGCGCCAGAACGGTCTGCTCCCAGCCCTCCCCCTGTGGTCGCCACAGGCTGTTGGTGTCACAGGCCTGAAACGGGCCGTCGGGGTTGGTGCGGTCGACATTGTGGCCCATCGCGAGTGTGGGGCGGTCCTGCCCCTGTTCCCATGTGGCCGAGAATGCTGTGGTCCATTTGTCGGGAAAGTCGATCATGTCAGCGGGGGCAAAGCCGCATGCACCGTCGCCCAGCCATATCTGGTCGGGGCCAACGCGCAGCATCACCAGATCCAACTTGGCGTCGTTGTTGATGTCCAGCGCATAGACGCCCGTGGTGTCGCTGACGGGCAGGGGAGTCATGCGCAAACGGATCGCCTCATCGCTTTCGTTGACAAAGACAGCCGCCGGATTGCTGCCCCCCGCCGCGACCAGATCGGTGCGCCCGTCGCTGTTGCAATCGAATGCCGTCAGGCCACCACCGACAAAATGTTCCCAGCCGCCATCATATTGATGATGCGGCACGGTGACCGGGGTGAACTGCGGTTCGGCCTGCGCGGCACCTGCGCAGAGGATCAATACAACACTAATCCGCATCGACACGCCCCTCGCGCGCGGCGCGTTCCTGTACGAACTCCAGCGCATAGGCGGCCGCCCCGCGCGCCCACATCAGGTTGCCCCATTTGTGTATGACCACTTCGGGTGGGGCAGCGTCGACCTGAACGATGGATTTACGCATCTCGGCCATGACCGCGTCGGAATAGAGGTAATCGAACTGCATCTGCTCTCCCGCGAGAATGATTAATTCAGGATCGAATATATTGACGATATTGGCCAGCCCCATCGCAAACATCCGCCCTGCGCGTGCCACGATCGACGCCGCCGCGCTGTCGCCTGCTTCGGCTGCTTCAAGCAACCGCGCGATCTGGCTGGCCACCGAGGTATCGGGGCCAAGGGCGGTATCGGCTTCGCGCAGCAGCGCATATTCGGCAACATAGGCTTCCAGGCAGCCCCGTTGCCCGCAACGACACAGCGCGCCTTCCAGCTGCACCTTGGTATGGCCGAACTCTGCACCGCATCCGCGCGTGCCGCGATAGATCTCGCCGCCCAGGATGATGCCCATGCCGACACCCGCTTCGAGGGTGACCACGATGAAATCGGACCGCCCCCGGCCAAGGCCAAAGGCTTTTTCAGCCATGGCCACAAGGTTCGCGTCATTGTCCAGATAGGCAGGCACCCCCATCTGCGCCGTCAGATCGGCGGCAAAGTCCACATTGCGCGCGTTCAGCGAAGGTGACCAGTGCACCGCGCCCGCGCCGGCATCAATGGTTCCGGCCAGACCAACGCCAACCCCCGAGATGTCGGCGGTTGCGTGCCCGGCCTTGGCCGCCAGCGTTGCCACAGCATCGCTGATAAATCCGGCCAGCGCCGCAGGGCTGTGCCGCCCCGGGGCAAGTGGCGCTTCGTGGTCGACCAGCTGGGTTCCTTCAAAGTCCATCAATACCAGCGAGATCCGCGTGCCCGATACTTTGACCCCTGCAACCAGATGGGCCGAGCCTGCAATCTTGAGGTCAACGCGGGGTCGGCCACGGGTTGATGCGGCACCGTCATCGCGGGGAACCTCCGCGATCAGACCATCGCGCAGAAGATCGGCGGTGATGGTTGTCACCGTTGCCCGACTGATTCCCGTGCGCTGTGCAAGGTCGATCCTCGGGATGCGTCCCTCTTGAGAAATCTCGCGCAGCAGGATCAGGCGGCTGTCTTCTTTTTGGTGTCCGAATGCCATCTTAATTTATATTATTCCAAGGGGTTAAGTTGGTTCTTCACGCCAAGTGTTCCGGTAGAATGGCGTTATTTTTTGGGCTTGTCCAATTTAATTTGCTTTCCGAATTAAAATGCCTAATGATGCGAACACGCCACTGTGCTGCGTGCAACAGTTGGGCAAAGTCTTGGGAGGACACAATGAAATTAATGAAAACGGTCGCCTTGGCTGCGACGATCACCGTGACGGCCGTGGCCGCCTGGGCGCAGGACATCACTGTTGGTGTCAGCTGGTCGAATTTCCAGGAAGAACGCTGGAAGACCGACGAAGCCGCGATGAAAGCAGCCATCGAAGCTGCGGGCGCCAAATATATCTCGGCTGACGCGCAAGCCTCGGCTGCCAAGCAGCTGACCGACGTCGAGGCGCTGATCGCGCAAGGCGCCACTGCGCTGATCATCCTGTCTGTCGACAAAGACGCGATTGGCCCCGCCATCGATCAGGCCGACAACGAAGGCATTCCGGTCGTCGGCTATGACCGGCTGATCGAAGACCCGCGCGCCTTTTACCTGACCTTTGACAACAAGGGCGTTGGCCGGATCATCGCCCAGACCGTTAAAGACGCACAGCCCGAAGGCAACTTTGCCATCATCAAGGGCGACAAGGGCGACCCCAACGCGCTGTTCCTGCTGGAAGGCATGATGGAAGTCATCGGTGCCGACGTTGAAGCAGGCAAGATCACGATTGTCGGTGAAGCGTTTAGTGATGGTTGGAAGCCTGACAACGCACAACGCAATATGGAGCAGATCCTGACGGCCAATGACAACAACGTCGATGCGGTTCTGGCCGAAAACGACGGTATGGCCGGTGGCGTGATTGCCGCCTTGCAGGCGCAGGGCCTGAGCGTTCCTGTGGGCGGTCAAGACGGCGACCATGCGGCGCTGAACCGTGTGGCGCGTGGCACGCAAACCGTGTCGGTCTGGAAAGATGCGCGTCAGCTGGGCAAGAAAGCCGCTGAAATCGCCCTGTCTCTGGCAGATGGCACGGCGATGTCTGATGTCGACGGTGCCGAAAAATGGTCTGGCGGCGAAAAAGGTGTGGAAATGACCGCGATCTTCCTCGCGCCGACACCGATCACCAAAGACAACATTTCGGCTGTGATCGACGCAGGTCACATCGCGAAAGACAAAGTCTGTGCCGGCGCCATGGATGGCGTGGACGGCTGTAACTAAGGCCACAGGCCCAAGGCACCGGCGGGCAATAGGCCGGCCGGTGCCGCAATCTGATTTTTCATGACACTTCAGCCGGATCCGCTGCGCACCCTGCGCAAACAGGATCGGCTTATCTGACGGGTGCGGATATGACTGACACGAACGAACACAGCCCCACCGCGGCGGCCGCGCGCAGCCAGCCCGGGTTGGTACAGCGTTTCATGCGCGACACCGAACTGGACACGCGCCTGCTGGGGATGCTGGGCGCATTGGCACTGATCTGGGTGGGCTTTCACGTCTACGGCGCGGTCAACAACGGCTTTGGCGCATTCCTGACGCCGCGCAACCTGTGGAACCTTTCGGTTCAGACCTCTTCGATCGGGATCATGGCCTGTGGCATGGTGCTGGTCATCATCACCCGCCATATCGACCTGAGCGTCGGTTCGGTCCTGGGGTTTTGCGCGGTGATCATGGGGATTACCCAGGTTTGGTTTCTGCCGCATCTGGTGGGGCTGGAACATTGGAGCGTCTGGATCATTGCCTGTATCGTCGGGATGATCGCAGGGATGCTGGTGGGGGCCATCCACGGCTGGTTGATTGCCTATCTGTCGATCCCGGCCTTTATCGTGACGCTGGGCGGTTTGCTGGTGTGGCGCGGTGTGGCCTTTCTGATTACGCGCGGCGAGACGATTTCGCCCCTCGACAGCACGTTCAAGCTGATGGGTGGCGGGCCGAACGGGGCCGTGGGGGCCACAGGCAGCTGGATCGTGGGCATCATTGCGTCCATCGCTGTGGTTGCGCTGATCGTGATGGGGCGCGCGCGGCGCAAGCGGTTTGAATTCCGGCTGCGTCCGATCTGGGCGGAATGGTTTATCGGCATCGTCAGCGTGGGCGCTGTTGTTGGCGCGGTGCTGCTGGTGAATGCCTATCCGTGGCCCGTGGGCATCGTGCGCCGCTATGCCAAGGCAAACGACATTCAAATTCCCGAAGGCGGCCTGTTCATCAGTCACGGCTTTGCCATTCCGGTGCTGATCCTGCTGGTGGTGATCGTGGTGATGACCGTGGTGATGAACCGCACCCGCTTTGGCCGCTATGTTTATGCCATCGGCGGCAACCCCGAAGCGGCGGCATTGGCGGGCATCAATACCCGCTGGATGACAGTCAAGATTTTCGCCCTCATGGGCTTTCTGACCGGCCTGTCGGCAGTGGTGGCCTCGGCCCGTCTGGGGTCGGCAACCAACGCGCTGGGCACCTTGGACGAACTTTATGTGATCGCCGCCGCCGTCATCGGGGGCACCTCGCTCAGCGGTGGTGTCGGCACCATCTATGGCGCGGTTCTGGGCGCATTTGTCATGCAATCGCTGCAAACAGGCATGGTGCTGATCGGCTTTGACGCCGCGGTGCAACAGGTCGTCGTGGGTGGCGTTCTGGTGCTTGCGGTCTATCTGGACAATCTCTACCGGAGGTCTTCGAAATGAGCAGTAAAACCAACACTGGCACGCCGCTGATCGACATGCGCGACATCTGCATCAGCTTCGGCGGTGTGCATGCTGTCGACCATGTGTCGGTCGATCTGTACCCCGGCGAAGTCGTGGGCCTGCTGGGCCACAATGGCGCGGGAAAATCGACGCTGATCAAGATCCTGTCCGGTGCCTACAAGATGGACAGCGGCGAGATCTATGTGAAGGGCGAACGGGCCGACATTCGCAGCCCCCGTGACGCGCGGCGCTATAACATCGAAACGATCTATCAGACGCTGGCGCTGGCCGACAATCTGGACGCCGCAAGCAACCTGTTTCTGGGGCGCGAGCTGACCTCGCCGCTGGGGCTGGTGGACGACGACGCGATGGAAAGCGAGGCGCGCAAGATCATGGCGCGGCTGAATCCGAACTTTCAAAAGTTCAAGGATCCGGTCAGTGCGCTGTCGGGCGGTCAACGCCAGTCGGTCGCCATTGCGCGTGCGGTCTATTTCAACGCTCAGATCCTGATTATGGACGAACCGACGGCGGCGCTGGGTCCGCACGAGACGCAAATGGTCAGCGAGTTGATCACGCAGTTGAAGGCCGAAGGCATCGGGATTTTCCTGATCAGTCACGACATTCACGACGTGATGGAACTGTGCGACCGCGCGTCGGTGATGAAGAACGGCAAGCTGGTGGGCACGGTTGATGTGGCCGATGTGACCGACGACGATTTGCTGAGTATGATCATTCTTGGCAAACAGCCCGGAAAGGCAGCGTAAAACATGAAATCAGTCGTGGCAGATGTGGGCGGCACCAATACACGCATGGCCTATGCACAGGGCGGTGTTCTGGTTGCAGACTCGGTAAAATGGTTTCGCAATGACGATTATCCCACATTTGCCGATGTGCTGGCCGATTTCTGTGCGGGGGCAACGGTGGACCGGCTGTGTGTGGCCATCGCGGGCCCCGTTATGCCGGGCCATGTGCGCCTGACCAACCGTGACTGGTCGTTTGATGCTGAAGAGCTGGGGGCTGTGCTGGGCGGCGCCACAGTGCGGATCATCAATGATCTTGCGGCTGTCGGTCATGCGCTGCCCTATCTGGCGGCTGAGTCTGTGGCTTTGGTTGTTCCGGGGCGCGCGGCCCCTGGCGGGCAGGGGCTGGTCGTCGGGTTGGGGACCGGGTTTAACATCAGTCTGGCCAACGGCAGCGGCGTGATGTTGTCCGAAGAGGGGCATGCGGGTTTGCCCATCGGTGTCTACAGGATCCTGCAGGCGCATCTGGGGGAAAAGGCGCTGGCCTTTGAGACGGTCGAACAGCTGTTTGCCGGAGCCGGCTTGCGGGCGTTGCATCGGGCGATGGGCGGCGCGGAAATGCCCAGCCAGCAGATTGTGGCCGAGGCGCGGGAAACCATGAAGGTGTATCTTGCCGCATTGGCTGCCCTGTGCCGCGATATGACGTTCCAGTTCATGCCGCTTGGGGGCATCTACTTCAACGGCGGACTGGCGCGGGCGGTTGTCGGATTGCCCGAGGCAGGCGCGTTTTTGGCTGCGGCGCGGGTTCAGGACAGGTTCGAGGGAACGTTGTCGGAAATTCCGATGTGGGTTGTGACCGATGATGCAGCCGCTCTTGCAGGCTGTGCGGCCTGTCTGGATCAGGTTTAGCCACCCAAAGCGCGCGATGGATTGCATCGCACCGCACGCCTCTGAATGTGTCGGGCTATGAGGCCATCAGCCCTTGGCAATCTCGATGATGGTCTCGTAAGCCGTGTCAAAGTCGCGCTCTTCGCAATCGAATTGCCCTGCGGTGAACCGGATAACCTTGACCCCGTCCACAAGTGTCTGGGTCAGATAAATGCGCCCGTCGCTGTTGATCGCCTCGACCAGCTCTTGCGTCTCGTCGTCGCTGGCGCCTTTTACCTTGAACGTCCACAGCGACAGGATCGGATCGGTCACGATCTCGAAGTCGGGCAGGGCGCGCAGGCGTTCGCACAGGGCTTGCGACCATGCCACATGGTTGCGGATGCGGCTGCGCAGCCCTTCCATGCCATAGCTGCGCATCAGGAACCACAGCTTGAGCGCGCGAAAGCGGCGGCCCAGCGGAATCGACCATTCGGAATAGTCGATGATATCGCCCTGCGCGTGGGTTTTCAGATATTCGGGCTGGATCGCCAGCGTTTGACGCAACAGGTCGGGATTGCGCAGGAAATGGGCGGCACAGTCGAATTGCGCACCCAGCCATTTGTGCGGGTTGAACACGATGCTGTCAAAGCGCTCGGCGCCTTTCCAAAGCGTGCGGAATTCGGGGCAGATCATCGCGGTGCCGGCCCATGCGGCGTCGAGATGGGAAAACAGGTTTTCGGCTTCGGCGATGTTGGCCACCGCTTCGATGTCATCGCAGGCGCCCATGCCGGTGGCCCCTGTGGCGGCGATGATGCCCGCGGGCACAAAACCGGCTTCGCGGTCACGGTTGATTGCGTCTTGCAGGGCGATGGGGTCCATTCCGCGCAGGTCGCCGGTGCTGCGGATCTTGACCAGATTGTCCTGCCCGATACCTGCCACCCAGATGGCGCGGTCGACCGAGGTGTGGACCT
This sequence comes from Pseudosulfitobacter sp. DSM 107133, assembly GCF_022788695.1. NCBI lineage: Bacteria > Pseudomonadati > Pseudomonadota > Alphaproteobacteria > Rhodobacterales > Roseobacteraceae > Pseudosulfitobacter > Pseudosulfitobacter sp. DSM 107133. Next base: position 589,231 of record NZ_CP085154.1, read on the forward strand.
GATCCGAGCAGTAGATGCGCAATTTGGGCTGGCCTGACAGGCCCTGTACATTGCCCTGCCAGTTCAGCGCCCGTTCGCGCATGGTCAGCACAGCGGCCAGCGTGGCGCTGCTGGCGCTGTCCTGAATGACGCCCTGGTAACCGGCCGGCAGACCCAGACCCTGGCGCAGCCAGTCCATCATCTTGGTTTCCATCTCGGTTGCTGCCGGAGAGGTCTGCCACAGCATGCATTGCGGCGCGATGATCGAGGCGACAAATTCCGCCAGCACCGACGCGGGGGCGGCGTTTGAATTGAAATAGGCAAAGAAACGCGGGTGCTGCCAGTGGGTGATCCCCGGCATCACCACCTTTTCGAAATCGGCCATGATATTGGTCATGTCGGTGCCGTTTTCGGGCGGGCTGTCGGGCAGTTGTGCCGCCACGTCTCCGGGGGCGGTTTGTGCGCGTACCGGACGATCACGTATGGTTTTGTGATAATCCGCGCCCCAATCGGCAACGTCTTTGGCGTGGGTTGCGAATTCGTTCCAATTCATGTCTTGGTGTCCTGTATGTTGGGGTCATGGGGCGCAGGCTGGTGGTTCGCCATCGCGAAGGCAACCGTGGCATTGTTATCTATAGAGCGACTTGCTTAACATCGCAATTATTTTCAGATCGAGTAAATCTCAGCCATCACGTCAAGGATTCTCTTCTTATGAGCCAGAAACTCCCCAGCACCAGCCGCTCTTTGCCGATTGCCTTGATGCACGCGCGCGAAGTTGTCATGGAGCCGATACGCGAGATGCTGTTGGCCTCTGGTCTGACCGAGCAACAGTGGCGGGTTTTGCGGGTTCTGGAAGAGGCGGGTCCGCTGGATGCCACGACGCTGGCGCAGCGCACGGCATTGTTGCAGCCGTCGTTGACGCGGATCATGCGCGGGATGAGCGCAAAAGGACTGGTCACGCAGGTCAAGGTCGCGCAAGACCGCAGACGGCAAGAGGTGGCCATTACCGAGGCGGGAATAGCATTGATCGCTGACAACGCAGGGCGCGCCGCCGAAATCGCTGAAAGCTGGCGTGCGCATCTGGGAGCGGCCCGTTTTGAATTGCTACTGGACCTTCTGGCCGACCTGGCTGACCAAGATCCAGCGCAATAACCCCTTACAAAGCGATCCAGGCTGTTTTCAGGTCTTGATACTTTTCTATGGCATGCAGACTTTTGTCTGACCCGTTGCCCGATTGCTTGTGCCCTGACAGCGGCACGGTCAGATCTGCGCCACCGTATGTGTTCACATGCACAACACCCGACCGGATGGCCGCGATCATGCGGTGCGCGCGCGACAATCCAGCGGTAAACACGCCGGCGGCAAGCCCCAGTGTACCGGGGGCTGTCGGGGCAATCTCGCCGTATTGTTTGTCGATGGCTTCGGCATAATACCGGAAAGTTGCGGCGCAGGACATCGCCTCGGCCTTGAGTGCCATGGCGATTTCGGTGCCGTTGTCGCGCACACCCAGAACCGTCAGCGCAAGGGCTTCGGCTTCGATCAGATCGGCCAGTCGCATCAGCACCTTCTTGCGTTCAGCGGGGGCTGTTTGGCCCATGTCCCTGCCTCGAAGGTGCGGCGCGCGGCGGCGACCGCACGGTCGGCGTCGGCTTTGGTGCCTGCTGCAATGCCGGTCAGCCGTGTGCCGTCGATGGGCGAGAACACGTCGATCAGTGCGCCGGATTGCGCGGCAACATGCTGGCCGTCGATCAGATGCATTTGATCGGGGATGGAGAGGGTGCGCAATGCGTCGATTGTGGCTTGATCCAAGGGGTGTCCTCTCAGGGTGGTTCATTATTTGAACTAGCGGTTTCAGAAATATATTGAATTGCAAGGCGAGTCGCGCGAACCTTTGCGCAACACATCTCGCGCCAGGGAGGGCGCACGCCGTATGTCCACGATCGCCAAAGCCTTGCACCTGCTTGACCTGTTCACGCCTGCGCGCCCGGCCTTGGGGTTGGGCGAGGTGCAGCGGCTGGCGGGGCGTGACAAGGCAACGGTGCACCGTCATCTGGTTGCTTTGGCCGATGCGGGGTTTCTGGAACAAGACGCAGGCACGCGTGCCTACCGGCTGGGCCATGCGCTGACACGGCTGGCCGCGATGCGGGCGCGCACCGTTGATGCGGGCGATATGGTGTCTTCGGTGGTCGAGACTATCGCGCAGCAGGCGGGCGAACTGGTGCACCTGTCCCAGCTGCGCGGCTTTGATCTGGTCAGTATCTGCTACGCCGAACAACACGATCACCCGGTGCGCGTCAGCTTTGATGCCAACAGCCTGCCGCCGCTGTTCGATACGTCCTCGGGCAAGGTGATTCTTGCCTTTTCATCCGAGGCCTTCGTGAAGGCCGCAACCGCGGATCATTCCGCAAGGCGTGGCGTGCAGGTGCAAATGGACGCAGTGCAGCAAGACGTTCTGTCGGTGCGTCAGGCCGGTTTTGCCAAGACCCGCGATGTGCTGGAGCAGGGTGTGTCATCGGTTGCGATACCGGTGTTTGATGCGCAGGGCAGCGTGTCGGGTGCCTGTTCGATCGCCTTTCCCACGGCACGGGGCCACAAGCCCGAAGACATCGCGGCCCTGCTGGTGGCGCACGGATTTGATCTGACAGCGCGGCTTGGGGGCATTGTGCCGGCAAATATCACATATATCTGGAACAACGGGCACAGGGAGCCAGAAAGGTCCGAGACATGAAGGACAGCAACTTCCTGAAAGAAAACAACGCGCGGCACATGTGGCATCCGATGGCGCACCCCGCCGACAGCATGGCCAACCCGCCAGCAATCATCACCGGCGGCGCAGCGGCTGCCGTTGCGGCGGTCGAGGAAATCATTCGCATCAAGCCGTGGGAAAACGCGGCGGCCATGGGGGCAAAGCTTAAGGCAGGCTTGCACGCGCTGGCCGATCATCACGAGATTATCGGTGACGTGCGCGGCGAAGGGCTGATGTGCGCCATCGAATTCGTGACCGACCGCAAGACCAAGGCACCGGCGGCCAGTGCCGCCGGGCTTGCGTTCCAGAAAGCCGCTTATGACGACGGCGTGATGATCCGTGTGTCGGGCAACAACGCGATCTTTTCGCCGCCTCTGGTTATTGATGCCAGCCATGTGGAAAAGATCCTGTTGGCGACAGAAACCGGCCTGAAGGCAATGGTTTCGGCATGAGCCGTCTGAAGCTGGGCATTCTTCAGGTCAACCATGACCGCAGCATCGAGGTGGGAGACGCCTTTCCCGACGATTCCCACCGCTTTCGCGATCTGTTTGATGCGCAGGACCAGCGGTTCAGCTATCGCGTCTATATGGCTGTCGGCGGCGAGGTGCCGCAGGATGTCGACGAGCAAGATGCCTATCTGATCACTGGCAGCCCGGAATCGGTGCTGCACGGGATGGACTTTCTTGCCCCGCTTTACGATTTCATCCGGCGGGCCGATACCGCGCGCAAGCCGTTGTTGGGGGTCTGTTTCGGCCATCAGGCGATTGCGGTGGCTCTGGGCGGGACGGTCGCGCAGGCAGACTGGAACATCGGCGTGGAAACCCACACGTTTCTTGAGCAGTTCGACTGGATGCAACCCGCGCAGGAGGATCTGAACCTGCACAGCTTTCACCACGACACGGTGACACAGCTGCCCGAAGGATGCCGACGCATCGCGCATTCCCCCGGTTGTATCAACGCAGGCTTCGCCAAGGGCGATCATATCATCACCACGCAGGGTCACCCCGAGTTCACCGACCGGTTCATGGCGGGTGTTCTGGACGCCACCAAACATGTGCTGTCGGCCACCGACGTAGAAGTGGCCGAGGCCCGTGCAGGCATGGACTCACATGGCGACATCTTTGCCGCTTGGGCGACGCGATTTTTCGGCGGCAGTCCGTAAAGGCGCGCGCCGAAACCATAGCAATGGACCTGCCCAAGACCGATTCCAACCTGCGCCACGCTGGCATTTCGCAGCGGCGGGGGTAGTCTGTCGTCAAGACATTGAAGGGAATCAATTTCATGCGTTCTATTTTCTATGACCGCTTTGGCCCGGCGGCCAACGTCCTGAGCCTGACCGACAGGCCGACCCCCGAACCCGGCGCCGGCGAGGTTCTGGTCGATCTGAAATTTTCCGGCGTAAACCCTTCTGACGTCAAGGCGCGCGGCGGCACCCGTCCGGGCGTGACCAAACCACCCTTTCCCCGGATCACCCCGCACAGTGACGGGGCGGGTACGATTTCGGCTGTGGGCGCGGGGATTGATCCTGCGCGCATCGGTCAACGGGTCTGGATCTGGAACGGGCAGTGGCAGCGCGCTTTTGGCACCTGCGCCGAACAGATTGCCGTGCCTTCCGAACAGGCGGTTGAACTGCCCGATGGCGTTGACATGCAGACGGGTGCAAGCCTTGGTATTCCGGGGCTGACGGCCTGCCATGCGGTGTTCGGCGGCGGTGACGTGCGCGGCAAGACCGTGCTGGTGCAGGGCGGTGCCGGCACAGTGGGGCTGCTTGCGGTGCAGCTGGCGCGTTGGGGCGGGGCGCATGTGATCGCCACGGCGCGCGGGGCAGGGGCAGAGCGCGCCCGCGCTGCCGGTGCCGCCGAAGTCGTGGATTTCACCGACACCGATCTGACAGCCAAGGTTTTGGCCGCCAGCGATGGCAAGCCGGTCGACCGCATAATCGAGCCCGAGTTTGGCACCAATATCGCCACGGACATCGCGCTGATCGCCCAGGGCGGCACCATCGCGGCCTATGGATCAGCCGCCCAGCCGCGCGCGGATTTCAACTTTCTCGAATTGATGTTCAAAGCGGCAACCGTCGAAGCCATCCTGATCTACCTGCTGCCACCGGACCAGCGTCAGGCGATCATCAGACGCCTGCACACTGCGCTGAGCGACGGCGCATTGCGCATTCCGGTTGAACAGGTCTTTGCCCTGTCCGACACCGCCGCCGCCCACGAAGCGGTGGAAAAAGGCGCGCGTCACGGCGCGGTGCTGGTCGAGGTGGGCAAATGAACATGTTGCGCCATCTGCTTGCAGTCCTGACGCTGGCCACGGTGCTTTGCGCTCCGGTCTGCGCCCAGACAACGTCACAGCCCCAGGGCGAGATCACCGTCGAGGACAGCGCCGAACAGGATGCCGCGATTGCCGTGCGCATCCGCGATATCATGGCCGAACTGGACGGCTATTCAAACGTCACGGTTACGGTGTCTTCGGGGATCGTGACCCTGCGCGGTACGACGCTGGATGCGGCCACCGCCACACGGCTGAACGATCTGGTCGGCCGGGTGAAGGGTGTCGTCGCCATCGAAAACGAGGTGACAGAGACCACAGATGTGGTCGAACGGCTGAACCCGGCCTACGAGCGGTTCAAGACGCGGATGATGCAGGCCGTCGCCATGGTGCCGCTCTTGGGCGTGGCGCTGCTGGCCTTTGCTCTGGTGGTGCTGGCAGGCGTATTGCTGGCCCGTGCGAAATACCCATGGGAGCGCATCGCACCCAATGCGTTTATCGCGGATATCTACCGCCAGATCGTGCGGCTGGTGTTTGTCGTCGCGGGCATTGTGATCGCACTGGACATTCTGAACGCCACCGCGCTTTTGGGCACCATTCTGGGGGCTGCGGGGATCGTCGGTCTGGCCATCGGTTTTGCAGTCCGCGACACCGTTGAAAACTTTATTGCCTCGATCATGCTGTCGTTCCGCCAGCCGTTCCGCCCCAATGACACCGTCGAGATCGAAGGCGACGTGGGCAAGGTCATCAGCCTGACCAGCCGCGCCACGATCCTGCTCAGCTTTGACGGCAACCAGATTCGCATCCCCAACTCGATGGTCTTCAAAAGCCGGATCATCAACTACACCCGAAATGCCGAGCGCCGCTTTGTCTTTGACGTGGGGGTGGCCCCCGCGACCGATCTGGCCGCCGCCAAGGCGCTGGCGCTGGAAACAGTGAACAAGCTGCCCTTTGTGCTTGCCACACCCGCCCCTGCGATCTGGATCGAGACCATCGGCGACAGCACCATCGGTATCCGTGTCACCGGCTGGATCGACCAGCACGAAACCGGCTTTGCACTGGCGCGGGGCGAATCGATCAGGCAGGTGCTGATTGCCTTCGATGCCGCGGGAATCGAAATGCCGGAGCCGACGTTCCGCGTGGTATCCCCTGCCAGCAAGCCCGACGCCCCTGCCAAGCCCGCGGTTGTCATTCGGGAGGTCGAAACCGAGGACGTTCAGTCGACGCAGAACGAGGCATTGGAGAAAATCGTGGATCAGGAACGCGCCGAGCGGGCGGACAAGGATCTTCTGACACGGGAAGGCGAAGAAGAATGAACACGTCATGTACGATTTGCCGGTTTTTGGGCTTGCACCTGCGGCAAGTGGGCATTAATTAGCGCGACACGTTGGGATGTAGCCAAGTGGTAAGGCAACTGTTTTTGGTACAGTGTACCGTAGGTTCGAATCCTACCATCCCAGCCACTTCTTCTTGCACCAGTGAACCAAGCACCCGGAGCACCCCCGTCGCCGGGAATGCCCCTGTTTTATGCCCCAGCAACCTATGCGGGTGCTACGGGTAGCTGAAAGCCATAACCTACGAGCCGGTTACCACATGGCCACGGGCTAGAGAGCTCTCCAGTTGTAGCGCGAAGAAAATGTTGGCAGAAAAACGAAGCTTATTTGTCAGCACTTTTAAGCGCCATTAAACGGGGTGTGAACAGCATCAGAACGTTGAGTAGCTGTCGCGAGCAAACTAGACGGGAACATACCCCGGCCAATGGATATCCTCAGCGAAATCGAGAACCGGCTCTGCTGCATCCTTCAAAGCGCGGGCTGCGAAGATGTGCAGGCTCTCATGCTCGGCAGCCGCCTGGCCAAAGGCAAAGCAGGTCTGAGCATCCATTGTCACCAACGTGTTGTCCTGAGCGATCCATGCAAAGGGATCCTCGCCGCCATGCCAGTACAGGTCATCAACCAAAGCCCCTGCCCCAATCGCGAAACCGGCAAGCGTTGCTGCACCCGTGATGCGAGACTTTGACACTTCGTCGAAATCGAAGGTGTTTCCTTGGAACTCAAAACCGGCCGTGATCCGTCTGTTCCGTTCTTGAGTGATCTTTCGGTTGAGGATTTCGGCCTGCATATTCTCGGTCAGACCCAGCTCCTCGCCGAAGGTTTTGATCGGTCGGGGGTCGATCTCAGGGGGCAAACCGGCTTCTACGGCTGTTCTGACTGCGTATGGCACGTCATATTCGGTCAGGATTGCCTCTTGGGTCAGCTGATCCTGAGACAGCACCGCGACAGTCGCCAGATCGACGGTGCGACTGTCGCGCTCCTTGACGGCTGTAAGGGCCAGTATCGTCAGACCGAAGGGCCACGGTGTTTCCAGACCAAAGGACTGTGTGTGATGCGTCTCCAATACGTCGGCGGTTGCGATGTGGGCGTGGATGTTCTTCATGCGTTTACCTCAGTGGGTCGAGTGGGCCAGGTGATCGTGCTGGGGAAACCTCCCTGCTGGGGAACATCCCGAAGTGCCTGCCGATAGGTGGCAAAATCAGTAACACAAGAAGCTGATAGCGCTGTGTCGGGCAGCTGGGTCCAGTCGCACTCTGCCAAAAGTGTGTCTCTTTGCGTCCGGTATTCTTCCGACTCCGAACTGTAAAACCACGGATCAGCCAGCAGGCCTGAAAATGATACGTCCCCGGTAGAGGGATCATAGTAATACTTGTAATCAGTCGTTTCGTCCGGGTCGAAGGGGAGACCCGAAGTGTTCTCAACCGCCGTTTCACTGGCCGAATGTTCTTGCAGAGAAAGATCAGCATCTGCGGCCTCGCCCCATCTAATAATCGGGCGTGCTGATGCTGTACCAAGGGTGTTGTCATAAACTAGAAAGAGAGTAGGCATCAGCGTTTCCTCTGTTGAACAGTGATCGAGGGCCAGACAATGATCGGCGCAAACGTATTGATTTTCTCAGGGGTTCGTTTTGCTTGTAGGGTATAAGTGGCTGCCCCAGTTCCGGTGTCTGTATCCAGAGCCTTCAAAGTGAAAGAATTACGAGAACCGCCGAAGCACGACCCCTGCCCCCAAGTAGGAGAGACCAATGTCGAACCTCTAACAACTCTAAGCTGGGCGATTGCTCCATACTGACCACCTCCTGAGCGGTCTGCTCCGATGGCGCCACTTACTTCGATGTGAGTTTGATAACCTTGGCGGTTGAGAGTTACAGAAACCAAGTCATCCCATACAGTCTCCGAGGCAGGGTAGAAATACTCATAGGAGTAGGCTGAAGCTGGGACCGTGATGGCGTCTCCAGCAATCTGCAAGGTTCCAACCGCCAAGTCCCCGATCGCCCCGGATTCTGCTGTGATCGAACCGGTGATGATCTTCTGGCCGTCGATGTAGGTTGTGCCACGCGGCTTGTAGTCCTGTGGCTGTGTGGCGTCACCATGGGTCTGAGCCAGCATCCAGTTATGCAGATACATATAGCTGGTCGTGCTGGAAGTGGTGGCACTCTTCTGGATGTAGATGTCGACGTATTTGGCAGTCGCTGGCGCGGTTGCCTTCATCCAGCGTCGGGGCCAGCTAGACGGGTCTGTTGTGCTTCCAAAGAAACTTCCGAAGGCTGATGTATCCGAAGAAATCAGGGCTCCCGCAGAATCTCTCCAGATCATGTAAAGCGTACCGGTGCATCGCTGCGAAGAAACGTAAACCGACATCTCATAGGTACGCCCAGGCTCAACCTCGTGATAGTACAGGGTGCCGTCCTGCTTCTTAGGGCGGGCATAAACATTGGCGAAGCCTGTTGAATCGCCGCTGTCTTGGAACAACCTGATTGTTGGACGGACGCCGTCTGTATAGGTCAAGCCAGCAGCTCTCACTTCCAGGGTTGTATCAGCGCCAGCGTCTCCGTTTTTACCAATGGCAAAGTGCTCTAGGCCGTCTGCATAGTCGGTGTTGAACAGCATATTGCTAGAGTTTCCGGCCGCAAACTTGTCAGCGCTGAGCAGACCCTTTGCAAAAATGGTGTCGGCTGACATGGTGATGACGCTGCCGCCTCCGGTCGCGTCGTCCCAAGCCACAAGTTCCAGCTCACCAACGGAACCGCCAGCCTTGGCGCGGAATGTGTAGACAGCCGAGGCATTGCCTTCGAGATCGGCAATCGCTGATCCTTGGGCGGCGATGGTCGCGCTTACCCCGCCCGCATTGACGTCAAGTTGGGTCATCAGAACGCCAAGGGCAGTTCCACCGTCAACGGTCAGCGCTTTGATGTCGTCGATCTCACCGGACACAATCGAGTAGTCGGTAATGTCTTCGATCCGCAGGTTTGTCGCTTCAACCCAATCGCCCGAAGTCTTGCCACTATAACCGACGCGCAGGCGTGCTTTGTTGTGATCAGTACGCCCCGTGATTGTGACATCTGTGCTGACCCGCACGAAAGTTGAGCCTACCGTATCGGGTAGAGACACCGTCAATGATATGTGGTTATCCCCAGCCTCGTTGTTTGTGGAGAGGGCCAGGTTGACGTTGCCGGAAGAGGTATTCGACCGAACCAAAGCACTTAACCGATAGGTTCGTCCTTCAACGTATCCAACTGGTCTAAAAGTGGAATAGAACCCTCCACTGCTGTCATCGTCAGTGACCTTCACAGCGGTCGGGCTGGGAACACCAGATTGACCGTGTGTAACGACTGAAACCGTCGCCCCGAGGCTGCTTGAGAAATTGGCATCGTCCGTGACGTCCGGGTCAAAAACAAGGTTGCCAGTTGCATATACGCCAGCGGTCGTTGCTGCTGACACCGCCAATCCTTGAGCGACAACCGCTTCGGCCCGCGCTCCGTCGGCATTGGTCTCGCTGGTTGCGGCATTGCTGGCCGAGGTCGATGCCTCGCCCGCTTTGGTGGTGGCGGTGTTGGCGCTACTGTTCGCGGCTGTGGCGCTTTCACCGGCTTCGGTGGCCTTTGTAGACGCCAGACTTGCCGAATTGGACGCAGCGGTGGCACTGCTGCCCGCATTCCCTTCGCTGGTGGCGGCATTGCTGGCCGAAGTGGATGCGGCGCTCTCAGACCCGGCCGCGTTGCTTGCACTGGTGGCTGCTGCCGTCTCGGCACTCTCTGCGCCGGATCGGGCTGTCTCTGCCCCAGTGCGGGCCGTTTGGGCGGCCGATGCCTGCGTGCCGGCCGCCGTCTCGCTGGCGGCGGCGTTGGACGCACTGGTGGCGCTGGCTGCGGCACTGGCCTCTGCGGCCAGGCTGTCGGTCACATCCTCAACGTGGACATCTGTGATCTCAAACCAGTCACCCGAACCACCTGCGTAGTCCATCACCCGATATCTCAGGGTTCCTGTGGTGGCCAGAGTTGTGGTGTCCTGAGTAACGCTAACTTTGCTGAACTCGGTAGTGACTGCTGAGATTTTGGTATCCACCTCTGAGCCATCGTCCTGAAGGATGAAATAGATGGAGCCTGCATGCGACGAGCGGATCATCATTGTCAGCCTGATCTTACGGTTCACCGGAGGAACGATGAACGGAGCCATCGCATCCAGATACAAACCAAAGCTGTCACCATCACCTGTCGCTCGATACGCTTTTGCGGACGCGGGTTCTGTTTGACCGTGGGTAACGACAGTGGCGACACCACCGGAAGAGCCAGATGTCTTGGTGTCATCAATGGCTGAAGGATCACCATAGATGTTACCTGTGGATCTGATTGCTGCCAGATCGGATGCCGAAGCAGCCACACTCGCACTGCTGCTGGCGCTGTTGGCCGAACCCAGCGCGTTGGACTCGCTTGATGCAGCATTGGACGCACTGGCGGAAGCGTTGCCCGCTGCTGTTTCAGCCAGATTCTTCTGGGTGGTTGCCGTAGTCGCGCTTTCTCCAGCCTCGTTGGCCTTGGTTGTTGCGATACCTGCCGACGTCGAAGCAGCGCTGGCGCTGTTACCTGCGTTGCCCTCACTGGTGGCAGCTAGAGAAGCGGAGTTGGAAGCAGCACTAGCTGACCCCGCCGCGTTGGTTTCGCTGGTAGCTGCGTTGGTCTCGGCTGTCTCTGCGCCTGAACGAGCCGTCTCGGCCCCTGTACGGGCTGTCTGGGCCGCGCTGGCGCTGGAGCCAGCCGCTGTTTCACTTGCGGAAGCATTCGAGGCGCTGGTGGCCGCTGCGCTGGCGGCAACTTCAGCGGCGAGGCTTTCAGTCACGTCTTCAACAGTGATGTCAGTGATCTCTGTCCAAGAGCCGTTTGGAGCGCCTAAATGAAACCAGCGGAGACCGATGGCATAGGTCGGCAGGGCGTCATAGGTCACGTCAACTTCAAAATCCTGGAACGTGGTCGTGACGGCCCCGACCGACACATACTGGGATCCGCTGAACCCCCCTTCTTCAGGGCGTCGGGCAATCCCCACATTCAGAAATGAACCGGCATCGGAGCTGCGGGCTTTGAACCTGAAACGCAGGGTCCGACCTTGGAAGTCGCCAACCGGATAGGGCTGTGCATAGGCTCCGGCATCGTCATCGGCATCTGTAAAACGCAGGGCTTTAGACAGCGCTGGTTCTGACTGACCATGGGTCTCGATGCTCAGCGTTGCGCCAGCGGAGGCTGCCCAAAAAGCCAGATCATGCTCGAAGCTCGGATCACCAACAAGGTTTCGTTGAGCGCGTGACTCGGAAACCGTACCGGCTTGCGCTGCCACCGTCTCTGAAGACGCCGCTGACGATGCACTGCCCGCCGCGTTGGTTTCGCTGGTTGCGGCATTGCTGGCTGATGTTGAGGCTTCACCAGCTTTTGTGGACGCCACATTTGCACTGTTGTCTGCTGCGGTTGCACTTACCCCAGCTTCGGTGGCCTTTGTAGACGCCACACTAGCACTGGTTGAGGCAGCATCAGCACTGTCCCCAGCATTGTTCTCGCTGGTAGCAGCGTTGGAGGCACTTGTGGACGCGGCGCTTGCAGAAACAGCAGCGTTCGTTTCCGACGAAGCAGCGTTGGTTTCAGCTGTCTCTGCACCCGAACGAGCGGTCTCAGCGCCTGTGCGGGCAGCTTGAGCGGCTGAGGCAGAAGATCCCGCCGCCGTTTCACTTGCAGAAGCATTCGAGGCGCTGGTAGAGGCTGCGCTTGCCGCTGTCTCCGCATCGTCCTTTGCATCGGCGGCGACGATTGCCGAAGACGCCGCGGACGATGCACTGCCCGCCGCGTTGGTCTCGCTGGTTGCGGCATTGCTGGCCGAGGTCGATGCCTCGCCCGCTTTGGTGGTGGCGGTGTTGGCGCTACTGTTCGCGGCTGTGGCGCTTTCACCGGCTTCGGTGGCCTTTGTAGACGCCAGGCTTGCCGAATTGGACGCAGCGGTGGCACTGCTGCCCGCGTTCCCTTCGCTGGTGGCGGCATTGCTGGCCGAAGTGGATGCGGCGCTCTCAGACCCGGCCGCGTTGCTTGCACTGGTGGCTGCTGCCGTCTCGGCACTCTCTGCGCCGGATCGGGCTGTCTCTGCCCCAGTGCGGGCCGTTTGGGCGGCCGATGCCTGCGTGCCGGCCGCCGTCTCGCTGGCGGCGGCGTTGGACGCACTGGTGGCGCTGGCTGCGGCACTGGCCTCTGCGGCCAGGCTGTCGGTCACATCCTCAACGTGGACATCTGTGATCTCGGTCCAGGCCCCTGTTGGGGCGCCTGAATGAAACCAGCGGAGACCGATGGCATAGGTCGGCAGGGCGTCATAGATCACGTCAACTTCAAAATCCTGGAACGTGGTCGTGACGGCCCCGACCGACACATACTGGGATCCGCTGAACCCCCCTTCTTCAGGGCGTCGGGCAATCCCCACATTCAGAAATGAACCGGCATCGGAGCTGCGGGCTTTGAACCTGAAACGCAGGGTCCGACCTTGGAAGTCGCCAACCGGATAGGGCTGTGCATAGGCTCCGGCATCGTCATCGGCATCTGTAAAACGCAGGGCTTTAGACAGCGCTGGTTCTGACTGACCATGGGGCTCGATGCTCAGCGTTGCGCCAGCGGAGGCTGCCCAAAAAGCCAGATCATGCTCGAAGCTCGGATCACCAACAAGGTTTCGTTGAGCGCGTGACTCGGAAACCGTACCGGCTTGCGCTGCCACCGTCTCTGAAGACGCCGCTGACGATGCACTGCCCGCCGCGTTGGTTTCGCTGGTTGCGGCATTGCTGGCAGAGGTCGATGCCTCGCCAGCCTTGGTAGTAGCGACCGTTGCACTTGCGGCCGCTGCCGATGCACTGCCTGCGGCATCGTCCGCTTCAGAGCTTGCGGTCGTAGCATGTCCAGCGGAAGTTGTAGCACTCGCAGCTGCTGCGATGGCTTCGGCTTCGGCGGCGCTGGCTGAGCTACTGGCGGCAGACGCGGCAGACGCTGCATTGGCGGCATTTGTTTCAGCAAGGACTTTCGCATCGACAGCGGCGGACGCAGCAGACGCCGCATTGGTGGCATTTGTTTCAGCAAGGTCTTTCGCATCGACAGCAGCGGCTGCGGAGACACTTGCAGCGTCAGCGTTAGCCTCGGCAGCGGACTGAGCGTTCTGGGCGGCATCACGAGCAGCCTGCGACTGGTCTCGCGCTGTCTCTGCATTGGTCGCCGCCAATTCAGCAGCAACATAGTCAACCTCAAGCTCTCCAAGATTGTTCTTTGTGAACCCGTCCACAAGAGCATCGTGGTCATCACGAACAGACTGGGCTTTGGCTTCGGTCTCCGCGAGATCAGCCGCCACCCCATCTGCCAATGCTTGGGCGTCCGCAATTGCCTGTGCGACATCGTCCCCCAAGTCACCGAGGCTGGGTTTCAGATCAGGCGTGGAAGCGGCTAGCCAAGGTGTCCAGGCGGTACTGCGGGTAGCAACAAACCGAGCGCGCACCTCGTAGTTCGTCGCGGGCAGAATGCTCTCGCTAATAATGACGGCCCCTGCTTCGACATCTTGGGTGCTACCGGCATTCACCAATGCAGCATCGGGAATGCGTATCTCCCATTGTACACCGCGCACATCTGGCTGGTCACCGTTCCAGGACAGACGCAGGGCGGGGCGGACATCTGTTCCGTCTGCGTTCGGGACACCCCAGCTCGTGACCGCAAAACCGGTCACAGTTTGCGGGGTGGGCTGGGTGACGATTGTCGGCACCAAGGCGACGGGCAGCTCATAGTCGGTGGACCAGTTCTCGTCGGCGGGATCGACTTCTCGCAAAGTAAGACGGGGCGTGCCGGTGAGTAAGGGATCGACGTTGGCATTGATTTCGAATGCCTTGGCCTCATAGCCGAAGCGTTCCGAAGCCCACGATACGCTATCGAGTGGTTCCAGCGGGACCGCATCAGATGGCAATGTGAGCGTATGGCGACGGAACCGGCGCTCATCTTCAACATAGTTGCGCATCACCCGCTGGACTTGGGTCGGATAGGGCGTTGCCGAGAGCGTCAATGCCCCCACGTTGCGTTGACCACCATCTTCGGCCTCATAGGTGTCATTGAAACGCGGCGGGGCGTCCCGAGGCTCCCAGAGGCTTTCGGGATCCGGGTAGGTCGCGTTCACGCCATTGATCGGTGCCGCGCCAGAAGTGAAAGGCGCAAACTTGTCATCCTCGGTTATGATCACATCGTCGTCGGTGAAAAAGTAGATCGGAAGGCTGGGCCCACCAAGGCGGATCTTCCAAACGCCGCCAACCTCTGAAACCTCACCCACAGCGCCGCGCAGGATATCCTCGATAACACCGCCCGGTTCGTCATCGACAAAGACCTCATAGGAGGCGCGGTACTGAGGCTCAGTGCCGCCAGCTTCGAGGTCGACTCCGAGGTCTGCCTTGTTCATCGCGGCCCACCAGACAGCCAGCGGCAGATCTTCCGCTTCTGCATCACCGCCCCATTTGTGCCCGCCGCCGAGATCGATGCCGCGCATGATATTGTAGGTCTGGACCGCTACGTTCTCTGACACCTCCCAGGTACTGACATCACCCCACCGGTGAGTGCCATCTCCGCCGACGCTGGTGTCTTTGCGCGGGTCATAAAGCGGAATGCCCCCGACCACGAAACGGACGCTGGGAAAGCTGGTGAACACGTCCCGTTTGAACTTGAAAGTCAATATCGCGTAGCAAATGCCGTTCCCGACCATTTCGACAGTCCAGGGGCGATCAGGGTCCGCACCATATTTGTCGACCAGCATCGGATCTGCGGAGGTCTGGGTCCCGTCATAGTATTTGATCCAGGCCTGACCACCGAAGCGTCCGCCAATTGGCGTACCATAGTCAGCGTGATCGGTGCCCTCGATCGGGACCTCTTCCCCGTCAAGAATGAGGCTCTCGAGGGTTTGACCGGGGATATCTCCCAATTCGATCACATAGGTGAGATAGGCATTTGGTCCACCACCCTCACCCGTATGGCTCATCGTAGGAGCGGCCAGCTGACCCTCGGTCGCATATCGACCAAGAACAAACGAGGCAGGTGTGATCCCACCGGTTTGGGTCTGCTGCGTGCGGATCCCCGGTTGCTGTGCCTTTGGCTGCTTTATCAGTGCTGCTTTCAGCGCGGACAAGGCAACCGATGTCAGCAACCTTCCCAAGAAGGTTGTTGTCAGAAACTGCCCGAAAGCAGATGCGACGAAGGTGGACGAAATGGCGCTCCAAGCGGCAAGAACGAGTCCCATCTAGACCTCCAAGGCCAAGATGGCGTCTGTCAGCGGGACGAGCCCAAGGCCTGCTGGACGAAGCACATAGACCGCCGCCCCCTGGACGATCCCCAGCGCTTGGCCTTCATCGGTTGCGATAACAGCGCCATCCCCCGCGTTCGCGACGGCCACCGGTTTTGATTTCAGATGGTGCTTGGCGAGTTCTACATGGTCGTTAAAACCGTCTTTACGCAGTATTCGAAGCCCTCCTCGAATAGTGGTGTAACGACCGCGATAAAGGGTGGCGTAATCCACGCCGGTCATCGCCCTGACCCCACCTGCCAAAAACAGAGCGCAGTCATTTTGACCTTCGGCAAATGGGCGGCGGCTGACCTCGCTGAGGTATTGGATCAAGTTGGCATGCCAGTCCTGGCGTCTTCCATGCGTCATCGTGTCGGCTCCCGTGGAACATATTTTGCAGCCGTCGGTGTCGGTTGGTTTGCGCGAGCCTCACCCCAGACTGTCTCGATGGATCCACTGACGTCGGTGTATTGCCGGAAAGCGTCATTCGGTTGCCGGTTCCGCAGAGCGGTATCCGACTTTTTGAGAGACAACGTCCGCGTGAGCGCAAGGGCCGAACTTAACAGGCTGATCTCTGCAACGCCTTCGCCGCCGACTTCAGGGCGCGAAATCTCTGCGCCCGCAACAAACCCTTTGAATATGCGAACCGGCTCATCGATCAGTTGTTGAGTGATCGGGTCAAAGTAGGCCAGGTGCATCTGACAGGGCGCTTGGCGCAGCTCATAGCCCAGAACCGCCGTCTGAACGGCCTCGGAAATCGAGGATAGGGTTAGGCGAGTGGTGCGGACACTCAATCCGACCTCACTGACCAATGGCGGAATTTTCAACAAATTGCCCGCCGCCAGATAGGTACGCACCTCCCCCTCCACAAGGAAGCCTTCGTGATCCGCACCCGTCCAGAAGCCGATGGTCTCCGCATCCCCGGTTGTCCGGTTTCGCGCCTGAAACCAGACCAAGAGGTGGGCATGCTGCGCGCCGCGCGCCTGAAGATGCGCCAGGATGTTTGATGGTAAAGTTCGCATGGCTATGTCCCCAAAGTCTGCTGAAACATGAAGCTCTGCCCTTCGTGGGTGAAGCGCGTCTGCTGCCCGCTGGAG